>NZ_JBKEAF010000059.1:0-8553 GCF_047971895.1 Microbacterium sp.
GCACCGTCTCCGCCGTCGCGGTCGGCGAAGGAGACCCCGACCGTGCATGGCTGCAGGCGTGGCTGCGTGCCGGGCATGAGGCATCCATCGATCTCGCCCCGCCGGCTCCGGATCTGCACGGACTCTTCTCGACCGAACGGCACGACCGTCTCGACGCCGTCGCGGCAGAGCTGGCCGCCGTGCGCCAGCCGATCGACCGGGCTGTGCTGGTCGACGCGGTGTGGCGGGCGACATGGCCGCACGACCGGCTGATGTTCGGGTCGTCGCGGCTCGTGAGGGTCGCCGACGACGTGCTGGCGGGCAAGAAGGTGCCCGTGCACGCCAACCGGGGCCTCGCCGGCATCGACGGCACCATCGCCACGGCCGCCGGTATCGCGCTGGCCAGTCAGGCGGAAGGGCGGCCCGGCGTCACGCGCGTGCTGCTCGGCGACCTGACGCTGCTGCACGACGTCGGTGCGCTGCTGCTGCCGCCCGGTGAGCCCGAACCGCGCCTGCAGGTGATCGTCGGCGACGACGGCGGTGGAACGATCTTCGACACCCTCGAGGTGGCGCGGCTCGCCGGCGACGACGACCGCGACCGGGTGCTCTACACGCCGCACACCGTGCAGCTCGCGCCGCTCGCTGCCGCCTACGGGTGGCAGTACACGCGGGTGTCGACGCGGGCAGAGCTCGACCAGGCGCTGCTCGCCCCCGCCAGGCGGCACATCATCGACGTGCCGTTGGCGCGCTGACAGGCCATGATGGGGACATGATCGCGAAGAGCCAGAAGCACTGGAACGGTGATGTCGGCACACTGCTGCGGGTTGGGCAGGGCTTTCGACTGTCGAGCGTGGATGCCTCGAGCACGCCGGGCTACGGACGCTCGAAGAAGCACGCGGCCGACGATCTCATCGACGGCTCGGCCGAGCTCGACGAGCTGCAGGAGCGCCTGTATGCGCAGAGCATGGTGGGCACACCGCCCGCTGCCGCCGCGGTGCTGCTGGTGCTGCAGGCGATGGACACCGCGGGCAAGGGCGGCATCATCCGCCACGTCGTCGGGTCGGTCGACCCGCAGGGCGTGCGGCTGGCGGCGTTCAAGAAGCCCACGCCCGAAGAGCTCGCGCACGACTTCCTGTGGCGCATCGAGAAGAAGCTGCCGGCCGCGGGCATGATCGGCGTCTTCGACCGCTCACACTACGAAGACGTGCTGATCGGCCGCGTGCGCCAACTGGCTCCCGCCGACGAGATCGAGCGGCGCTACGGCGCGATCAACGATTTCGAGAAGAACCTCGTCGCATCGGGCACGCGCATCGTGAAGGTCATGCTGCACATCTCGAGCGACGAGCAGAAGGCACGGCTCGGCGAGCGGCTCGTTCGCCCCGACAAGTACTGGAAGTACAACCCGGGCGACGTCGATGAGCGCGAACTGTGGCCGGCGTACATGGACGCGTATCAGACGGTGTTCGAGCGCACATCGACCGAGCACGCCCCGTGGTACGTCGTGCCGGCGGATCGCAAGTGGTACGCACGTCTGGCCGTGCAGGCACTGCTGCTGCAGGCGCTGCAGCAGATCGGGCCGCGCTGGCCCGACGCACCCTACGACCTCGAGGTCGAGCGAGCGCGCCTGGCCGCGACCTGATCAGGCCAGGGCGTCGACGATCGGGCGGAACTTCACCCGCGTCTCGAGCAGTTCGGTCTCGGGATCGCTGCCGGTGACGATGCCCGCACCGGCGTGTGCGGTGACCGGGATGCCGTCGCGGCCATCGATCGACCAGCTCGCGCCATCGGTGCGGGCGGTGGAGCCGAACTGCGCGCAGCGCAGGGCGATGGCCCACTCGCCGTCGCCGTGCGCGTCGACCCAGCCCACCGGTCCGGCGTAGCGGCCGCGGTCGAACGGTTCGATGCGACGGATGAGGGCCAGGGCGGCATTCGTCGGCGTTCCCGCCACCGCGGCGGTCGGGTGCAGCGCCGCGACGAGGTCGAGCGCCGTCGCGCCGTCGCCGAGCTCGGCCTCGAGGTCGGTGGCCAGGTGCCACAGGTTGGGCAGCTTGAGCGTGAACGGCTGTTCGGCCGCGGCGACCGCCGCAGCGAATGGGCGCAGGGCGGCGAGTACGCTCTGCACCGCGTACTGGTGCTCGTCGAGATCCTTGGCGCTGGTGGCCAGGGCGAGGGATGCCGCACCGTCGCCGTCGGCGTCGGCTCCCCGCGGCGCGGTGCCCGCGAGCACCCGCGCGGTCGCGGTGCCGCCGCGCACGGTGACCAGCGTCTCGGGGCTCGCGCCGATGATGCCGTCCACGGCGAAGGTCCATGTGTCGGGATAGCCGGTGCTCAGCGACCGGGCCAGTCGGCGCAGGTCGGCGCCGGACGGCACCGAGCCGACCAGATCGCGGGCGAGCACGACCTTGCCGACCTCGCCCGTGGCGATCGCCGCGAGACCGCGACGCACGGCATCCTGATATCCGTCCGGCGCCAGGGCGCCGGGGCCCAGGGTTCCCGCCCAGTAGGGGCCGTACGGCGTGGGCTCGGGGGCGGCATCCGCGGCGGCGCCGCGGCCGGAGGCGATCTGCGTGATCCAGCTGCGGCCCTCCCGGCGCCCGACGGCCACACGGGGCACGACCAGCGTGCTCGCCGCCGTCGAGTCCTCGTCGAACGTCAGTGCGCCGAAGGCGACCAGCCCTGTCCCGGGCAGCTGCACCTCATCGTCGATCTCGGCGTGCTCGGCCGCCTGGCGCCAGGCCTGCGCGATCGTGGTCGTGCGCGGCATCCCCCCCGGTGCCGGGCGATGCCCGCCCGCCTCGATGCGGATCACGTCGCCGATGCCGACGATGCCGTCGCCCCGGCGCAGCCAGGCGAGCGGGGCGTGCGGCGACGTGTAGGGGAGGAGGTCCTCGATCGCGTCGATCTCGCGCGTCCGGACGCGCAGACGAACGGGTGGTGTCACCCTTCCAGCCTAGACTTGACGCGTGACCGCACCGACTCGTCCCGTGCCCGGCACGCGGCTCGTGTTCCGCTGGCGGAAGTGGGATGGCACTCCGCACTGGCAGCGCGACTGCCTCTACCTCGGCAGTGACGAATGGGGTGACTGGTTCGGGCAGCCGGTCGGCTGGCCGAGCACGCGCCCGGGGCGCGAGATCGTGCCCACCGAGCCGTGCGTGACGCTCATGCCGTCCACCGGCGACTATGCGTTCACCCATAACCCGCCCCCGCACCGCACCCGCGTGTACATCGACCTTGCCTGGGACGTCGGCTGGTCGGCCGAGGGGAGCCCGGCCGGCATCGATATGGACCTCGACGTCGTCCAGCGCGTGCCCGTCGAGCCGTACGTCGACCGCGAAGGCGTGCTGCGCCAGCCCGGAGACGTCTACATCGAAGACCGCGACGAATGGGACGAGCATCGCATCGCCCTGGGGTACCCGCTCGACCTCGTGGCCCGCATCGAGCAGCTCGCCGTCGACCTCGAGCGTCGGGTGCGTTCGGGCACGGCACCGTTCGACGGTGCCACGGCCGACGGCTGGCTCGCCCGGCTCGCCGATCTGGCCGGCTGAGCACGGCGCCGTGCCGCTGCCGACACCGGCCCGGCGTACCGAGAACATGCATCGTGACCCGGAGCATGACGGATGCCACGAACGCACCCTGTTCTCGGTCACCTCGCCTGTTCTGGGCACCGGCCGATCGTGCGCACTCATCTAGACTCGTCGGGTGACCCCCGCCGAGCCCAACCGCGCCGACCTCGGCAAGGACCCCGGGCGCGTCAGCGGCATGTTCGACCAGGTCGCCCCCCGGTACGACCTCACCAACGACGTACTGAGCCTGGGCAACGACCGCCTGTGGCGGGTCGCGGTACGCCGGGTGATCGCCCCCCGGCCCGGCGAACGCATCCTCGACCTCGCCGCCGGCACCGGCGCCAGCAGCGTTGCGCTCGCGCGCAGCGGCGCGCAGGTGGTGGCCGCCGACTTCTCGCCCGGGATGATCGCCGAGGGTGAGCGGCGGTACGGGGGCATCCACAGTCTCTCGTTCGTCGAGGCGGACGCCACCGACCTGCCGTTCGGCGACGACGAGTTCGATGCCGTCACGATGTCGTTCGGACTGCGCAACGTGCACGGGCCGAAGAAGGCGCTCGCCGAGCTGCTGCGGGTCACCCGGCCCGGCGGGCGGATCGTGATCTGCGAGTTCTCGCACCCGCCCTCGCCGCTGTTCGGCTCGCTCTACCGCTTCTACAACGGCCGCGTGCTGCCGGCCGTGGCCCGTGTCATCAGCTCGAACGCCGAGGCGTACGAGTACCTGAACGAGTCGATCGCCGACTGGCCCGACCAGCCGGCGCTCGCCGCCTGGCTGCGGGAGGCGGGGTGGGTGGACGTCGCCTACCGCAACCTGTCGCTGGGGATCGTCGCACTGCACCGCGGCCGCAAGGCCCCTCGCGCGCGCGGGTAGGCTGGTCGGGTGACCCCGAGCTCCTCCGTGCCGCGCACGGCGAGCCGCCTCGGACTGACCGAGCGCGTGTTCGCCGGCGTGCGCTCCCGCATGCTGCTGCGCACCATCGAGGCGGGGCTGCAGCGGGTGGAGGAGAAGCTGGCCGACGAGCTGACGTTCACCGACGGGATGGCCGACACCACCGGGCGATACCTCTACGAGGCCGGCGGCAAGCGCGTGCGCCCCATGCTCGTTCTGCTCGCCGCTCAGCTCGGTCAGGGCACCGGGGACGCGGTCGTCGAGGTCGCCACCGCACTCGAGATCACGCACCTCGGATCGCTGTACCACGACGACGTCATGGACGACGCCGACGTGCGCCGCGGGGTGCCCAGTGCCCATGCGGTGTGGGGCAACAACGTCGCGATCCTCACCGGCGACCTGCTCTTCTCCCGGGCCAGCCAGATCATGGCGCGTCACGGCGAACGCGCGCAGCGTCTGCAGGCCGACACGTTCGAGCGGCTCGTGCTCGGCCAGTTGCACGAGACGGTCGGCCCGCAGCCCGGCGACGACCCCGTCGAGTTCTATCTGCAGGTGCTGACCGACAAGACCGGTTCGCTCATCGCCGCCGCCGCCGAGGCCGGGGTCGTCTTCTCGGGCGGTGCCGAGGAGTTCGTGCCCGCCATGGTCGAGTTCGGCGAGCGGGCAGGCGTTGCGTTCCAGTTGCTCGACGACGTCATCGACCTGTCGGCCGACCCAGACGAGACCGGAAAGGTGCCCGGCACCGACCTGCGGGCTGGCGTGCCGACGATGCCGTATCTGCTGCTCGGTCGGCAGGACGACGCGGCGTCGGTCGATCTGCACGCCCGCATCGACGAGGGTGTCGATCGGATCGCTGACGGCGCCGACCCGGCGCTGCTCGACGGACCGCTCGCCGAATTGCGCGGCAACCCGGCGACCGAGGCCACGCGCCTGCTGGCGAACGAATGGTCGCTGCAAGCGATCGCCGCACTCGAACCGCTCCCGGACGGGCCGGTGCGCGACGCGCTCACGCGCTTCGCGCAGGCCGTGGCCGACCGGTCGAGCTGACTCATCCCGACACGAAGGAAGACATGACCAAGCTGAGGCTTGCCATCGTGGGCGCCGGGCCCGCGGGCATCTACGCCGCAGACATCCTGCTGAAGGCCGAGCGTAAGTTCGACGTCTCGATCGACCTGTTCGAGCAGCTGCCGGCCCCATACGGACTCGTGCGCTACGGGGTCGCGCCCGACCACCCGCGCATCAAGGGCATCATCAACGCACTGCGCGACGTGCTCGACCGCGGTGACATCCGCATCTTCGGCAACGTGCACTTCGGGCGCGACATCACCCTCGACGATCTCAAACGCCACTACAACGCGGTGATCTTCGCCACCGGCGCCGTGCGCGACGCGGGGCTCGACATCCCGGGCATCGACGCGCAGGGCTCGTTCGGCGCCGCCGACTTCGTGAGCTGGTTCGACGGTCACCCCGACGTGCCCCGCACATGGCCGCTCGACGCCGAGTCGATCGCCGTGCTCGGCAACGGCAACGTCGCGCTCGACGTCGCACGCATGCTCGCAAAGCACCCCGAAGACCTGCTGCCCACCGAGGTGCCGCAGAACGTCTACGACGGACTGGTGGCCAGCCCCGTCACCGATGTGCACATCTTCGGGCGTCGCGGTCCCGCCAACGTGAAGTTCACGCCGCTCGAGCTGCGGGAGCTCGGCGAGCTGCGCGATGTCGACATGGTCGTGTACAACGAGGATTTCGAGTACGACCAGGCCTCGCTCGACGCCATCGCCAGCAACAAGCAGGTCATGGTGATCGATCGGGTGCTGCAGTCGTGGCGGCAACGGCCGACCGTCGACAACGCGCCGGGCGAGGCATCCCGTCGCCTGCATCTGCACTTCTACGCGCTCCCGCGCGAGATCGTCACCGACGACCACGGCTGCGTCACCGCGCTGCGCTGGGAACGCACCCGGCCCGATGGCGAGGGCGGCGTGGTCGGCACCGGCGAGATCCGCGAGCTGCCCGTGCAGTCCGTGTACCGCGCGGTCGGCTATTTCGGCTCGCCGCTGCCCGGCGTGCCCTTCGACAAGCGGCACGGGGTCATCCCGAATCGCGAGGGGCAGGTGCTCGAGAAGTCCTCGAATGAGCGCGTGCCCGGGGTATACGCGACGGGCTGGATCAAGCGCGGGCCGGTCGGGCTCATCGGACACACCAAGTCCGATGCGATGGAGACCGTGCGCCACCTCATCAACGGCCAGGGCACATGGTGGCAGCCGACGGACCCGTCCGAGGCGGCGATCCCCGCGCTGCTCGCCGAGCGCGGGATCGAGTGGACCGACCTCGACGGCTGGCATCGTCTCGACGACCACGAGATCGCCCTCGGCGAGGCCGTGGGCCGCGCCCGCATCAAGGTCGTGCCGCGCGAAGAGATGGTTCGCATATCTCGCCCAGACGAGCGGTGATCGCACGCGCCCCTGCCTAGGATGAGGGCGTGAGCGACTGGGCCCCCGACATCCTCGGGGCGGGATTCGCGCAGCGCACGCTGCCCCTGGGCGAGGATGCCGAAGGACCGATCGTCGCGACGATCGTGCGGCATCAGCCGCGCCGCCACTTCTGGCCGCTCCCGCTGCACGACGTCGACGTGCTGTACGTGCACGGCTGGTCGGACTACTTCTTCAACCGCCGATTCGCGAAGCTGTGGACCGATCGCGGCGCACGGTTCTACGCACTCGACCTGCGCAAGTACGGACGCAGCCTGCGTGACGGGCAGACGCCCGGCTTCATCACCGATCTGACCGAATACGACGCCGACATCGCGGCGGCGCTGGAGGCGATGGATGCTGGCGGCACCCGCCGTCTCGTGCTGGTCGGCCACTCCATGGGCGGGCTCATCCTGTCGTTGTGGGCACACCGGCACCCGCGCGCCGCCGATGCGGTGGTGCTGAACAGCCCGTGGCTGGAGTTCCAGCTCACCGGGGCCACGCGCGCCGCGATCTCGCCGATGCTGGAGCTGCACTCGCGCCTGCGCCCGCACGACGCGTGGCCGCAGGCGGATCTGGGCTTCTACGCGCGGGCGCAGGCCGAGGCCGCCGACCCGGCCGACCCCATCGAGGCCGTCGCCGAGTGGCGGCCGGCACGCACGATGACGGTGCATGTGGGCTGGATGCACGCGATCGTCGCCGGGCACGCGCAGATTGCGGCGGGACTGTCGATCGACGAGCCGATCTGCGTGCTGCTGTCGGCGCACACGGCGATCCCGACCCGGTGGAGCGATGCGCTCACCCGCGCCGACACGGTGCTGGTCGTGGACGACATCGCCAAGGCATCCCTCAAGCTCGGATCCTCGGTCACTGTGGAGCGCATCGACGGCGCGCTGCACGACGTGTTCCTCTCCCGGCACGATGCCCGGGAGGCGGCCTATGCGCGACTGGGGCGCTGGGTCGATGCGATGATCGCCCGCTGATTCACGCCGTCAGCGGTAGTTGACGGACTGCATCAACGCGTTTGAGTGTGATTGGCGAAGGGTGGAATCCGCGGAATTACGCGGATCTCTGGTGGTCTGAGGAAGTGCGCGAGAGGCCCCGGGTGAGAATTCTGCGGACTTTTTGCGGACTGGATTCGGACCCTGAATGGTCACGCTTCGCACGTCAAGGTGATGGCCGCGGCTCCGCTGGATTTTGGGACTGTAGGCGACGGTCGAAAACTGGGCCATTGCGACGAGGTGGTTTCCCGTGATCGTCGCAACGAGGACGACTTGAAGGGTGTTCTCGTATGTCTACTCGTCGAGTTCCGAAGGGGCCGGGCCGTCGGCTTATGAGGCTCTTCGGACATCCGGTGGGGTCATGGTGTGAGTCCGCCGGCGGCGAGGAGCATGCGGAGCCGGTAGTTGTGCCGGTTGCGGAAGCCGCGGGCGAGGCGGCGGTGTGAAGCGCCTTAGGTTTGGTGCCGCATTCTTTTGAGTTGGAAGGATGTCTGTCATGCCGGAGAAGATCGATCCCGCGCTCCGGGAGCGGGCCGTCAGGCTCGTGCGTGAGCACCGGTCGGAGTATCCGTCGTTGACGGCCGCGTCAGCGGCCGTGGCCCGCCAGGTCGGTGTGGGCCACGAGTCCGTGCGCCGGTGGGTGCTGCAAGCCGATA
>NZ_JBKEAF010000017.1:0-4541 GCF_047971895.1 Microbacterium sp.
CTTCGAAGTCGAGCTCCTCGAGCTCCTTCATGCGCGCGAGACGCTTCGACACGGTCGAGAAGTTCGTGAGGAGGCCGCCCAGCCACCGCTGGTTCACGTAGGGCTGGCCCACGCGGGTCGCCTGCTCGGCGATGATCTCCTGCGCCTGCTTCTTCGTGCCGACGAAGAGTACGGTGCCGCCGTGGGCGACGGTCTCCTTGACGAACTCGTACGCGCGGTCGATGTAGGCGAGCGACTGCTGCAGGTCGATGATGTGGATGCCGCTGCGTTCGGTGAGAATGAAGCGCTTGACCTTCGGGTTCCACCGGCGGGTCTGGTGTCCGAAGTGGACGCCGCTGTCGAGCAGCTGGCGAATGGTGACGACGGCCATGGCCGTTCTCCAGTTCTGGGCGCGCATGCGCCCGTTGCGGTTTCTTCCGCCGACCGTGTGTCGGCGAGCCTGGCGCCCGGCACTCCCCCGCCTTCTCGTACGAGAAGGACCGTTGGAAGAGATCGCCACTCGGCGACCGATCATCACGAGCGATCGGGGCCGAGCTCTGGGCACGCGTAGTCACCCCGTCTCCGGGGTGCTCCCCCAGTGTATCAGCCGTCTGTTCCTGCACAGGCACACCGTCGCATCCGGTTCTCCACATTGTGCGCCGATGCCGCACCGGGCTGTGAGACGGTGCCGCACGATGGACGGATGGCGGGATTCGCGAGGGCAGGAGTGCTCACGGCGGTGCTGCTGCTCATGGCGGTGCCGGTCGCCGCCGCAGCGACGCCGCAGGCCCGGCAGGCGGACCCGTCGAGCACGCAGGTGCGGCTTCCGGTGGGCCAGACGTGGGAGTGGCCGCTGCCGGCCCCATTCCGCCTCGAGCGCCCGTTCGTGGCACCCGCGCACGAATACGGACCGGGGCACCGCGGCATCGACCTGCTTCCCCTCGCGGACGCCGTGGTGCGCGCTCCCGCCGGTGGCGTCGTCGCCTTCGCCGGTCAGGTGGCCGGTCGCGGGGTGCTGACCATCGACCACGGCGACGGACTCGTATCGACGTTCGAGCCGGTCGATGCGGCCGTCGAGATCGGAACGGCGGTCGCCCGAGGCGACCACATCGGTCGGATCGCCGCGGGCGGACACGCCGCGGGGGGTCGCCTCCACTTCGGTGTGCGTTGCCAGGGCGACTACATCAATCCCCTGCTGCTGCTCGACGGCGTCCCGCGCGCCGTCCTGCTGCCCTGCTGCTGAGTCACGCCCGGGGGTGGGCGAGGTGGTAGGCCGCGCGCAATCGCTCGGCCGACACATGCGTGTACACCTGCGTGGTGGCCAGGCTCGCATGCCCCAGCAGCTCCTGCACCGCGCGCAGATCGGCACCCCCATCGAGCATGTGGGTCGCAGCGGAGTGCCGCAGCGTGTGCGGACCCACCGCCGCCGCGCCGAGTGCAGGGCCCAGCTCACGGCTCACGACGTCGTAGACGGCGCGCGGTGACATCCGTCCCCCGCGGGCGCCGAGGATGAGAGCGGATGCCGCGCCTCGCCGCGACGGGTCGGCGTCGGCAGTCGCCGCCAGCGCGGCGCGCCCGCGCACGAGATACGCGTCCACGGCCGCCACGGCGGGGGCGCCGAACGGCACCACCCGCTCCTTCGCGCCCTTGCCCATCACGCGCGCGGTGCGGCGCTGCAGGTCGAGGTCGTCCACGTCCAGTCCGCACAGCTCGGCCACCCGCACGCCCGTCGCGTACAGCAGCTCGAGCAGCGCATGGTCACGCAGGTCGAGCGGCGCGCCCTGCGTCACCGCCCGGTCGCGCAGCTCGTCGAGCATGTCGCGCACGGCGGAGCCGGTCGCCACCTTCGGCAGCGTGCGGCCGCGTTTGGGCGTGCTCAGCCGCAGCGTCGGGTCCGCGTCGATCAGCGATTCCTCGAGCGCCCAGCCGAAGAACCCTCGCACGGCGGCCGCTCTGCGTGCGAGCGTCGAGCGCGCATCCCCGCGCTGCATCGCCGACCACTGCCACTCCCGTAGATGCTCCAGATCGACCTCGCCCAGGAGCGTCCCCTCAGGCAGGCCGCGCACGACATCCCGCAGATCCGCGGCGTAGGCGCGGACCGTGGCCGGCGATAGCCGTCGCACCCGGCCCAGATGCGTGCTCCACGCCGACACGGCTGTGTCGATATCCATGCCTCCAGGATGCCGCGATCAGCGCACGGGCGCCGCCAGGCCCGCCGTGCGCCGCCACGACCCGTCCACCCCCACGGCCTCGCCGTCCAGCGCGAGCAGCCCGAGCTGGCCCGCGACATCACCCGGCGACATCCCGGCGCGCTGTGCGATCTCGATCGCGGTGCGCGGCGTGCGAGCGCTCAGCGCATCGCGCACCCGAGTGCGCTCGTCCGTGCGGTCGCCACCTGCCGATACCGTGCGGGTACCCGCCCCGATCAGCTCGAGAACGTCCTCGACGCCCGTGATGCACTGTGCGTCCTGCTCGCGCAGCACGCGATGGCAGCCCGCCGAGGCAGCGCTGGTGACCTGGCCCGGCACAGCCCCCAGCGGCCGCCCGAGCATGGCCGCGTGATGCGCCGTGTTGAGCGAGCCGCTGCGCCACCCCGCCTCGACGACCACCGTCGCCTGCGCCAGCGCTGCGATCAACCTGTTGCGCTGCAGGAATCTCCATTTCGTCGGTGCAGACCCGCACGGCACCTCGCTGAGCACGGCGCCCGCCCCGGCGATGCGGTCGATGAGCTCCGTGTTGCCCGCGGGGTACGCCCGGTCCGCCCCGCCCGCGAGGATCGCGATCGTCGTGCCGCCCGCCGCCAGGGCCGCGCGGTGCGCGGCTGCATCGATGCCGTACGCCGCGCCCGACACGACGGCGATGCCGCGGCCGGCGAGCTCAGCCGCCAGTTCCATGGCCACGTGCTCGCCGTAGCCGGTCGCCGCTCGCGCGCCGACGACGCCCACGGACCGCGCGGTGCGGGTCGGCGCGGCCGTGTCGCCGCGGACCCACAGGCACACCGGGGCGTGATCGCCGAGATCGTCGAGCTGTCGCGGCCACCGCGCATCCGCCGGCAGGAGCAGCTGGATGCCTGCGACCGCCGCGCGCTCGAGCGCGCCACGCACGAGGGCGGATGACATCCGGGGCTCCCATCGCTCGATCGCCTGTCTCCACTCCGCCCCGGCGATGCCTGCCTGATGCGCGGCGCCACGGTCGTCGGCGACGGCGGCCTGCAGCGCGTCCACGGAGCCGAATGAGGCGATCAGGCGGCCCGCGACGCCGTCGCCGGGTTCGATCAGACAGCTCCACACGGCGCGTGCGGCGCCGTCCTCGGCGGGCCCGACGGCGTGCGGGTGCCTCCGCAGTGCGGCCAGGCGTTCGCGGACCTCGTCGGTGATGAGCGGCGGACGGATCATGTCGCGATCCCCTTCTTCATGAACAGGGCACGGCCGATGTCGTGGACGGTGGGTGCCGGGTTGCCGGCGAGGTCGGCGAGCGTCCAGGCCAGTCGGAGTGTGCGGTCGTAACCGCGCAGTGTGAGCGCTCCACGGTGCAGCGCCGCATCGAGCGGCCTGCGCACGACCGGCGGCAATGCGACCGGACCGCCACGCAGCCAGGTGCCGTCGACGTCGCCGTTCACACGCCAGGGCGTGTCGCGCAGGCGGTGCGCGGCGCGGTCGCGCGCCTCGATCACCCGCGTCCGCGCCTCCTGCGTCGAGGTGCTGCGCACCGCCGGCCCCGACACATGCGCGACCGACACGCGAGCCAGCTGCAGTTCGATGTCGACGCGGTCCAGCAGCGGGCCCGACAGTCTGCCCAGGTACCGGCGGATCGCCATCGGCGGGCACTCGCACACCGCGCCGCGGACGCCGTAGTTACCGCAAGGGCACGGGTTGGTCGCCAGGACGAGCTGGAATCGCGCGGGGAATGACGCGGTGAACCCTGCCCGGTGGATCACGATCGAGCCGGTCTCGAGCGGTTGCCGCAGCGCGTCGAGGGCGTGCCCCGGGAACTCCCCCGCTTCGTCGAGGAAGAGCACGCCGTGCGCCGCGCGGGCGATCGCGCCGGGGCGCACGATACGCGATCCTCCGCCGACGAGTGCCGCGACGCTCACGCTGTGGTGCGGGGCCTCCAGCGGCGGCTGGCGAACGAGTGCCCGCACCGGGTCGCCGCTCAGCGAGCGGATCGACGCCACCTCGATGGCGGCCGCGTCGCCGAGCTCGGGGAGGATCGCGGGCAGTCGACTGGCGAGCATCGTCTTCCCCGCGCCCGGCGGCCCGCTCATCAGCAGGTGATGACTGCCTGCGGCCGCGGCGATGAGCGCGTCGACCGCCTCGGGCTGCCCGATGACAGCGGCGAGGTCCGGCGTCGCACCGGGCGGATCGTCGATCTCGCCGCCGTGGCGCCGTACGGGTGCGCACACCAGGTCAGCGACGTCGGCACCGTGCCAGCGCACCACCTCGGCCAGTGACCGCGCTCCGATCACCTGCACCCCGTCGACCAGTGCCGCCTCGTCGGCGTTCGCGTACGGGACGATGACGCATTCGAACCCGGACCTCGCCGCGGCGAGCACCGCCGGCAGC
>NZ_JBKEAF010000089.1:0-32305 GCF_047971895.1 Microbacterium sp.
AGCGATGCGGGCTCTCCCCCGAGCAGCGTCAGCCAGTGCTGCTCGTGGCGGCCTTCGGCGTCGGCGAGGGCGAGCAGGATCTCACGATCCTCCCCCATGCGCCGACCGGCCAGCGCACGGTACACGCGCGCTTCGGCGCGTTCGTTGACGAGATACTGCGCCCACCGCCGGCGATCGCGGGCAGTGGGGGGAGCGGGCGTGCTCACACAGACCTCCGAGACAGCCGAACAGGGACGCTACGAGGCTAGCCAGCGGATGGCAAGGTCGCCGCCGCCGGGCGTAGATTGCCAGCATTTCGGAGATCCGAACGATGCCGTCCGACCCGTCATTCCACGGCACCGGCGAGGTCGCCCGCGCGAGCGACATCGGCGACCGGCTGCGAGTCGTGCTCGTCGACGGCTCCACCCTCGGAGCTCGCACAGTCGCGATCGCTGCGGGCGTGCACGACGAACTGCCACCGATCCCGGGACTCGCAGAGCGCTGGGCAGGCACCTGATGGTCGTCTCGCACGCGGCGCTGCCGTCGTGGCTTCCTGGACTCCCTGCGGGGGCGCCGCCCATGCTCCCGCCCCGCAATGCGAGCGCGCACTCGGCGGCCATGCAGGGGCCGAATACACGGGTCTACGAGTGCACACGACGCCGCAGCAGCTCGATGCGGGACTGCAGCTGTGCCACCGTCGCCTGCGCCACCGCCGGCCCACCGCACAGGCGGCGCAGCTCGGCATGGACGGCGCCGTGCGGGTCGCCGCTCTGGCGCGCGTAGAGCCCCACGAGCGCGTTGAGCAGTTGGCGCTGTTCGCGCAGCGTGCGGTGCAGAGGCGCGGGCAGCGCGGCCTGCTCGGCGCGGAGCTCGTCGCCGTGCACGCGCGCACGCGCCTCGCGCAGTCGCCGGTGCTTTCCCTGGCGCGCCTGACGCTGCATGAGCAGTTCGTGTACGTGTTCGGGCTCGAGCAGTCCCGGCAGCCCGAGGAACTCCTCCTCTTCAGGCGTACCGGGCACGGCCAGCTGGCCGAACTCCCGGCCGTCGTACATCACCCGATCGAAGTGCGCGACCGAGCCGAGCGCCTGGTATTCGAACTCGTGGGTGAGCTCGTCCGACGCGTGTTCCTCGCGCTCGGCCTCGTCCAGCAGGTCGTCGTCGAGCAGCCCGTCGTCGCCGTCCGACTCGCGGTCCAGCGCGTGATCGCGTTCGCGCTCGAGGGCTGCGGCGAGCTCGAGCAGCTGCGGCACGTTCGGCACGAACACGCTGGCCGTCTCGCCGCGCCGGCGCGCGCGCACGAAGCGTCCGACGGCCTGCGCGAAGAACAGCGGCGTCGATGCGCTCGTCGCATACACGCCGACCGCCAGCCGGGGCACGTCGACGCCCTCCGACACCATGCGCACGGCGACCATCCACCGCGCCGCACCCTCGGCGAACTGCTCGATGCGACCGGACGCAGCCGGGTCATCCGACAGCACCACGACGGGGTCCTCCCCCGTGATCGACCGCAGGATCGTCGCGTAGGCACGTGCGGAGGTCTGATCGGTCGCGATCACGAGGCCACCGGCATCGGGCACCTGGGCACGCACCTCGCCGAGTCTGCGGTCGGCCGAGGCCAGCACCGCCGGGATCCAGTCGCCCTCCGGATCGAGAGCCGTGCGCCACGCCTGCGCCGTGACATCCTTCGTGTTGTCCTGGCCCAGCTGCGCCTCGACCTCGTCGCCCGCCTTGGTGCGCCAGCGCATCCTGCCCGCATACACGAGGAACAGCACCGGACGCACGACGCCGTCGGCGAGTGCCCGCCCGTAGCCGTAGCTGAAGTCGGTGCGCGAGAGGCGGATGCCGCGTTCGTCCGGGTGATACTCCACGAAAGGGATCGGCGCTGTGTCGCTGCGGAACGGGGTTCCGCTCAGCAGCAGACGACGTGTGGCGCGCTGGTACGCCTCGCGCAACGCATCGCCCCACGACAGGGCGTCGCCGCCGTGGTGCACCTCGTCGAGGATCACCAGGGTGCGGTGCCGATCGATCAGATCGCGGTGGACGGATGCCTTGACCGCCACCTGGGCGTAGGTCACCGCAACACCGTGGAACTGGCGCGACGGGGCGCTCTGCCGGTTCGAGAACCGCGGGTCGAGTCGGATGCCCACGCGCGCCGCCGCATCCGCCCACTGGGTCTTGAGGTGCTCGGTCGGGGCGACCACGACGATGCGCTCGACGACACCTCGACGCAGAAGTTCACTCGCCAGACGCAACGCGAACGTCGTCTTGCCCGCGCCGGGAGTGGCCGCTGCGAGGAAGTCCCGCGGCCCTTTGCCGGCGCCGTCCGGCCCGTCGGCACCGAAATACGCGTCCAGCGCCTCGGCCTGCCATGCGCGCAACCGCTGCGCCGTGCCCCACGGGGCGCGCTGCGGGAAGGACGGCGACAGGTGCTCGGCGGCGAAACTGCCGAACTGCTCCGAAGAACCGCCGGGCTGGCCGGAGGCGCTGTCGAACGGCATCCGCTCTCCTCCCCTGCTCGACGCGACGAGTCACCACCCTAAGGCACGTCGCCGACATCGGACGCCGACGGCGGGTACGCTCGGATCTGTGGGTTCCGGGTGGAGGAGGCGAGATGTCGCGCAGCGGTCCGGATGAGCACCGCACCCCGTACGTCCCGAATGACGGCCCGCACCCCTGGCGGCGCTTCGTCGCCCTCGGCGACTCGTTCACCGAGGGTGTGGGCGACCCCGATCCCGGGTCCGCCAACGGCGTGCGCGGCTGGGCCGACCGGGTCGCCGAGGTGCTCGCCGGGCAGGTGGACGATTTCGCGTATGCGAACCTCGCGATCCGCGGACGGCTCATCGGCGAGATCCTCGACGAGCAGATCGAGCCGGCACTGCAGCTCAAGCCCGATCTGGTCACCTTCTCGGCCGGCGGCAACGACGTGATCCGTCCCGGCGCCGACCCCGATGCCGTCGCCGAGCGGTTCGAGGACGCTGTGGTGCGCCTGTCGAGCACCGGCGCGACCCTCGTGGTCTTCACCGGAATCGACACGAACTTCACGCCGGTGTTCCGCGGCATCCGCGGGCGCGTCGCGATCTACAACGAGAACATCCGGGCGCTGGCTGCCCGGCACGACTGCATCGTCGCCGACCAGTGGGCGCTGAAGGAGGTGCAGGACATGCGATTCTTCGACGACGACCGGCTGCACTACAACGCCCTCGGTCACCACGAGGTGGCCAGGATGGTGCTGCGCGCACTGAACGTGCCCAACGACCTGCAGCCCATGCAGCCCGATCCGCTGCCCACCCGGACATGGCGCGAAGCGCGTGCGCACGATCTGGTCTGGGCGCGCGAGTATCTCGTGCCGTGGGTCCTGCGGCGGCTGCGCCACCAGTCGTCGGGCGATCACATCACGGCCAAGCGCCCCGAGCCCTCCCCCGTCGTCCCGTCGGTCGGATCAGTGTCGGCCGAGGGCCCACACGGCGACGGCGCTGGCCGCGGCGACATTTAGGGAGTCGACCTGCCCGGTCATCGGGATCGTCACCACGACGTCGGCGGCGTCCATGGCGGGACGGCTGAGGCCGTCGCCCTCCGCGCCCAGCAGGATCGCGACCGAGGCGGGACGGCTCGCCGCGAACGACTCGAGGTCGATCGCGTCGTCGGCCAGGGCGAGGGCAGCGATGGTGAATCCGGCGGAGTGCAGGATGCCGCGGGCCTCCGGCCACGCGGGCAACCGAGTCCACGGCACCTGGAAGACCGTGCCCATGCTCACCCGCACGCTGCGCCGGTAGAGTGGATCGGCGCAGCGTGGCGACACCAGCACGGCATCGGCACCGAGTGCGGCCGCGCTGCGGAAGACCGCGCCGACGTTCGTGTGATCGACGATCTCGTCGAGCACGACCACGGTGCGAGCCCCGGTGATCACCTCCGCCACCGGCATGACGGCGGGGCGGTGCATCGCCGCCAGCACACCGCGATGCACGGCGTAGCCGGTCACAGACTCGGCGATCGCGGCGGGGACGACGTACACCGCGGCATCCGTCCCGTCCAGCAGGTGCTCGGCGTCGGCGAGCCAGCGGTCCTGCACGAGCACCGAGCGCGGCTCGTGCCCGGCGGCGAGGGCCCGTGCGATCACCTTCGCCGACTCTGCGATGTACAGACCGCCGGCCGGTTCGAGTCGCCGCCGCAGAGCGACATCGGTGAGGTCGCGATAGTCGGCCAGTCGCGGATCGTCCGCGGCATCCACTCGTTCGATCCGCATCCGACAACTTTCGCAGACGCGACGCCCACATGCGTCGCGTGGCCCTAGACTTCCGGCGTGACGGATTCCGCGGCGGCACTCGCGAGCGAGGCCGTGGCGGTGCTCTCCGGCCGTCGCATCGCCGTGCTGACCGGGGCTGGCGTCTCGACCGACAGCGGCATCCCCGACTACCGCGGGGAGGGGGCGCCGGTGCGCACGCCGATCACGGCACAGGCGTTCTTCGCCGACGACGCCGCCCGACGCCGCTACTGGGTGGGCAGCCATCTGGGTTGGCGTGCCTTCTCGTCGGTGCCGCCCAATGACGGGCACCGTTCGCTCGCCGAGTTGGAGGAACACGGTCTCAGCACCGGCGTGATCACTCAGAACGTCGACGGCCTGCACCTGCGCGCGGGCAGTCGCCGGGTCGTCGAGCTGCACGGCGCGATGCGGCGGGTCGGCTGCACACGGTGCGGGCAGACTTTCGACCGGCGCGACATCGCGACGCGCATCGAGCACGACAACCCGTGGATCATCGTCCCCGATGCCGTCCGGCTCGGGCCGGACGGTGACGTGCCGCCCGAGACGAGCGCGGCCTTCGTGCTGCCCCGGTGCTCGCTGTGCGCGGGTGATCTCAAGCCCGATGTCGTGTTCTTCGGGGAGTTCATCCCCGGCGAGAAGTTCCGTGAGGCCGAGGCGATCATCGGCGACAGCGACGCCCTCCTGGTGGCCGGTTCATCGCTCGTCGTGAACTCGGGCATGCGCCTGGTCGAGCGCGCCCATCGGCGTCGCCTCCCCGTGGTGATCGTCAATCGCGGCACCACGAAGGCCGACGATCGTGCCACCCTCAAGATCGACGGCGGTGCAAGCGACCTGCTGCGCGCCATCGCCGATGGACTGACGGCGTCGGTGTGACCGAGGCGCGCTTCAGGCTCCCGACGCGCGGCGCAGCAATGAGCGGGCGTGCCGCAGCACCGGCTCATCGACCATGCGTCCGTCGAAAGTGAACACCCCGCGCTCGGTCTCGGCCGCTTCGAGCACCGCGCGCGCCCAGTCGGCCTGGTTCACGTCGGGGCGGTAGGCGGCGCGGATGACTTCCACCTGGGAGGGGTGGATGCAGGCGGTCGCCGCGAACCCGGAGGCTGCGGCATCCTTCGCCTCGCGGCGCAGGCCCCGCACGTCGGCGATGTCGAGATGCACCGCGTCGATCGCAGCCTTGCCGCGCGCGCCCGCGGCCAGCAGCACACGGGCACGCGCGGCGCGCGCGACGTCGCGGTAGCGTCCGTTGGGCTTGCGGCTCGAGGTGCCGCCCAGCGAGGCGACGAGGTCTTCGGCACCCCACATGAGCCCGGTGACGGTCGGCAGCTCGGCGATGCGCTCGGCGTTGACCACGCCCTTGGCCGTCTCGCAGAGCGCGATCAGCGCGAAGCGCGCATCGACAGTCTTCAGCTGCTCGGGCGATTCGGCCTTGGCCACCATGATGGTGCGGTAGTCGGTCTGCGAAAGCGTGACGAGGTCGGCCTCGACGTCGGGCGTGTCGAGTGCATTGACGCGTACGACCACGCGCTCGGGGTCGAGGTCGGATTCGATCAGGGCGCCCCGCGCGGCTGTCTTGGCGGGCGCTGCCACAGCGTCTTCGAGGTCGATGATCACCGCGTCGGCACGCTCGAGCGCCGTGCGATAGCGTTCGGGGCGGTCCGCCGGGCAGAACAGCAGTGCCGGGCCGAGGTCGAATGCGCTCACGATATCGCCTCCGCGTTGAGCCACAGGAGCGCGACCCGCGTGGCCGTGGCCACGACGGTGCCATCCTGGTTGCGGCCGGTGTGGGTCAGGGTCACAAGGCCCTGGCCAGGTCGCGATCGCGAGAGCCGCTTGTCGGCGACCTCCGTCTCGGCGTACAGCGTGTCTCCGGCGAACAGCGGATGCGGGAACGCGATGTCGGACAAGCCGAGCTGGGCGACGAGCGTACCCTGAGTGATCTGCGCCACCGACAGCCCGACGAGCGTCGCCAGCGTCCACATCGAGTTCATGAGCGGACGGCCGAACGGCTGGGTCGCCGAATAGGCCGCATCGACGTGCAGGGCCTGCGTGTTCATCGTGAGCGCCGAGAACAGGGTGTTGTCGGCATCGGTGATAGTGCGGCCGGGGCGGTGCAGATACCGCGCGCCGACGTCGAGCTCGTCGTAGTACAGACCGCGCTGCGTGTGTTCGTTCACTCGAGAAACGCTACCCTTCCAGTCCCAGCGCCCGCGAGATGACGAGCAGCTGCACCTCGGTGGTGCCCTCGCCGATCTCGAGGATCTTCGAATCGCGGTAGTGACGCGCGACCGGGTACTCATTCATGAATCCGTTTCCACCGAAGATCTGCGTCGCGTCGCGCGCGTTGTCCATCGCGGCATCCGACGCCGTCATCTTCGCGATCGCCGCTTCGACCTTGAACGGCGCGCCTGCGTCGCGCAGACGCGCGGCGTGATGCCACGCCAGGCGTGCGTTGTGCACGCGCGCCTGCATGCGTGCGATCGTGAACTGCACATGCTGCCGGGTCGCCAGCGGCGTGCCGAACACCGTGCGCTGGCGGGCGTAGTCGATGGCGGCCTCGACGCATCCCTCCGCCGCGCCGGTCGACAGCGCCGCGATCGCGATGCGCCCCTCGTCGAGGATGTGCAGGAAGTTCGCGAAGCCGCGGCCGCGCTCCCCCAGCAGGTTGCCCTCGGGCACGCGCGCGTCGGCGAAGGTGAGCGGATGCGTATCCGATGCGTGCCAGCCGACCTTGTCGTAGGCGGGCTCGACGGTGAAGCCGGGCGTGCCGTTGGGCACGATGATCGTGGAGATCTCTTTGTGGCCGTTCCTCTGGCCGGTGACAGCGGTGACCGTGACGAAGCGGGTGATCGCGGTGCCCGAGTTGGTGATGAACTGCTTCGCGCCGTTGATCACCCACGCACCGCCGTCCAGGTGCGCGGTGGTGCGGGTGGCCCCGGCATCCGACCCCGCCTCAGGCTCGGTGAGGCCGAATCCGGCCAGCGCCCTGCCTGCGAGCAGATCGGGCAGCAGCTCCTGCCGCTGTGCGTCGGTGCCGAACCGGAACACGGGCATGGCGCCCAGGCTCACGCCGGCTTCGAGGGTGATCGCGATCGACTGGTCCACCCGCCCGAGGCCTTCGATCGCCAGGCACAGCGCGAAGTAGTCGCCGCCCTGGCCGCCGAGCTCCTCGGGGAACGGCAGCCCGAACAGGCCCATCTCCCCCATCTGCGCCACGACGTCGAGTGGGAGCGTGTGCGTGCGATCGGCCTCATAGGCCTGCGGTGCGACGACGGTCTCGGCGAAGTCGCGAACCATGCCAGCCAGTTCGCGCTCGTCATCGGTCAGGTCGTAGGTGATGCTGCTCGTGGCTGCGTTGCCCATGGCTCCTCCATCGTCGGATCCGTGTCACGATCCGGTCACGCCGGTTGTCGGGAGAACGGACCTCTGGTTAGTTTTCCCTAACCGAGTTCATTTAGGTTAGCGAGGATTAACTGAATTGGCAACGGGTGTCACCGGGCGGGAACGCGCGAAGGCCAGCAGGCAGGCCGCACTGCTGAGAGAGGCCGCGCGCCTGTTCGCCGCGCATGGTTTCAACGGCGTCAGCCTGGAAGATCTCGGCACCGCGGTCGGTGTGAGCGGGCCGGCGATCTATCGTCACTTCGCGAACAAGCAGGCGCTGCTGGGCGCCGTGCTCACAGACGTGAGCGCACGGCTGCACGATGGTGGACTCGCCGTCGTGCACGAAGATGTGCCCGCCGACGAGCTGCTCGAGCGGCTCGTCGCATTCCACGTCGACTTCGCCCTCGACGGTGCCGACGTCATCCGCGTGCAGGACCGCGACCTGCAGAGCCTGTCCGACGAAGACCGACACGCCGTCCGGCGACTGCAGCGCGAGTACGTCGAACTGTGGGTGAGTGTGCTCCAGCAGCTGCACCCCGAGGCGCCGGCCGTCGCGTTGCGGGTGCGCGCGCACGCCGCGTTCGGGCTCATCAACTCGACCCCGCACAGCGTGCGTGCGCTGCAGCCGGTGCCCGACGAGGGCGAGGTGCGTGCCATCCTCACCGCGATGGCACTCGCCGGGCTACGGCTCTGACCCGCGGTTCCGCCGAGCAGGCTACCCGAGCAGCATCGACCGCCCCGGCTCGCTCAGCACGTCGCCGACCGCCTTCAGGAAGCGCGAACCCTGCTCGCCGTCGACCAGCCGGTGGTCGAACGACACGCTCAGCGTCATCACGTCGCGCAGCGCGATCTCGCCGTGGCGCTCCCACGGCTGCTTTCGCACCGCGCCGAGCGCGAAGATGCCGGCCTCACCGGGGTTCAGGATCGGTGTGCCCGTGTCGACGCCGAAGACGCCCACGTTCGTGATCGAGAACGTGCCGCCAGTCATGTCGGCGGGTGCGGTCCGGCCCGATCGCGCCGTCTCGGCGAGCACACCGATCGCGTCAGCGAGCTCCACCAGCGTCATCCGGTCCGCATCGCGGATGTTCGGGACGATGAGACCGCGCGACGTCGCCGCGGCGATGCCGAGGTTCACGTAGCCGAACTCGACGATCTCGCTGGCGGCATCGTCCCACCGCGTGTTCAGCTCGGGGATCGCCCGCAGCGCGAGACACACCGCCTTGGCCGCCACGGCGAGCACGCCGATGCGATGCCCCTGCAGCGCCCGATCGGTCTTGAGCGACGCGATCAGCTCCATCGTCGCGGTGACGTCGACGGTGAGGAAGGTCGTCACGTGCGGCGCGGTGAAGGCGCTGCGCACCATCGCCTCGGCGGTGTGTTTGCGCACCCCCCGGATCGGAGTGCGGCGCTCACGCGGCGCGGCGCCGGCATCGGGCAGGCGCTCCCTCCGATCCTGCGTCCCGGGCACCGCCTCGACCCGGGCGGCGTACGCCTCGACATCGGACCGCGTGATCAGGCCGTTCTCTCCCGTCGGCGCGACCAGCACGAGATCCACGCCGAGATCCTTCGCGAACTTGCGCACGGGCGGCGTCGACCTCGGTCGCTCGAGCGCCACCTCGGCGTCGACCGGTGCAGGCAGCGCATCGTGCGGAGCGGCTTCCAGCACGGCCGTGTCGATCGCGCGAGGAGGGCGGGATGCCGCGGCTCTGCGCGCACGACGCTGCGGCCGCCCCGCGGCCTTGGGCGCGGCCCCGTAGCCGACGAGGTTCGGGGTGGCGGCCTCGTCGGCCGTCGTGTCGGCACCGTCGTCGGGTACGGATGCGGCAGCCGTCCCCTCCAGCTCGAACGCCACCAGCACCGCACCGACCTCGACGACATCGCCCGGCTGCGCGTGCAGGCGTGCGATGGCCCCGGCGTAGGGCGACGGCAGCTCGACGACGGCCTTGGCCGTCTCGACCTCGGCGATGGTCTGGTTCAGCGCGACCGGGTCGCCCTCCGCGACCAGCCATTGCACCAGTTCGGCTTCGGGAAGGCCCTCGCCGAGATCGGGCAGGCGGAACTCCTGGATCACAGCTCCACCCCCGTCAGCGAGTGCGGACGATCCAGCACCCGATCGACCGCATCGAGAATCCGGTCGAGATCGGGCACATGGTGCTTCTCGAGCTTCGCCGGCGGGTACGGAGTGTCATGGCCGGTCACCCGCACGGGCGCCGCTTCGAGGTGATAGAAGCACTTCTCGGTGACGCTCGCGATCAGCTCGGCACCGACACCCGCCTCCCTCGCCGCCTCGTGCGTGACGACGACGCGCCCTGTCTTGCGCACCGACGCCGCCACTGTCTTGTAGTCCACCGGCGACAGCGAGCGCAGGTCGATGACCTCCAGCGAGATGCCCTCGTCCTCCGCGGCGAGTGCGGCATCCATCGCCGTCGCGACCTGCGCGCCGTACGTCAGCAGCGTGACGTCTGTGCCCGGCCGTGCGACGCGGGCCAGTCCCATCGGCGGCGCGTCGTCCAGCGCCCAGCCGAGATCGACCTCGCCCTTCGTGTGGTACAGCCGCTTGGGCTCGAAGAACACCACCGGGTCGTCGCACGCGACCGCCTGCTGCAGCATCGTGTAGGCGTCCTGCGGGTTCGAGACCGCGACCACGCGCAGCCCGGACGTGTGCACGAAGTACGCCTCGGGCGACTCGGAGTGGTGCTCGGCTGCGCCCACGCCCCCGGCCCACGGGATGCGGATCGTGATCGGCACGCTGACCTTGCCGCCGGTGCGGTAATGCAGCTTGGCGACCTGGCACACGATCTGGTCGAACGCGGGGTAGACGAACCCGTCGAACTGGATCTCGACAACGGGCCGGTACCCCCGGTAGGCGAGGCCCACCGCGGTGCCCATGATGCCTGACTCGGCCAGCGGGGTGTCGACCACGCGCTGCGCGCCGAACTCGTCGATGAGGCCGTCGGTGATGCGGAAGACGCCGCCCAGCGTGCCGATGTCCTCGCCCATGACGAGCACCTTGGGATCGTCGCTCAGCGCGCGCCGAAGGCCCTCGTTGAGCGCCTTCGCCATGGTCAACTGCGTCATCGCGCCACCTCCTCGGCGTCGGCGAAGCCCTCGAGGTACGCGGCGAACGCCGTGCGCTGCTCGTCGATCCCGCGGTGCGGTTCGGCGTAGACGTGGTCGAACACGGTGATCGGATCGCGCGTGACGGCGCCCAGGCACGCGGCTCGCACCGCAGCGCCCAGTTCGTCGGCGTCGCGCTGCACCTGCGCGGCGAGAGTGTCGTCGAACTCGCCGCGCGCACGCAGATGCGCCTCGACGCGGGCGATGGGGTCACGACGACGCCACCGCTCGACCTCCTCCCTGTCGCGATAGCGGGTCGGGTCGTCCGACGTGGTGTGCGGGCCCATGCGATACGTCACAGCCTCGATGAAGGCAGGTCCGCCGCCGGTTCGCGCGTGCGCGAGCGCCCAGCGCATCGCGGCCAGGCAGGCCAGCGCGTCGTTGCCGTCCACGCGCAGGCTCGGGATGCCGAAGCCCGGGGCACGCCCGGCGATCGGGAACTTCGCCTGCAGCGAGACCGGCTCGGAGATCGCGTACTGGTTGTTGGTGCACACGAACACGACAGGGGCGCCGAAAGACGAGGCGAAGACCATCGCCTCGTTGACATCCCCCTGGCTGGTCGCCCCGTCGCCGAAGTACGTCACGGCGACCTGGTCGGTGCCGTCGCGTTGCACGCCCATCGCGTAGCCGACCGCGTGCAACGTCTGGGCACCGATGATGATCTGCGGCACCGCCGAGTTGATCTCGTACGGCGACAGCGTGGAGTGCTCCTCACCGCGCCACGACAGCACGAAGTCTGCGGGCGTCACACCGCGCACATAGCCGACGCCGATCTCGCGGTAGCTGGGGAAGGCGAAGTCGTCGGCACGCATCGCACGGGCCGTCGCCACCTGGGTCGCCTCCTGCCCCTGGCACGGCGCCCACAGCCCGAGTTGCCCCTGCCGCTGCAGGGCGACCCCCTCGGTATCGATGCGGCGTACCAGCACCATATCGCGATAGAGGCCGCGCAGCTCGTCGGCGGTCACGTCGGCCACAAAGGGATCGAGGGCCGGATCGGCGACCCGTTCGCCGTCGGGTGTCAGCAGCCGGGCAACGTCCTCGGTATCGGTCGCGAGGTCGGCTGCCGGGTTCAGAGTTCGCGTCATCGTGCTCTCCTGTCGCTCTCGCGCTCGTGGCGCCGCGGCGGATGCCAGCATCTTCGCCGGTCACTCAGAGGGTACGTCGACAATGCACCTCGCTCAAGCGTCTCGATTCTGTTTGAGCATGTTGCCAACAAATACCGCTGTTTGTCCTGCTAATCTTTCACACTATGGCGACTCTCGATCACGTTGACCTCGGACTTCTCGCTGCGCTCGCCGACGATCCGCGGGCGACGGTCGTGGCGCTCGCCGAACGTCTGAGCATGTCGCGCAACACAGTGCAGGCACGCATGGGGCGCCTCGAACGCGACGGCGCGTTCCTCTCGTTCGAGCGCTCGATCGCCGCGCCCTCGCTCGGCTTTCCGATCGAGGCGTTCATCAACGTGCAGCTGCGGCAGGTCGACATTCCCCGCATCACCGAAGAGCTCGCCGCCGTCCCCGAAGTGACGCAGGCGCACGGGCTCAGCGGTCAGGTCGACCTGCTGGTGCGCGTCGCGTGCCGCGACGCCCGGCATCTGTTCGACACCGATGCGCGGGTCCTCGCGATCGACGGCGTCGAGCGCACTGAGACGCATCTGGTGATGCGCGAGGTGATCCCCTATCGCCTGCGCCCGCTCATGGAGCTGGCGAAGGCGGAAGCGTAGGCTGCGCCGCCGCGACCGCCGCTGACGGCCCCGTGCGCGCCCAGGCGTACATCACCAGCAGCGCCGGCGCCAGGTACGGGATGAGAAGCGCGACGGCCACGGGCATCCGCTGCATCGCTGGGAGCAGCAGCAGCTGACAGCCGGCGACGACGGTGAGGCCGAACAGCACGATCCCACAGAACCGGTCCACGCGCTACTGCGACGAGGGGAACTGCGGCAATCGGATGAGCGTCAACGCGTATCGCCGGTGGCAGGCGGAGCAAGAAACGCCGTGATCGCCGCGGCGGCGGCCTCCGGCGTCTCGTAGTGGATCAGGTGACCGACCTCTGCGATCTCGACCAGTTGTGCCGACGGGAACAGCCTTGCCAGTTCCCGCTCCTTCTCGATCGGGGTGATGTCGTCCTGCATCGCGGCGATCAGCAGCGTGGGCTGGGCGATCCGCGGTGCGAACTCGCGCACGTCGTGCGAGACCGAGGCCACGAACGCGTCGTGCAACACGTCGCGGTCCGAGAAGCGGGAGAAGTACCTGTCGTGCTGGTCGTTGATGAAGGCGCGCAGCTGCTTGTCCCGCGTCTTGGCCATCGTCTCGCTCATGACCCGCACGATCGCCCCGTTGCGCAGCAGCGCCGTGCCCACTCGCGACGGCAGCCTGGCACCTGCGGCGTAGTACAGCACCGCGAGCCGGGTCATGATGCCGCGCGGCCCCTGCAGCGCCGGGGCACCGATGGGGTTCACGAGGACGACCTGTGATGTCGCGAGTCCGCGGGCGACCGCGGCCGCCGCGACGATCGACCCGAACGAGTGCCCCAGGATCACTGCTTCCGGGGCGACGAGCGCGGCGAACTCCTGCAGCCATTCGGCGTACAGGTCGAGGTCGTGTCTGCGCGCGGGGACCGGGGCGGTCTCGCCGAAACCGGGCAGGTCCGGCATGACGACGCGGATGTCCTCGAGGTGGGCGACCACGGGTTCGAGCCCGTGGTGCTCACCGCGGAACCCGTGCACCGCGATGAGCGTGGTCTGGGCGTCTTCGGGCCCGTAGACCCAGTACGCGGTGGTACCGCCCAGCACGCCGATCTCGCGTCGCTGCACGACGATGGCCGAGAGGCGGTCGGCGTAGGGACTGGAGACGGGCACCCGACGAGTCTACGGTCGGTGCGCCTGCCGGCCGATGTCCGAGCCGGCGCATACCGTTGCAGGCATGGAGCAGCTCGCCCTCTTCGACACCCCGGACTGGTGCCGCACCGTCGGCGTGTTCGACCTGGAGACGACCGGTGTCGACGTCGCGCACGATCGCATCGTCACGGCGCATGTGGGGACGCTGGATGCCACGGGCGCAGTGTTGCAGTCGCGCACCTGGCTGGCCGACCCCGGGATCGACATCCCCGAGGGTGCGGCGGCGATCCACGGCGTCACGACCGCCTACGCACGCACGCACGGCACCCCTGCCGCCACGGTGGTGCGCGAGGTGACCGACGCCCTGCGTGCGCTGTTCGCCGCCGGCATCCCGGTCGTCGCCTACAACGCCCCGTACGATTTCTCGCTGCTCAAGCACGAGGCGGCCCGTCACGGCGTGGCTCCCATCGAGCACCCGTCGCCGGTGATCGATCCGCTCGTCGTCGACAAGCGGTCTGACCGCTACCGGCGCGGCAAGCGCACGCTCTCGGTGGTCGCTGCGCACTACGCGGTGCCGCTCGACGGCGCGCACGAGGCATCCGCAGACGCGATCGCCGCCGGGCGCGTCGCGCAGGCACTCGCCGTGCGCTATGCCGACCGACTGCCGCCGACCGTCGCCGAGCTGCACACGCGTCAGATCGGCTGGGCGCGCGCACAGGCCGAGAGCCTCACCGAGTACTTCGTGCGCATCGGGCGTATCGACCCCGACGATCCGATCGACGGCAGCTGGCCGATCCGCTGAACGCGAAGACCCCGCCGGGGCGGGGTCTTCGTCGTGACGCTGTACGGCGAATCAGTTCGAGCTGCCGCCGAAGTTCTTGAAGCGCTGGTTGAACTTCTCGACGCGACCGGCCGAGTCCATGATGCGCTGCTTGCCGGTGTAGAACGGGTGCGAGGCGGACGAGATCTCGACGTCGATGACGGGGTACTCGACGCCGTCGAGCTCGATCGTCTTCTCGCTGGTGACGGTGGAACGCGTCAGGAACGTCTCACCCGAGCCGAGGTCACGGAACACGACCGCGTGGTAGTCGGGGTGGATGTCAGTCTTCATGAGGAGTCCTTTATGGGATGGCGTCCCTGCTGAGAACCAGGGACCAGTGTCCGCGATGCGAATGCACCAAAGAGCAATCCTATCACCGATCGAGCTGCTCAGGAATCGGCGGCCCGCGCGGCGTACCGTCCGGCGCCCTGCGTCAGCACGATCGGCAGCCCGAACGCGGCGGTGAGGTTGTCGGCGGTCAGCGTGTCGGCCAGCGGACCCGCCGCCACGACGGCACCCTCGCGCAGCAGCAGCACATGCGTGAACCCCACCGGGATCTCCTCCACGTGGTGGGTCACCATCACCATCGCCGGAGTGGTCGGGGCCTGCGCGTAGCCGCCGAGCAGCGCCAGCAGCTCTTCGCGCGCACCGAGGTCGAGGCTCGCGGTGGGCTCGTCCAGCAGCAGCAGCTCGGGGTCGGTCATGACGGCCCGGGCGATCTGCACGCGCTTCTGCTCGCCGTCCGAGAGCGTCCCGAAGCTGCGGTCGGCGAGATGGTCGAGCCGCCACTCGGCGAGCACCCGCAGGGCACGGCGCTCGTCGATGTCCTCGTAGTCCTCGTTCCAGCGGCCGAGCACCGAGTACGCCGCGGTCAGCACGACGTCGAGCACCGTCTCCTCGGGCGGGACGCGCTTGGCCATCGCCGACGAGGCGAAGCCGATGCGCGGACGCAGCTCGAACACGTCGGTGCGCCCCAGGCGCTCGCCGAGCACGTCGACGGTGCCCGAAGTGGGGTGGATGAGCGTGTCGGCCAGCAGCAGCAGGGTCGTCTTTCCGGCGCCGTTGGGCCCAAGGATCACCCACCGCTGATCGTCTGCCACCTCCCAGGAGAGGTCGTCGACGATGTTCCGGCCGTTCCGACGCACCACGACGTCGGAGAACTCGAGCACCTGCGGCATGCCCCCAGCCTAACGGTCCGTCCCGGCGACCTCGGCGTACAGCGCCGCGGTCGCGGCGGCGATCTGCGTCCAGCTGAACTGCTCGCGTGCCCGCCGGCGCCCTGCGGCACCGTATGCGGCGGCACGTGCGGGGTCGGTCACGACCTCGATGAGCGTGCGGGCCAGGTCGTCGACGAAGCGCTCGGGGTCGAGCGGGGTGCCCGTGCCGTCCTGCGCCTGCTCGATGGCGACGAGACGGCCGGTCACACCGTCGACGACGACCTCCGGGATGCCTCCGGTCGCCGTCCCGACGACGGCGGCCCCGCAAGCCATCGCCTCCAGGTTGACGATGCCGAGCGGCTCGTACACCGATGGGCACACGAAGGCGGTCGCCGTGGCGAGTATCGTGCACAGCTCGTGCCGGGTGAGCAGCCGACCCAGCCAGACGACCCCGTCGCGTGTGGCCTGCAGCTCACGCACGAGACCCTCGACCTCGGCCATGATCTGCGGCGTGTCCGGCGCCCCGGCGCACAGCACGAGCTGCACGTCCGGCGGCAGCTGGGCCGCCGCCCGCAACAGGTACGGCAGCCCCTTCTGCCGGGTGATGCGACCGACGAACACGACAGACGGATGCTGCGGGTCGATGCCCAGCCGCGCGAGCAGCTGCGGGTCGTCCACCGGCTGCCACGCGTCCACGTCGATACCGTTGTGGATCACGCGCACCCGGGCCGGATCCAGCTGCGGGTAGCTGCGCAGGATGTCACGTCGCATCCCCTCGCTGACGGCGATCACGGCGGCCGCTCCGGTGTACGCGGTCTGCTCGATCCAGCTCGAGACGGCATAGCCGCCACCCAGCTGCTCGGCCTTCCACGGGCGCAGAGGTTCCAGAGAGTGCGCGGTGACGATGTGCGGGATGCCGTGCAGCAGCGAGGCGAGGTGGCCCGCCATGTTCGCGTACCAGGTGTGCGAGTGCACGATGTCGGCCCCCGCGACCCCTGTCACGATCTCCAGATCGGTACCGAGGGTCTGCACGGCGCCGTTGGCGCCGGCCAGCTCCGCCGGCACGTCGTACGACGTCGTTCCCGCTTCGTCGCGTGCTGCACCGAAGGCGTGCACCCGCACGTCCACGCCCGCGCGCAGCGCTTTCACGAGCTCGGCGACGTGCACTCCTGCGCCGCCGTAGATCTCCGGCGGGTACTCCTTCGTGACGATGTCGACGCGCATGTCAAGGACGCTAGTACACCGCGCCTCGCGTGGTGCATAGTGGTGCCATGCCCGCTCCCCCGAAGGTCTTCGGAATCATCCTCGCCGGCGGCGAAGGCAAACGTCTCATGCCGCTGACGGCGGACCGTGCGAAACCGGCCGTGCCGTTCGGCGGGCAGTACCGGCTCATCGACTTCGCGATCTCGAACCTGATCAACTCGGGGCTGCGTCAGGTCGTGGTGCTCACGCAGTACAAGTCGCACAGCCTCGACCGGCACGTGTCGCAGACCTGGCGCATGTCTGCTCTGCTCGACTCGTACGTCGCTTCGGTGCCCGCGCAGCAGCGTCTGGGCAAGCGCTGGTTCTCGGGCTCGGCCGACGCGATCCTGCAGAGTCTCAACCTGATCAACGACGAGAAGCCCGATCTCGTCGCGGTCATCGGCGCCGATCACGTGTATCGCATGGACTTCCGGCAGATGCTCGACTCGCACATCGCGTCCGGTGCGCGTGCGACGGTCGCCGGCATCCGGCAGCCGATCACGCTGGCCAACCAGTTCGGCGTCATCGACGTGGATCCCGAGAGCGAACTGCGCATCCGCGCATTTCTCGAGAAGCCCGAGGACCCGGCGGGTCTGCCCGATGCACCGCACGAGGTGCTCGCGTCGATGGGCAACTACGTCTTCGACACCGATGCGCTGATCGAGGCCGTGCAGTCCGACGGCGACCTCCCGACGTCGAACCACGACATGGGCGGTGACATCATCCCGTACTTCGTCGGTCGCGGCGAAGCGGGCGTCTACGACTTCAAGCGCAACGACGTACCCGGCTCAACCGAGCGCGACCGTGCGTACTGGCGGGATGTGGGCACGATCGACTCGTTCTTCGACGCGCATATGGACCTGATCTCGACGCTGCCCGTGTTCAACCTCTACAACACGGCATGGCCGATCCACTCACAGACGGTCAACTCGCCGCCGGCGAAGTTCGTGCGGGACTCGGTCGGCCGCATCGGCAACGCGATCGACTCGATCGTGTCACTGGGATCGGTGCTGTCGGGAACCCATCTGGAACGCAGCGTCGTGGGCCCGTGGACGCTGGCCGGGGGCGGATCCACCATCACCGACGCGGTGCTGTTCGACCACGTGCTCGTCGGGGCGGGCGCGCGCGTGCACCGGGCGATCCTCGACAAGAACGTCTCGCTCGATCCGGGAGCGACCGTCGGCGTCGACCGTGAGCGCGATCTCGCGCGAGGATTCACGGTGACCGATTCGGGCATCACGATCGTCGGCAAGGGCGTGCGCGTCGAGCCGTAAGGATTCGGATGCCGTGGGCGCGGGCGTTACCGTAGGCCGTGTGCTGCCGACATCTGCTCGCTTCCTGGTCGTCCTCGACGCCGACTCGACCCTGATCCGCAACGAGGTGATCCAGCTGATCGCCGACGAGGCTGCCCGCGGGCCCGAGGTCGCCGCGGCGACCGAGGCCGCGATGCGCGGCGAGGTCGACTTCGCCACGAGCCTGCGCTCGCGGGTGGAGGCCCTGCGGGGAGTGCCGGTCGCCGCGCTGCGACGGGTGATCGCGCGCGTGGAGCCGACGCCGGGAGTGCGCGCGCTGATCGACACCGTGCACGCGCGCGGCGGAGCGGTGGGGGTCGTGTCGGGCGGTTTCCACGAGGTGCTCGATGCCGTGGCGCCCGCACTGGGAGTCGACCAGTGGCGCGCAAACCGGCTCGCCGTCGCTCACGGGGCCCTCGCCGGGCACGTCGACGGCGAGATCGTGGATGCCGCGGCCAAAGCCGCCACGCTGCTGCGTTGGGCGGCGCAGCTGGACGTGCCGCCCGCCCGCACGATCGCGATCGGGGACGGTGCGAACGACCTGCACATGATGGCGCGGGCCGGGCTCGGCATCGCGTTCAACGCCAAGCCCGCGGTGCGGGAGCGCGCCGACCTCGTCGTCGCGCAGGTCGATCTGAGCGAGGTCATCCCGCTCCTGCCGTGAGGCATCACGACCATGTCGGATGTTCGCCCTACGTCATCGACGGAGTGATTCCGTTTCCCGGACGGGACTACTTCGACGACGAAGACGTCCACGATCTCGCCGCGCCCTCACGCGCGCGCACGGCACCGCGGCGGCGTCACCGGGTGCCGGTCACGCTGCTGATGGGTGCGATGGACGGGCCGGCCTTCCGCTCGGCGATTGTCGCGGCCATCCGCTGACCGACCGCGGGGCTGCAAGCCGTCAGTGCCCCATGCCGAGGCCGCCGTCGACCGGGATCACCGCGCCAGAGACATAGGCGGCGTCGTCGGAGGCCAGCCATGTGACGACACCGGCGACCTCGCCGGGGGTGGCGAAGCGGCCGGCCGGGATGCTGCGCTTGTACTCTGTCTGGGTGTCCTCGGGCAGGGCCGACGTCATGTCCGTCTCGATGAAACCCGGTGCCACGACGTTCGCGGTGATGCCGCGGGCGCCCAGCTCCCGGGTCAGCGAACGGGCGAAGCCGACGAGTCCGCTCTTCGAGCTCGCGTAGTTGATCTGGCCGGGCGAGCCGTAGAGACCCACGACCGAGGAGATGAGGATCACGCGGCCCCAGCGGGCACGCAGCATCCCCTTCGCCGCTCGCTTGACAACGCGGAACGCTCCCCCGAGGTTCGTCGCCACGACATCGTCGAAATCGTCTTCGCTCATGCGCAGCAGCAGTGTGTCCTTCGTGATCCCCGCGTTCGCGACGACGACCTCGACGGGGCCGAGCTGTGCCTCGACCTCGGTGAAGGCGGCATCGACGGCGGCGGCATCCGTCACATCAGCACGGACTGTGAGCGTCCCCTCCGGGCCCTCGCCCGAGCGCGCGGTCACCGCGACCCGATACCCGTCCGCGACGAACCGCTCGGCGATCGCGCGGCCGATGCCGCGGTTTCCACCCGTGACGAGGACGACGCGGGCTGTGGACATGTGGGACTCCCAGGCTTCGATGACAGAGCCCGCCCAGCCTATCGGGATGCCCTCGTGCCCCTCCCCACCCCGGGCACTCGATACGCTGGTACTCATCCTGAGAGAGGCGAGGCGATGACCGACCCAACGACCCCGTACCCCGCGCAGCAGCCGATCCCCCCGTACGCGCCGCCCGCCTACGGCGGCTACCCGGCCGGGCCGAAGTACAACGTGCTCGCGATCGTCTCGTTCGTGTCGTCGCTCGTCGGCGTCCTGCTCATTCCGGTGATCGGCCAGATCGTCGGCATCATCACAGGTCACATCTCCCTCGGCCAGCTCAAGCGCAGTGGCGAGAACGGGCGTGGGCTGGCGCTCGCCGGCACGATCATCGGCTGGGTCTCGCTGGGCCTGGCGATCCTCGGGATCATCCTGTTCTTCGCGCTCTTCCTCCCGGCCTTCATCCTGAGCATGTCGCAGTACGGCGGCTGACCCGCCGCCTCCCCGGCGATGCTCCCGGCGTAGACTGAGGGCATCGCGCTGCCCGGCAACCCGCCCGGCAGCACCCCCCACATCAGGCAGCACGTCAGGCAGCATCATGTTACGCCGCAAGCCCCCCTCGACCACGTCGCTTCCGCCGTCGCCGCAGGACGACGAGACCTCGCGCTTCCGCAAGTACATGCTGACGATGGGCATCCGCGTCGCCTGCCTGATCCTCATGGTCGTCGTCTATCCGTACGGCTGGTACACCGTGGTCTTCGCGATCGGGGCGATCGTGCTGCCCTACATCGCCGTGGTGATCGCGAACGTCGGCAAGGACGCGCACGAGACGATCGCCGAGCGCCCCGACCGTGCGATCTCGGCGGCACGCACGGCTGCACCGCCCCCCGCGCACACCGTGATCCGTGTCGCCGAGAACCACCAGCTGCCGCGCACAGCCCCACACGTCGAGGACGCACCATGATCGGTGCGGACATCGAAGGCACCATCTGCTCGCGTGCGCAGTGTCGTGCCGAGGCCGTGTGGGTCATCGAATGGCGCAATCCGCGCCTCCACGCGCCCGACCGGCGAAAGCAGTGGGCGGCGTGCGCCGAGCATGTGAGGTACCTGCACGACTTCCTCGCCGCGCGGGACTTCCCCGTCTCCGTCCACGCCGTCGACGCCGTCGACGCGGCGAGGAACGCCTCGTGAGCCGGCGGGCATCGACTCCCGCCGCCTTGCGCTGGACCGGGTACATCGGCATCGCGATCGTGTTCGCGATCGCCTGCGCGTTCCTGTCGAACTGGCAGTTCTCGCGCAACACCGAGCGTGCCGAGCAGCTTGCTCTGGTCGAGGCCAACTACGACGCCGCGCTCGTCCCCTTCGCCGAGCTCATTCCGGCCGGCTCCGCACTGAACCCCGCCGACGAATGGCATCCGGTCGAGCTCACGGGCACCTACCTCGCCGAGCAGCAGCAGCTGGTGCGCAACCGCGCCCACGGCGGCACGGCGGCGTTCGAGGTGCTGGTCCCGTTCCAGCTCGACGACGGGCGCATCCTGCTCGTCGATCGCGGCTGGGTACGCCCCGGCGCCAGCGCCGAAGAGGCCGAGACGATTGCCGCGCCACCCACCGGTGAGGTGACGGTGATCGCGCGGCTGCGGCCCGGCGAGGTGCTGCCGACCTCCGGTCGCGGCGCACCACCCGGACAGGTGCCGACCATCCATCTGCCCCTGGTGGCCGAGCAGCTGGGTCTGGCCGACCTCGACACGAGCGCGTACGGGATCATGGTCAGCGAGGATCCGGCGCCGGCGACGCGGCCCGAGCCGATCGCCTCGCCCACCGAGGACCCGGGTCCTCACCTGTCGTACGCAATCCAGTGGATCCTGTTCGCACTCATGGGCTTCGCGTTCATCGGGTACGTGATCGTCAGCGAGCGACGCCACCGCCGCGAGGACGCCGAAGCCGCCACGATCCAGCGCCCCCGTGACCGGGACATGCAGGACGAGGACGCCGTGCTCGACCAGGCCGTCCGCTAGGCCAACGCGATCAGGTCGGCGTAGTCGCGCCCCCAGATGTCCTCGACGCCGTCGGGCAGGATGAGCACGCGTTCGGGGTTGAGCGCCTCGACCGCACCCTCGTCGTGCGAGACGAGCACGACGGCACCCTCGTAGTGCGCGAGCGCCCCCAGGATCTCCTCGCGCGAAGCCGGGTCGAGGTTGTTCGTGGGCTCGTCGAGCAGCAGCACGTTCGCACTCGAGACGACCAGGGTCGCCAGTGACAGCCGGGTCTTCTCACCGCCCGACAACACCCCGGCGGGCTTGAGCACGTCGTCGCCGGTGAACAGGAATGACCCGAGCACCTTGCGGGCCTCCGTCGCGTTGATGTCGGGCGCCGCCGACATCATGTTGTCGAGCACCGAGCGCGTGACATCCAGATTCTCGTGCTCCTGCGCGTAGTACCCGATCTTGAGTCCGTGCCCCGGTTCGACCCGCCCCGTGTCGGGGCGATCCACGCCGGCGAGGATGCGCAGCAGCGTCGTCTTGCCCGCACCGTTGAGGCCGAGCACGACCACCTTCGACCCGCGGTCGATCGCCAGGTCGACGTCGGTGAAGATCTCTAGCGACCCGTACGACTTCGACAGCCCCGATGCGGTCAGCGGGGTCTTTCCGCAGGCGGCGGGCTTCGGGAAGCGCAGCTTGGCCACCCGATCCTCCTGGCGCACCTCGTCCAGACCCGACAGCAGCTTCTCGGCGCGCGCCATCATCTGATGCGCGGCGGCGGCCTTCGTGGCCTTGGCGCCGAACCTGACCGCCTGCTGCTGCAGCGCGCTCGCCTTCTTCTCGGCGTTGGCACGCTCCTTCTTGCGGCGCTCCTCGTCGGCGACCCGTTGGCGCAGGTAGTGCTTCCAGCCCATGTTGTAGAGGTCGATGACCTGCCGGTTCGCGTCCAGGTAGAACACGCGGTTGACCGTCTCGCCGACGAGCTCGACGTCGTGCGAGATGACGATGAGGCCGCCCTTGTAGCCCTTGAGGAACTCGCGCAGCCACACGACGCTGTCGGCGTCGAGGTGGTTGGTCGGCTCGTCGAGGATCATCGTCCCCGCATCGGAGAACAGGATGCGAGCCAGCTCGATGCGCCGACGCTGACCACCCGAGAGCGTCTTCAGCGGCTGGTCGAGGATGCGGTCCGGGAGGGAGAGATTGTGCGCGATGGATGCCGCCTCGGCCTCCGCCGCATAGCCGCCCAGCACCTCGAAGCGCTCGGTGAGGTTGCCGTACCTGCGCATCGCGCGCGCGGCAGCGTCCATGTCCTCGTCAGCCATGGCAAGGGATGCCTCGCGCATCCCGATCGCGATCGTGCCGAGTCCGCGCGCATCGAGGATACGTGTGCGGGCGAGCATCTCGGGGTCGCCCGATCGCGGGTCCTGGGGCAGGTAGCCCAGCTCCCCCGTGCGATCGACCCGGCCGGCGCTGGCCAGCACGTCGCCGGCGAGCACCTTGGTCAGCGTGGTCTTGCCCGCGCCGTTGCGCCCCACGAGGCCGACCTTGTCACCGTCCGAGACGCGGAACGACACGTCTGACATGAGCACGCGTGCGCCCACGCGGATCTCGAGGTCATGCACGGCGAGCACAGCGGAGGTTCCGTTCGTTCGGAGGGGAGACGGCCGAGGGGCCAGCCCCTCAGTATATCCGTCATCGCCTCGTGCGAATCTGACCGCGCCTGACAGGATGAACGGTCCACTCGCCGTCGGCACTCTGCCCGCCTGGTCGCCATCCTGGCGATCGCGCTGGCCTGCCCGACGCTGTGCAGCGTGCCGGTGCCGCTGTTCTTCGTCATCGGCGGGTTCACCGGGGTCGCCGCCCGGCTGCATCGGCTGCTGCGCACGGTGGTGCGCAGCGCACACACCGAGGCTCGAGTCACGGAGCCGACGCGGATGCCCGTGTTCGCCGTGCGCTGAGCTCGCTCAGCGCACGATCCCCCGGGCCGCCAGCGCGTCGCCGACGTCATCGGCGTGCTTGATGGTCAGCACGAGCAGCGGCAGCGCCGCACGCACCCCCATGCGCACCCCACGAGCGCGCTGTGCATCGCGCACCTGCTGTACGAAGCCGCCGATCACCGGGATCATCGCGATGGTCAGCGAGATCGCCAGCGCCGCGGTCGCCGGGTCCACACCGAGTGCGCGCAGCGGACGCAGCAGGCGCTGCAGCACATCGAGCAGATCGCCCATCCTGGTGCTCCGCGTGACGAGCTCGGCCAGCAGGATCAGTGCGATCACTCGGCCGGTGTTCTGCACCGCAACGTCGACAGAGATGAAGATCCACAGTGCCGCGCCCAGCACCAGGATGAGCCAACGCAACCGCCACCAGGCACTGCACAGCAGTCGCCACCCGAGTCCACTCAGCGGATAGAGCCCTGACACACCCGCCAGCAGCGCCGCGGTGCCGAGCACGCCGAGCGGGAACAGCGAGATAGCCAGCGCCGCTGCCGCGAGCGCCAACAGCTTCACCCCTGCCGGGAGGCGGTGAAGCACCCCGTCGCCCGGCCGATAGAGCGAGATCATGCGGACATCCGTCGATAGCACTCGATGACCGCCTCCGGGGCGCCGACGGCCTCCACGGTGCCGCCGACGAACAGCACGGCCTCATCGCAGCGCGCGGCCAGCTCGAGGTCATGCGTCACGATTACGAGGGGAACGTCGAGCCCCAGCAGCAGATCTCCGACACGCCGGGCGTTGTGCAGGTCGAGCAGCGTGGTCGGCTCGTCGGCGACGAGCAGCTCAGGCCCCGTAGCGAGCACCGCCGCGAGCGCCAGCAGCTGCCGCTGCCCGCCCGAGAGTGCAGACGCCGGCTGATCGCCCCGCCCGCCGAGCCCGTACTGCGCCAGCAGCTCGTCGATCCTCGCGGCACGCTCCTTCTTCGGAAGCGTCGTCAGCGAGAGCGCGAGATCCTCGGCGGGGGTCGGCATGAGGATCTGCGCCTCGGGATTGGTGAAGACGAAGCCGACCCGTGCGCGCAGCGCAGCCGCCTCGGTGCTGGGGTCCATGCCGAGCACGTCCAGCCGCCCGCCCGTGGGTGTGCGCAGTCCGTTGAGCATACGGGCGAACGTCGACTTGCCCGACCCATTCGCTCCGATGACGGCTGTGCGCGGGGCCGACAGGCTCAGCGTCACGTCGGAGAGGATGCGCGTGCCGTCAACGGAGTACTCGAGGTCACGGGCCGCGACGGCGGCGCCGCTCACGCCGCCGTCGGCGCGGCGGTCGTGGCCGGCCGCACCCGACGCGTGATCGCCGCCGGGAAGGCCCGAGGGTAGGCCCGGTACAGTGCGACGACCAGTACCGTGGCAATGACGGCCTTGATGAGGTCACCGGGCAGGAATGCCAGACTCGACAAGGCTGTCACGTCGAGGGGCACGCCGGTCAGCCACGCCTGCACGGGGATGCCGAACAGGTAGATCACGAGGATGCCGCCGACGAGGGACGCCAACCCGATGCGCCACCACGCGAAGCGTCCGCTGTGCGCGATGAGCCCGATCACGACGACGCCGGCGATCCAGCCGATCATGTAGCCCACGCTGGGGCCTACGAACACGCCCAGACCGCCGCGCCCTCCGGCGAGGACGGGAAGACCGATCGCAGCGAGGGCCAGCACGATCAGGATCGACAGAGGCGCACGGCGCGCCCCCAGCACGAGCCCCGCGAGCATGACGCCGAGTGTCTGGCCTGTGATCGGCACACCGCCGGGCAGCGGCACCAGCACCGTGCCAAGAACGACGATGAGCGCGGCGAACATGGCGATACGGGCGAGATCGGCGCTGAGCGAGCGGCGAGAGGCGGCCATGGGTATCCTTCCAGATCCTGAACAGTGTTCACCTGAACGCTGTTCACTATACTCGGAGCATGGCATCCGCTCGACACGATCGCACCAGCGTCATCGACTGCGCCCTGCGACTGCTCGACGCCGTGGGACTGCCGGATCTGTCGATGCGACGCATCGCCAATGAACTGGAGATTCAGCCCAGCGCGTTGTACTGGCACTTCGCCAGCAAGCAGGCACTGCTCGCAGGCATCGCCGACCGCATTCTGATCGCGGTGCCCGACCCCGATCCCGCCGCCGACCTTTCACAGGTCGCCGGCGCCGTGCTCGATGCCCTGCTGACCTACCGCGACGGCGCGGAAGTCGTCATGAGCAGCTACGCGCTTCGTCTGGGCACGCCACGAGCGCAGCAGGCGCTCGCCGCCGCGCTGGGTGAGGGCGCTCCGCACGTCGACGTGCTCGCCGATGCCGCCTTCGAGTTCATCGTCGGGCATGCGATGCTGCTCCAGCAGCGCATGCACGCGCAGAGCGTCGGTGCCGTCGAGCCCGACGGTGCCGACCCCACCGCCCACTCGGCCGCCGTGTTCGACGCGGGCATCCGCGCCCTGTCGGGGATCAACCGCTCCGTCCGGGTGGTCGACAGTCGCACCCGCTGATCACGATCGCGCCTCGTGGGCGTGGCCCATGCGCAGCCCGGGCAGGAGGGCGATGACCGCGAGCAGGCCGGCGACGAGGAACACCGCGGCAAAGGCCGAGCCCTCACCGGCCCGCACAGCAGTGAACACAAGCCCCAGCACCGCGATCGTGGTGGCCGCGCCGACAGCATCGGAGATCGACAGCGCCGCCGAGTTGAACCCTTGGTTCTTTGTCGTCGAGTAGGCGAGCGTCAGCACAGTGAGCCGCGGGTACATGAGACCCATGCCCGCGCCGGCGAACGCCCATCCGCCGATCAGGATTCCGGGGTGCAGATGCCACAGGCTCGTGGCCACCGCCACCACCAGCGCAGAAGTCAGCAGTGCGGTTCCCCCGACGACGATGCGCGAGTTGCCGAGCCGGTCGCCGATCCGCCCCTGCACTTCGGCGCCCACGGCCCAGGTGATCGCCGCGGCGGTCAGGCCCAGTCCTGCCCAGGTCGCAGAGAAACCGTAGTCGGCGATGAGCAGGTATGGGACATAGATCTCGGCCCCGAACAGCGCTCCGGCGATCAGCCCGCGCATGAGGATCACACTCGGCAGGCCACGCCCCGACCGCAGCGTACGTCGTGGCAGCAGCGGCCGAATCGCGGCGACGACGAGCACAGCGGAACCGGCTACGAGCGCCCACGCGTAGGCCCCGGCCTCCCCCGCCAGACTGACGCCGAGAGCGCCCGCGGCCACCAGCACCGCGCACACGAGCCGCAGGGCGAGGCGCGACGACGACGGCTCTTCGGCCCGCATCGGCAACCCCCACAAGCGCAGCGCGACCATCGTGAAGGCCAGGGCGGTGAGCACGGCCACTCCCAGGAACACCCAACGCCAGTGCAGGAACTCCGCGACCGCGCCGGCGAGGAAAGGCCCGATCAGCGAGGGGACGACCCAGGCCGCCGAGAAGGCGGCGAACACGCGACCGTGCAGGTGCGACGGATACACCCGTGCCACGACGACGTAGAGCGCCACGGTCTCGCCCCCGATGCCGAGGCCCTGCACGAGCCGGCCGACCACCAGCACCTCCATCGACGGCGCCGATCCGGCCACCAGCAGGCCCGTGACGAACAGGACGACGGCGCTGGTGAGGGGCAGCGTCGGTCCCGAGCGATCGCACCACGCCCCGACGACGACCATGCCGATGACGCTGGTCGCGAGAGTGCCCGAGAACGCCACGGCGTACAGCGCGGCACCGCCGAGGTCGTCGACGACGACCGGCATGACGGTCGTGATGGCGAGGGACTGCATCGCCGCGAGGAAGATCATCGCGACGGCACCGATCGTCACCCAGATGAACCTCGCCGTCCAGATTCCGCCTCCGGCGGGACCGGAGACAACCGGCACCGGTGCGGTCGGTGCCGGCTCGTGCGGGGCGCTCACGAACGCGCGAGCGCACCGATGCGGCGCACGGCGTCGGCGAGCACGTCCTCGCCGCACGCGAAGTTCAGGCGCACGAAACCCCGGCCCTCGTCGCCGAACTGGGGACCGAAATGCAGCGCGACCTTGGCCTCGCGCAGGATACGGCGCGCGGGGTCGTCGCCCCACCCGAGCCCACCCAGGTCGACCCAAGCGAGGTAGCTCGCATCGGGCAGACGATAGCGCGCCCTCGGCACTTCCGCAGCCAGCAGGTCCGCCAGCAGCCGGCGGTTGCGATCCAGCGTCAGCAGCACCCCGTCGAGCCACGCATCGCTCTCGGGCGAGAAGGCGGCGACGCCGGCCAGCATCCCGAAGTGTCCCGTCCGCCACTCGACCTCGAGGGGCAGCCCGCGCACGACCTCCGCGGGGCGTTCGCCCGCGGTGATCATGAGCGCGCACTTCAGGCCTGCGAGATTGAAGGCCTTGCTCGCGCTCGTGACCGCGTACCCGACCTCGGCGGCGGCCGCAGAGGCGGTCAGGAAGGGGGTGAAGACCGCACCGGGATGCACGAGGGGTGCGTGGATCTCGTCGCTGATGACCGTGGCACCGTACTCTCTCGCGAGCTCGGCGAGCCGCGCCAGCTCCGCGGGCGAGTGCACCGTTCCGGTCGGATTGTGCGGGCTGCACAGCAGCACCGCACGCGCGCCTCCCGCCAGCGCCGTCTCGATGCCGTCCAGATCGAGCCGCCAGCCCGCATCGGTCTCGGTCAGCGGCACGCGCTCGACGACCGCGCCGGCCTCGTCTACGAGGTCGTAGAACGGCGGGTACACGGGCGGCGTGATGATCACGCGGTCGCCCGGTTCGGTCACCCGGCGCAGCAGCTCGACGATCCCCATGCTCACATCGGCGGTCGAGCGGATGCGGGCAGGGTCGACATCCCACCCGAACCTGCGCGCCGCGAACTCGGCGTACGTCTGCGCCAGCGGCGTGCGCGAGGCCGTGTACCCGGTGTCGCCGAGCTCTACCGCCCGGTGCAGCGCGGCGGTCACCGCGGGGGCGAGCGGGAAGTCGCTCTCGGCGACGAACATGGGCAGCACATCGGCGGGATACTCCCGCCACTTCTCGCTCGTCCTGGCGCGGAGCCTGTCCAGCGGAAGGGGAACGACGGGGGCGGTGGTCACGGCTTCGAGCCTACCCGCGCACGTGCGACGAGCGGATCGTCAGATCGCGAACCCGAGTGCGCGCATCATGTCGCGCCCATCGTCGGTGATCCGTTCGGGCCCCCATGGCGGCATCCACACCCAGTTGATGCGGAACCGGTCGACGACCTCGTCGAGCGCCTGCGCGGTCTGCTCCTCGAGCACATCGGTCAGCGGGCAGCCCGCAGACGTCAGCGTCATGTGGATGACCAGGGCGTCGTTCTCGTCGTCCCAGCTGAGGTCGTAGATGAGCCCGAGGTCGACGACATTGATGCCGAGCTCGGGGTCCATGACGTCCTTGAGCGCTTCGGTGACCTCGTCGTACTTCTCCGGGCTCAGGGTCGCGGTCGTGCTCATGGTGCCGATCCTACGCCTGAATGCCCTCAGCGGGCTCGATCTCGTCGGCCAGGAACCGATCGTACCCCTCGTCCTCCAGACGATCGGCGAGCTCGGGACCGCCCTCCTCGACGATGCGGCCGTTCACCATGACGTGCACGTAGTCGGGGTGGATGTAGCGCAGGATGCGGGTGTAGTGCGTGATCAGCAGCACGCCGAGGCCGGTCGCCGCCTTCGCTCGGTTCACACCCTCGGAGACGACCTTGAGCGCGTCGACGTCGAGGCCGGAGTCCGTCTCGTCGAGCACGGCGAGCTTCGGCATCAGCAGCTCGAGCTGCAGGATCTCGTTGCGCTTCTTCTCGCCCCCCGAGAACCCCTCGTTGACGTTGCGCTGCGCGAACTTCGGATCCATGCGCAGATTCTTCATGGACTCGCGCACGTCCTTCGTCCAGGTGCGGATCGCGGGTGCTTCCCCGTCGATGGCCGTCTTCGCCGTGCGCAGGAAGTTGGTCACCGTCACTCCGGGGATCTCGACGGGGTACTGCATCGCCAGGAAGAGCCCCGCGCGGGCCCGTTCGTCCACCGACATCTCCAGGACATCCTCGCCGTCGAAGGTGATGCTACCGCTCTGCACGAGGTACTTGGGGTGCCCCGCGATCGTGTACGCGAGCGTCGACTTGCCCGAGCCGTTGGGACCCATGATGGCGTGGGTGTCGCCGGCGCGGATCGTCAGGGTGACGCCGTTGAGGATCGGTGTGGTGCCCGCGTCGGTCTCGACGGAGACGTGGAGGTCGCGGATCTCGAGGACGGACATTCAGACTTCCTTCGTGAGGTGGGGGTCGACGAGCACGTCGTCGCCGTCGAGCTGGACGACGTAGACGGGGACGGGCTCGTATGCGGGGAGATTGAGCGGATGGCCGGTGCGCAACGAGAAACGCGACCCGTGCGCCCAACACTCGAGGGCATCGTCGTCGACGAAGCCCTCAGACAGCGAGATGTCGCCGTGTGTGCAGGTGTCGCCGATCGCGTGCACCTCGCCGCCCGAGTCGAGCACGACGGCCATCGGCACACCCTCGACGTCGAAACGACGGGCTTCGTCCTGCACCAGTTCTCCGAGGGAGCAGATGCGCTGCAGGCTCACGCGACGACCCCCTCGACGGGTGTGGCGGCCAGTTCGGCCTCGATAGCGGCCGTCAGCTCGCCCTGGAGGTCGGGGATGCCGATCTTCTGCACGATCTCGCCGAGGAACCCCAGCACGACGAGGCGTCGCGCCTCGTCCTCAGGGATGCCGCGTGCCTGCAGGTAGAACAGCTGCTCGTCGTCGAAGCGACCGGTCGCGCTCGCGTGGCCGGCGCCGGCGATGTCGCCGGTCTCGATCTCGAGGTTCGGCACGGAGTCGGCGCGTGCACCTTCGGTGAGCACCAGATTGCGGTTGGCCTCGTACGAGTCGGTGCCCACGCCATCCGGCCCGATCAGCACGTCGCCGACCCATGCGCTGCGGGCGCTGGCGCCCTGCAACGCACCCTTGTACAGCACCTCGCCCTTCGTGTGCGGCCCCTCATGGTGCAGATACACCTGGCTCTCGAGGTGCTGCCCGGCGTCGGCGAACGACAAGCCGTACATCTCGGTCTGCGCGCCCGGCCCCGTCAGGGCGACGCTCGGGTTGACGCGCACCACGCCCCCGCCGAAGCTCACCACCGTGTGCCGCAGAAAGGCGTCGCGCAGCACACGCGCCTGATGCGCCGACGCGTGGATCGCGTCGTCGTCCCACTGCTGCACCGAGACGACCTCGAGCCGTGCCCCGTCGCGGACGATGATCTCCACGTTCTGCGCGTACTGTGCCGCGCCGCGGTGACGCAGCAGCACCGTCGCCGCCGACTGCGGCATGGCTTCGACGATCACATGCGCGTTCGCGTGGCGCGAGGCGTCCTTCCCCGTGATCTCGATCACGATCGGGCGCTCCGCGGTCGCACTCTGCGGAATGCGCACATGCAGCGCGTTCGCGCACCGTTTGAAGGCGATGGCGCTCGGCAGGTCCTCGGGCCGGAACACCTCGCCGCGCGGCGCGGCCTCGTGTCCGGTCGATTCGACATGGTAGCCGTCGGGCGCATCGATCCGGTAGTCGACGGCGAGGTCGTCGCCGGACTCGGTGTCTTCGTCGATCAGCAGGGGCCGAATGCGGTCGAGCGGCGTGTACCGCCAGTTCACCTCGCGCCCCGTGGGCACGCTGAAGTCGGCGGGATCGAACGATGCGGGCCTCTCGGAGCGGGTCTGCACGGGGACGAAGCTTCCGGCACCGTCGCTGTGCGGCAAGGAACCCGGCACCGCACGCGGTGCCTCGGTGGTGGTCGACATGGCCTAGCCCACCGACCCTTCCATGCCCATCTCGATGAGCTTGTTCAGCTCCATGGCGTACTCCATCGGCAGCTCACGCGCGATCGGCTCGATGAACCCCCGCACGATCATGGCCATGGCCTCGTCCTCTGCCAGACCCCGCGACATCAGGTAGAACAGTTGTTGCTCGCTGACCTTGGACACCGTTGCCTCGTGGCCGAGCTGCACGTCGTCGACGCGGATGTCGATGGCCGGATACGTATCGGACCGCGACTGCGTGTCGACCAGCAGCGCATCGCAGACGACGGAGTTCGCCGAGTGGTGGGCGTTGGGCTCGACCCGCACCTCGCCGCGGTACCCCGCGCGGCCGCCGCCGCGCGCGATCGACTTCGAGACGATCGACGACTGCGTGTAGGGCGCCATGTGGATCATCTTCGCACCGGCGTCCTGGTGCTGCCCCGGGCCGGCGAAGGCCACCGAGAGCGTCTCGCCCTTGGCGTGCTCGCCCAGCAGGAAGATCGACGGGTACTTCATCGTCACCTTGGAGCCGATGTTGCCGTCGACCCACTCCATCGTCGCGCCCTCGTGCGCCACGGCGCGCTTGGTCACGAGGTTGTAGACGTTGTTCGACCAGTTCTGGATCGTCGTGTAGCGCACGCGCGCGTTCTTCTTCACGATGATCTCGACGACTGCCGAGTGCAGCGAGTCGGACTTGTAGATCGGCGCCGTGCAGCCCTCGATGTAGTGCACGTACGAGCCCTCGTCGGCGATGATCAGCGTCCGCTCGAACTGGCCCATGTTCTCGGTGTTGATGCGGTCGTACGCCTGCAGCGGGATCTCCACGTGCACGCCCGGCGGCACGTAGACGGGCGAACCGCCCGACCACGCGGCGGTGTTGAGCGCGGCGAGCTTGGTGTCGCCGGCCGGGAGGA
>NZ_JBKEAF010000120.1:0-5986 GCF_047971895.1 Microbacterium sp.
TCGTTCAGAATGTCGATCACCTCCTGCCGCTTGGACGGGTCGACGTCGATGACGTTGATGAACGTGACGGGACTGGACATATCCGGCCTCCCTCTCATGGTTCTCGCGATTCGTGTCCGCCGCCTTGGCTCAGATGAGCGTCCGGCCGGGCGAGCAGGCACGCGCCCGCTCTGAGGAAGAGACGAGATAGCCCCACGAGCTGTGAGGTGCGGCAGAAGCGAGCGATGCCCCACGCGCAGGCGGGCGCCCCTTGCCGTCACCATGCGATGTCCAGGAGTTGTGCGCTGAGGTTCCAATGCTGCGCGACGATGGCAGGGTCGCTGGCCTGCTTGTTCGTACGTCCGATCTTTCTGCGGTCGTTGTAGTACGCGCCGGATGCCCAGGTCGCGTCGGGAGTGCCCGAGATGAAGTGCGCGAGGGTGACGCCGCCCTGCTCGGGTGAGATGAGGAAGCGACTCAGGACACTGTGGTAGACCCAGCGGAAGTAGCTGGTGGTGTCGGAAGCGAAGCTGGTGGCGACGTTGCCGGGGTGGAACGCGACGCTCGACAGGCCCTGGTCGTGGAAGTGGTTGTGCAGGCCCTTGGTGAAGAGGATGTTGGCGAGTTTCGCGTTGCCGTAGGCGCGGTTCGGGCGGTAGCGGTTCCAGGTCTGGATGTCGTCCAGGTCGATCCGGCCGAAGAGCCGTGCGCCGATGCTGGAGGTGTTCACGATCGCGGCGCGGCTGGCGATGAGGCGGTCGCGGAGCAGATAGGTCAGCAGGTATGGGGCGAGGTGGTTGACCTGGAAGGTTTTCTCGAATCCATCCACGGTGCGGGCCGGGCCGGCGAAGATGCCGCCGGCGTTGTTCGCCAGCACGTCGATCCGGTCGCACTCGCGCAGAAAGGCCTGCGCGAGGTCGCGCACGTCGTCGAGCCTCGTGAAGTCGGCGACGTGATGCACGCTTCGGGTCTCGGCGGCGACGGCCCGGGTTTTCTCCGCTGAGCGTCCGACGAGGACGAGGCGCCGGCCTTCCCCTGCGAGTTGCCTGGCTGCGGCGGCGCCGATGCCATCGCTCGCACCGGTGATGATGATGGTTTGCATGGACGCTCCGTTCATTCCGGGTCAGTGTTCGTTCCGGGTCGCTACGTCGTGGGGCGTTGCAGCACCTCGGCGACGATCGCCTCGACCACCTCCCACGTGTGTTGTTCGCGTACCGCGTCGTAGGACTCCGGCGATGACTGGGCGGCGCGGTCGCGGTCGATGTAAGCGCCGTTCGGCGCGGCGACGGCGCCCAACGCGGTGTCCGTGAGGAGCCGCCCCGCTCGGGCCGGCGTCGTGGCCAGAGGCGTGAGAGTGAGCAGCGGCATGATCCACCGCATCGCGAACCGGGAAACGGCATCCGCGTCGCGAGCAAGACTGGTTCCCGGGACAAACCCGGGGTTGTAGGAGAGGATCGACGGTCCGGAGGGGAAGCGCCGGACGTGCTCGTGGACGAGATAGATGGCGGCGAGCTTGCTGGTGGAATAGGCGGTGCGGCCGGCCGAAACGCTTGCGGGGTCGGGGAACGCGCCGACGCGCGCGAGTCGTTCGACCGGCTGCCACTTCGGCCCCGGCACCATGGCGAGGTTGTGCCGGAAGTCCCCGAAGTGCGTATCGCTGACGGTGACCACGATCCGCGCGGTCGAAGACAGATGGCTCCGTAAGCGGGTCAGCAGGATGTGGTTGGCGAGGACGTTGACGGCGAAGGTCGACTCCAGTCCGTCGACGGTTTCGGTGAGCGCGTTCGTATGCTGCACCCCGGCGTTGAGGACCAGTGCTTCGATGGGTGGGAGCCGCCCCGACCCAACAAGCTCGGCCACCTCCTCGGCAGCGGCATCCACGCTCCTCATGGAGGATAGGTCCGCGTGGACCCTGCGCCCGCGGAGCGCGCTTCGCTCACGTGTGCTCCGGCCGAGAAGCACGACATGAGTGTGCGGTTGCGCGGCGAAGCGGTGGAGCGCGGCGCGGCCGATCCCGCGACTGGCGCCGGTCATCACGATGGTTCTCATGGCATCCCTCGAACGTCGGTATCGCACGCAGTCGTGACCATGTGCGCATGACCCCATCGTAACCCATTACGAAATGAAGCGACTTCGTATCTTTTCGGTAGGATCGAGACATGACCGACCCGAAGCGCGCGCAGCACGCCCATCGGGCGCCGGGTCGTCCCGCTGACACGACGCTCGGCCCGCTGATCGTGGACGCCGTTCTCGATTTGCTCGCCGAGGCCGGGTACGCGCAGCTCACGCTCGGCGCGGTCGCGACGCGCGCGGGGGTGTCCACGGCCACCGTCTACCGGCGCTGGCCCACCAAACGCGAGCTGATCCTTGCCGTGGCGAGCCAGATCGCCGCCGCCGAGACGCCCGACGCCGACACTGGCTCGTTGGATGGTGATCTGCGCGAACTGTTCGAGCAGAAGCGCCGCCTGTTCGCCGGTAAAGCCGGCGCTGCCCTTGTTGCCCTGGTCGGAGAGTCCGCACACGATCCGGACCTTGCCGCAGCCGTGCGACAGAGCATTCTCGAGCCCACCCGTGACCACCTGTCAGCCATCCTGAACCGCGCCGCCGAGCGGGAACAGACCTCGGCGAGCGCCGACTCCGACGCCGCAGCGAGGATCATCGTCGGCCTCATCGTCACGAACGTCGCCCTTGCATCGGGAGACGGTGAACAGGCGACGAGCGCTGCATCGGTCGATATCATCCCAGCCCAGGATGCAGAGCTCGTCATCAACGCGTTGCGGCCGGGCGCGGCGGAAGCGCAGCGCACGACGCCTCCCGACTCCGAGTAGCATCCGCGCGGCCGCTCACACCTCGCCCGATGGGCCGAGTCTCACAGTTCCTCTCGCTCCATCGTCTCCGTTAGGGAGCCGGACTTCCGTCTCCCTAACAGCGGAGGGAACAGTACGTGATTTGGTCAATGTGTCAGAGGATTCAGGTGACGGATCGGGTCGCCCAGTGGTTGGACGAGCGGACGCGCATCGGTTCGGTCATCCGCGTCTGGCGGCACCGGGTGTTCCCAGATCACTGGTCGCTGCTGCTCGGGCAGGTCGTCGTGGCGAGTTTCGTCGTCTGCTCGCTCACAGGAATGTTCCTGTTGTTCTTCTACGACCCGTCTACGACCGCTGTGGAGTATGACGGCCGCTACGTCCCGTTGCACGGGGCCACGATGTCGCGGGCGTTGGAGTCGGCGCTGGACATCTCGTTCGAGGTCCGCGGTAGTCTGCTGGTGCGGCAGCTTCATCACTGGAGCGCGTCGTTGATGATCGCGGCGCTCCTGCTGCACATCCTGCGAGTGTTCTTCACCGGCGCGTTCCGCAAGCCGCGCGAGCTGAACTGGCTTCTCTGTTCGCCATCCTGTTCGCGAGCATGGCCGCAGGGCTGACCGGCCACGTCCTGCCCGACGACATGCTCTCCGGCAGCAGCCTGGCCGTGCTCGACGGGATACTCAAAGCGATCCCCGTCGTGGGCACCTGGCTGTCGTTCCTGGTGTTCCAGGGAGCGTTCCCCGCAGGGGCGATCACCACGTTCTACCCGCTGCACGTCGCTGTACTGCCGGCGATCATCGTCGGGCTGATGGACGTGAACGGCATCCTCGCCGCCGTGCACAAACCGGCACAGTTCGCCGGCCCCGGCCGGACGGACCGCAACGTCGTAGGGCGCCCGTTCTGTGCCGCCGTAGCCAAGAGCGCCGGGCTGTTCTTCATCGTGTTCGGCGTGCTCACCGGGATCGCGGCGACTGTGACGATGAACCCGATCTGGACTTATGGGCCGGCAGACCCCGGCAACGCCTCTGCCGGTGGTGGGGCGCTGTGGTATCTCGCGTTCCTCGACGGGGCGCAGCGCCTCGTCCCGCCCGGCTGGGAGTTCGTGTGGCTCGATCGGACGTGGACCCTGGCGATCCTTGTGCCCGTCGGCGTCTGCGTCCTGTTCCTGGTGACGGCGATGGTCTACCCATTCATCGAGCGCTGGGTCACCGGCGACCAGCGCGAGCATCATCTGCTGACCCGTCCCCGCAACGCCCCGACCCGCACCGGCATCGGTGTCGCCGGGATCGTTCTCACCCTCCAGCTCGCACTACTTCTGGGACCTGCGGCCGGGCTCGTGCTGACCAAACGCATCTGCCTCGGCCTGCAGCGCAAGGATCGTGAAGTCGTGCTCCACGGCTACGAGAACGGCAGGATCGTCCGCCTCCCGGGCGGCGAGTACGTCGAGGTCCACCAGCCCGTCGACAAGTACGAACGGTGGCGGCTGGTCGACTTCGAGAATTATGAACCGCTCATGATCCGGCCAGACGAGCACGGTCGCATTCGCCTCCGAGACCGGGCGCGGGCGGCGGTATCGCGGTGGTTCTTCCAAGACCGCATCATCCCCGTCACCCGGGCCGAACTCGACCACGCCCACGGCAGCGACCCTGCTGCCATCGGGCACGACACCGGAACCCCGGACGGCCGTGAGACATGACGCGCCTCACACTTCCGCGGGCTGTCTCGTCTTGTTCCCAAGGGCATGTGATCCGATAGACACATACGCACCGGATCGCACACGTCCAAGCCGCGGAAGGAGAACCGATGACCATGCGACCCCGTCAGGGCCAGGCTGAGCCGCCCGAGCTGGGCGATGCGATCCGCGAACGCAGCGTGCTCCTGGGTCTGTCCTACCGGCTCCTCGGCTCGTTGGTCGATGCCGAAGATGCCGTGCAGGAGACCTACATCCGCTGGTATCGGCTCACCGACGCCCAGCGCCGTCAGGTCGGCTCTCCACGGGCGTGGCTCATCAAGACAGCAAGCCGTATCGGTCTGGACATGCTCACCACTGCCCGCGCCCGCCGCGAGCGGTATGTCGGGGAGTGGTTGCCCGAGCCGGTGCCTGCCCCTGACACCTGGACCAGCCACCATGACAGTGACCCGATCGACCCTGCTGACCGGGTGAGCCTGGACGAGTCGGTGTCGATGGCGCTACTGATCGTGCTCGAGTCCATGACGCCGGCCGAACGGGTCGCGTTCATCCTCCACGACGTGTTCCGGTACACCTTCCCCGAAGTCGCCGAGGTCGTTGGCCGCACCCCAGAAGCGTGCCGGCAGCTCGCATCGTCCGCACGCCGCCGGGTGCAGAGCACCCGCAGCACCACGGTGGAGCCCGCCGAGCACGCCGCCGTCGTTCGATCCTTCAAGAGCGCATGGGAGACCGGTGACCTCGCCACCCTCATCACCCTGCTCGATCCCGATGCCACCGCGATCACGGACGGCGGCGGCCTCGTCTCCGCCGCCCTCGAACCCCTCCTTGGTGCGGACGCCGTGGCCCGCTTCCTCCTTGGCGTCTACGAACGGCAACCCGATCTCGCTATCCGCGAAGAGCTCGTCAACGGCGAACTCGGACTCGTCGCGACAGGCGCCGGCCACACCCTCGCGGTCATCAGCCTCAGCCACCACGGCGGGAAGATCGATCACGTCTGGGCTGTCCGCAACCCGCAGAAGCTCGAAGCCTGGCCCGCACCGGACACCAAGTCGTAAACGTCGATCATGCCGAGCCAGCCAAGGAAACCGACGCCGCAGGACGCGAACGCGCGCCCACCTCGCGCGGAGGCCGTAGAGTCCGAAACTATGGAGCGTCAACTGGTGCTGGTCAGTTCCTGCCTCGCCGGTGTCCCATGCCGCTACGACGGACGAGCGAGGCCCGACCCCGGCATCATCGATGCCGTCGCGGCAGGCCGCGCACTCCCCGCATGTGCCGAACAGCTCGGTGGGCTCCCCACCCCACGGCCCCCTGCCGAGATTGTCGGAGGCGACGGCCACGACGTACTGAACGGCACCGCACGCATCCTCACGGACGCAGGCGAAGACGTCACTGAGTCTTTCGTCGCCGGAGCACAAGCGGTTGCACGACTGGCCACGGAACACGGAGTCACCCACGCGGTCCTGCAAGCACGCAGCCCTTCCTGCGGATGCGGGACTATCTACGACGGCAGCCA
>NZ_JBKEAF010000068.1:0-13497 GCF_047971895.1 Microbacterium sp.
CGCAGCCACCGCCACGGCAGCAGCAGGAACAGGGGCAGCACGAGCGGCCACAGCACGTAGAACTGCTCTTCGACGGCGAGCGACCACAGGTTGCGGAAGAGCTCGGGAGTGTCTTGCGTGAAGTAGCTGGTGCCGGCGGCCAGCGAGACCCAGTTGTAGCTGAAGGTCGCCGCGCCGATGATCTGCGCGCCCATCTTCACGAGCACGTCGCCGCCGATCAGCCACGCGACGGTCGCGCACACCGTGACCAGCAGGGCGAGGGCGGGGAGCAGGCGCCGGGCGCGTCGCCGCCAGAACGGCAGCAGCCGCACCGTGCCGGTCTTGTCGTGCTCATTCAGCAGCAGGGTGGTGATGAGAAAGCCGCTGATAACGAAGAACACGTCGACGCCGATGAACCCGCCCTGCATGAACCACTGCGGGAACAGGTGGTAGACGACGACGAGTGCAACCGCGATCGCGCGCAGTCCGTCGAGCCCCGTGAGGCGTAGCGGCGGGCGCGCGGGCACAACGGTGGCGGCGTCGTTCATGAGGCTTTCGGGCGAGGGGAGTGGATGCTTCGCCGCACCGATTCTAAGCCGTGCCGTGGCTAGGCTGGAAGTCGTGCGGATCCGCCTCGACATCGCCTATGACGGCTCGCACTTCCGCGGGTGGGCCCGCCAGCCCGGACTGCGCACCGTGCAGGGCACCCTAGAGGACGCGCTTGGACGCGTGCTGCGCACCGAGACCCGGCTCGTCGTCGCCGGCCGCACCGACACCGGCGTGCACGCCACCGGCCAGGTGGCGCACGTCGACGTCGACGACGAGGTGTGGGCGGCGGCCACGGCGCACCGGCGCCGGGGGCCCGAGGCATCCGATCCTCTCGCCGTCTTCGCGCGCCGCGTCACGGGCGTGCTCGGCGCATACTCCGATGTCGTCGTGACGCGCTCATCACCCGCCCCCGATGGCTTCGACGCACGGTTCTCGGCGGTGTGGCGGCGGTACGAGTACCGTATCGCCGATCTGACTGCCGGCTACGACCCGCTCGAGCGGCATCGCACCACCGGCGTGCGCGCGCACCTCGATGAAGACGCGATGGATGCCGCGGCCCGCTCTCTGATCGGACTCCACGACTTCGCCGCCTATTGCAAGCCGCGGCCCGAGGCCACGACCATCCGCACACTGCTCGAGTTCGAGTGGCGACGCGACCAGCACGGCACGCTGGTCGCCGGCATCAAGGCCGACGCGTTCTGCCACAGCATGGTGCGGGCGCTCGTCGGCGCGTGCGTCGCCGTGGGGGAGGGGCGCCTCGATGACGACGACCTCGTCGCGCTGCGCGACGCGAAGCAGCGCACGAGCGAGTTCAAGGTGCTCGCGGCGCGCGGACTGACGCTCACCGAGGTCGGCTATCCCGCCGACGATCTGCTCGCGCAGCGGGCCGGTCAGACCCGAGCCCGGCGGAGCCTGGACTGACCGCCGCCGGTGTCAGGCCACTCTCTGCCGTGCCCCGTACGCTGGGGTCAGCATGAAGGTCATCTCGTACAACCTGCGCAAGCACCGGGCCGCCGCCGAGTTGGCCGGACTCGTGGAACGCCACGGTGTCAACGTGCTGTGCCTGCAGGAGGCCGACACGACCGACATCCCGCGGGAGCTGAACGGCCTGCGTCTGGCCGCCTCGACCCAGAACAACCGCCTGGGGCTCGCCGTCTACTACCGGGAGAACACCTACCGCGCCGTCGGTACGTGTTCGCTGGCGCTGAAGAAGTCGCTGCACGACCGGGTGCTCAAGCCTGCCGAAGAGCGTCTGCTCGGGGTGCGCCTGCACGATATCGACGACGGGCACGAGATCATCGTGGCGTCATTCCACGCGGCACCCCTCACCGCACTCAACCGGCTGCGGCGGCACCAGATCCGCACGGCCCTGGCGGAGCTGTCGACGCTCGGCGAGGGATTGCCGACCCTCATGGTCGGTGACTACAACTATCCGGTGTTCAAAGAGAACCTCGGCCAGAAGGTGCGTGAGCACGGGTACGAGTTGACGCTCAGCGACACCCGCACGTACACGCGGTACCGGTTCTCGCGCGGGCATTACGACTTCGTGACCTCGGTGGGTTTCGAGATCGAACGCGTGCACACACTGCCGCAGGGTCGCAGCGACCACCTGCCGATCCTCGTCACGGCGCGGGCCACGGGCCGACGCGAGGGTGGATGAAGCCGGTTTGGATGCGGCATTCACATGCCGTAAGATAGCTCTTTGGTGTGCGGTTCTTGCTGATCCGTCCACCGCGAACGTGAGCCCTCCACTGGTGTCGTTCCTCGCGAACCGCCCCGGAGCGGGATTCACGAACCTCTCCGTTCGATCAGAAAGCAGCACTACTGTGACGCGCACCTACACCCCCAAGGCCGGTGAAGTGACCCGTGAGTGGGTCGTCATCGACGCCACCGACGTCGTGCTCGGCCGTCTGGCCTCGCACGCGGCGGCCATCCTCCGTGGCAAGCACAAGCCGACCTTCGCCCCGCATGTCGACACCGGTGACTTCGTCATCGTCGTCAACGCCGACAAGGTGGCGCTGACCGGCCAGAAGCTCCAGAAGAAGATGGCCTACCGCCACTCGGGCTACCCGGGCGGCCTCAAGGCGGTCTCGTACGAGGAGCTTCTCGAGAAGAACCCGGTGCGTGCCATCGAGAAGGCCGTGCGCGGCATGCTCCCGAAGAACACGCTCGGCCGCCAGCAGCTGTCGAAGCTCAAGGTCTACGCGGGTGCCGAGCACCCGCACGCGGCGCAGCAGCCGACCACATACACGTTCGACCAGGTCGCCCAGTAAGCGCCGCCCGAATCTAAGGACACACTGATGGCGAAGATCGCAGACTCCTTCCCGGCCAACGACGCCGGCGCTCCCGAGAGCTTCTCGACCGAGACCCCGACCGACCAGGCCGCCGTGGCCGCCGAGCGCCCCGTGCTCAACGTTCCCGGCGCCGCTGTGGGCCGCCGCAAGCAGGCCATCGCCCGCGTGCGGCTCGTGCCCGGCACCGGCACCATCACCGTCAACGGCCGCACGCTCGAGGACTACTTCCCGAACAAGCTGCACCAGCAGCTGATCAACGACCCGTTCACGGCCCTCAATCTCGTCGGCGCCTACGACGTGATCGCCCGCATCTCGGGTGGTGGCGACTCGGGCCAGGCCGGCGCCCTGCGCCTGGGCATCGCCCGCGCGCTCAATGAGATCGACGCGGAGCACAACCGCCCGACGCTGAAGAAGGCCGGCTTCCTGTCGCGTGATGCGCGCATCAAGGAGCGCAAGAAGGCCGGGCTCAAAAAGGCCCGCAAGGCACCTCAGTACTCGAAGCGCTGATCGGTCGCCCTCCGATGCCGCTGTTCGGCACGGACGGCGTGCGGGGGCTGGCCAACGGTCACCTCACCGCCGACCTCGCGCTCTCCCTGGCCCAGGCGACCGCTGTCGTGCTGGGTCAGGGGCGTACCGCCGAGGCGCGTCGCGCCGCCGGTCGCCGCCTGACCGCGGTGGTCGCACGCGACCCGCGCATCTCGGGCGAGTTCCTCTCCGCGGCCGTCGCCGCCGGCCTCGCATCGTCGGGCGTCGACGTGCTCGAGGCGGGAGTGCTGCCGACCCCGGCCGCCGCGTTCCTCGTCGCCGACCGCGATGCCGACTTCGGTGTCATGGTGTCGGCGTCGCACAACCCGGCGCCTGACAACGGCATCAAGATCTTCGCGCGCGGCGGCGTCAAGCTGCCCGACGTCGTCGAGCAGCGCATCGAGGCCGCCATGAGCGGCCCCAAGCTGCAGCCCACCGGGGCGGCGGTCGGTCGCATCCAGCGCTTCTCCGACGCGGAGGACCGCTACGTCATCCACCTGCTCGGCTCGCTGCCGCACCGCCTCGACGGCATCCACGTGGTGCTCGACTGCGCGAACGGCGCCGCGTCGGGTGTGTCGCCCGAGACGTTCCGGGATGCCGGGGCTCGTGTGACCATCATCGGCGCCGACCCCGACGGGCTCAACATCAACGACGGCGTCGGCTCGACGCACCTCGATCAGCTCGCCGCCGCAGTGGTCGCGCACGGTGCCGATGTCGGCATCGCGCATGACGGCGACGCCGACCGGTGCCTTGCCGTGGATGCGGCGGGGCGTGTCGTCGACGGCGATCAGATCATGGCGATCCTGGCCATCGCCATGAAGGAGCGCGGCGAGCTCGCCGACGACACCCTTGTCGCCACGGTCATGAGCAACCTGGGCCTGCGCGTCGCGATGCGTGAGCACGGCATCGAACTGGTGCAGACGAAGGTCGGCGACCGGTACGTGCTCGAGGCGATGAACGGTGCGGGATACGCGCTCGGCGGCGAGCAGTCGGGCCACGTCATCATGAGCCGGTACGCCACCACCGGGGACGGCCTGCTCACTGGCCTGCACCTCGTGGCCGAGATGGCGCACCAGGGCAAGACGCTCGCCGAGCTCGCCTCGGTGATGACCGTGTACCCGCAGGTGCTCGTGAACGTGAAGGACGTCGACCGCGAACGCTGCGCGGACGACGAGGTCGTTCAGGCCGCCGTCGCGGCCGTCGCCGACGAGCTGGGCGACACCGGCCGGGTGCTGCTGCGCCCGTCGGGCACCGAGCCGGTCGTGCGCGTCATGGTCGAGGCCGTCGACGAGCCCACGGCGCAGCGGCACGTCGGCGCGCTCGCCGACGTGGTCCGCACGCAGCTCGCGCTGTAGTCCGCGCGACCGCTAGTGCCAGGCCAGCGACTCGATGTAGCGCAGCAGCACGCCCTCGCGCAGCGCCCACGGGGCGACCTCGAGCTCGTCGACGCGGAGCGCACGCATCGCCTCGTGCACGACCACGGCGGCGGCCACGATCTGGAACGTGCGGTCGGGCGTGATGCCGGGCAGCTCCTGCCGCGCCGAGGCGGGCAGGCGGCCGAGTCGCGGTATCCAGGAGCCCAGCGCCGAGCGCGGCATCCGCTGTCTCTCCACTCCCGCCGGACCGCTGTCGGAATACCCGGTCAGCCTCGCGAGCGACCGGATCGCCTTCGACGAGCCCACCACCAGGTCGGGCCGCGCCAGCCCTGAGAACGCCTCGGCGACGGGCTCGAGGGTCGCCCGGGCATGGGCGCGCAGCCGCTCGATCGCCTCTTCACCGGGCGGATCGTCGGCGAGGAAGTTGACCGTCATGCGTCCGGCGCCCAGGGGGACGGATGCCGCGGCGTCCGGCAGCTCTTCGGGCCCCGCCGCGAGCTCGAGCGAACCACCCCCGATGTCGAGCAGCAGGATCTGGCCTGCGGCCCAGCCGAACCAGCGGCGCACCGCCAGGAAGGTGTACCGGGCCTCGGTCTCCCCGCCGAGCACCTGCAGCTCCTGCCCCAGGGCGGCTTCGATACGCGCGACCACGTCCTTGCCGTTGGCGGCCTCGCGCACGGCGCTCGTGGCGGTGGCCAGCAGCTCTTCGACGTTCTCGGCGGACGCGACCTCGCGTGCTTCGCTCACCGCGGCCTCGAGCGCGCGCACGCCCTCCTCGGTGATCTCGCCGTCCGGCCCCAGAAAGCGCATGAGCCGCAGCACCGTGCGCTGGCTCGTGGTTCCCAACGGGCGCCCTCCCGGGTACACGTCGGCGACGAGCAGGTGGACCGTGTTCGACCCGATGTCGAGGACTCCCAGACGCACGGGAACAGAGTAGCGCGTGCGAAAGCCGCAGCACCGCTACTATTGGCGCGATGCCAGTTGAGGAGGCCGTGAGTACGGCGCAGTTGTACCGCGAGATCGCGCGTGCCGATTGGTCGCGCCTGGCGGCGGGGATGCCGCAGCCGCTCACGGAGACCGAGGTCGTGCAGCTGCGCGGGCTGGGGGACCGGCTCGACATGGCAGAGGTGCGCGAGGTGTACCTGCCGCTCAGCCGCCTGCTGAGCCTCTACGCGCACGCGACGAAGCGGCTCGGTGCGGCGACCTCCGAGTTCCTCCAGGAGGCCGACCCGACCACGCCGTTCGTCATCGGGGTCGCGGGCTCGGTTGCGGTGGGAAAGTCGACCATCGCGCGCCTGCTGCGCGAGCTGCTGAGCCGCTGGTCGGACACCCCGCGGGTCGAGCTGATCACCACGGATGGCTTCCTCTTCCCGAACGACGAGCTCGAGCGGCGCGGGCTCATGGACCGCAAGGGGTTCCCCGAGTCGTACGACCGGCGGGCGCTGCTGGCGTTCCTCACCGAGGTCAAGAGCGGCGCTCCGCAGGTGCGGGCGCCGTTCTACTCGCATATGCGGTACGACATCGTGCCCGATGCGGTGGTGACGGTACGCCGCCCCGATGTCGTCATCGTCGAGGGTCTGAACGTGCTGCAGCCGCCACCGAACCCGAACGACGTGGCCGTCAGCGAACTGTTCGACTTCTCTGTCTATGTCGACGCCGATGCTGTCGACATCAGGCAGTGGTACATCGACCGGTTCCTCGCGCTGCGCCGCGCCGCGTTCAGCAACCCGAACTCGTACTTCAATGTGCTCGCTGACCTCAGCGACGACGAGGCCGTCGAGCGGGCGCTGCACTTCTGGAACACGATCAACCTCCCGAACCTCGAGGAGAACGTGCTGCCCACGCGCCACCGGGCGACGCTCGTGCTGCAGAAGGCCGCCGACCACAAGGTCGAGACCGTCCAGCTGCGCAAGCTCTGACGTCACCGCCCGGCATCTGCACGGGCACCCGCCGATTACGATGGACCTCATGTGTGGAATCGTCGGCTACGTGGGTCCGCGCCCGAGCCAGAGCATCCTGATGGCGGGCCTCGCGCGACTCGAATACCGCGGCTACGACTCGGCCGGTGTCGCCGTGATCGACGCCGACGGCGACCTCGGCATGCGCAAGCGCGCCGGCAAGCTCAGTGTGCTGCGCGACGACCTGACCGCGCACGCACTGCCCGACGGCGCCACGGGCATCGGGCACACCCGCTGGGCGACCCACGGCGCCCCGAACGACAGCAACGCGCACCCGCACCTGGCCGACGACGACCGTCTCGCCGTCATCCACAACGGCATCATCGAGAACTTCGCCGAGCTGAAGGCCGACCTCGTCTCGGACGGGTACGCGTTCGCGTCGCAGACCGACACCGAGGTCGCCGCCGTGCTGCTGGGCCGCCAGTACCGCGACAACGGGGGTGACCTCGCCGCCGCGTTCCGGGCCACGGTGAACCGCCTCGAAGGCGCCTTCACGCTGCTCGCGATGCACGAGGACCACCCGGGGCTGGTGGTCGGCGCACGCCGCAACTCTCCGCTGGTGATCGGTCTCGGGGAGGGTGAGAACTTCCTCGGCTCGGATGTCGCCGCCTTCGTCGAGCACACCCGCCGGGCGCTCGCGATCGGCCAGGACCAGATCGTGGCCATCACGCCCGACGCCGTCGTGGTGACCGACTTCGACGGCACACCCGTCGAGCCCGAGCCGTTCGACGTGACCTGGGATGCCTCGGCCGCCGACAAGGGCGGCTGGTCGTCGTTCATGGCCAAGGAGGTGTCGGAGGAGCCCGAGGCCGTCGCCAACACGATCCGCGGCCGGGTGCGCGACGGGGTCGTCGCCATTCCCGAGCTCGACGGGCTCGACGAGCTGTTCACGGACATCTCGCGCATCATCGTCGTCGCGTGCGGCACGGCCGCCTACGCCGGGATGACGGGCAAGTACGCGATCGAGCAGTGGACCCGAATCCCCACCGACGTCGAGCTGGCACACGAGTTCCGCTACCGCGACCCGGTGATCGGCCCCGACACGCTGGTCGTGTCGATCAGCCAGTCGGGCGAGACGATGGACACCCTGATGGCCGTCAAGTACGCGTGCGAGCGCGGCGCGAAGACGCTGTCGATCTGCAACACCCAGGGCGCGACCATCCCGCGCGAGTCCGACGCGATCGTGTACACGCACGCCGGCCCCGAGGTCGCCGTCGCCTCGACGAAGGCGTTCGTCGCGCAGATCACGGCGCTGTACCTGCTGGCGCTGCACATCGGCGGCCTGCGCGAGGCGCTGACCGCCGCCGAGATCGCCGAGCACGTGCGCGAACTCGAGGCCGTGCCGGCCAAGATCGCCGAGGTGCTCGAGACCGAGCAGGCGCATATCGAGCAGTTCGCGCACTGGATGGCCGACACCCGCTCGGTGCTGTTCCTCGGTCGGCACGTCGGCTACCCGATCGCCATGGAGGGTGCGCTCAAGCTCAAGGAGATCTCGTACATCCACGCCGAGGGCTTCGCCGCCGGCGAGCTCAAGCACGGCCCGATCGCGCTCATCGAGCCCGGGCAGCCCGTGTTCGTGCTCGTGCCGTCGCCGCGCGGTTCGGGCGAGATGCACAAGAAGGTCATTTCGAGCATCGAGGAGATCCGCGCCCGCGGAGCGCGCATCATTGCCGTGGCGGAGGAAGGGGATGCCGCGGTGCTCCCGTTCGCCGACGAGGTGCTGCGCATCCCGCTCGCCGGGCCCCTGTTCGAGCCGCTGCTCGCGGTGGTGCCGCTGCACGTCTTCGCGATGGGGCTCGCCACCGCCAAGGGCCTGGACGTCGACCAGCCCCGCAACCTCGCCAAGTCGGTGACGGTCGAATAGGCGCGGGTGCGCTCGCACCGGTCGAGGAGGAGCATATGATCGCCGGCATCGGCGTCGACCTGGTCGACATCCCGCGTTTCGAGCGCTCACTCTCGCGCACGCCCCGGCTGCTGGAGCGCCTCTTCGCCCCTTCCGAGCGGCTGCTCGCATCGCGGTCGCTTGCGGCGCGCTATGCCGCGAAAGAGGCGCTCATCAAAGCGCTCGGCGGGTCGGAGGGCGTGCACTGGACCGAGATCGAGGTGGCGCCCGAGGCATCCGGACGCCCGTGGTTCACCCTCACCGGCTCGACCGCCGCCGTCGTCGCGGAGCGCGGCATCGACACGATCCACTTGTCACTGACGCACGATGCGAACCTGGCCGTCGCGTACGTGGTGGCCGAGACCGCCGGCAGCGCACAGACCCCGGGCGGCACGCGGTGAACGGCATGCGCGAGGCCGCGATCGACGCCGCGGCCATCACCGAGAACGTGCGGCACCTGCGCCGCCTCACCGGCACCGAGCTCATCGCCGTCGTGAAGGCGAACGGGTACGGGCACGGTGCGCGCACCGCGGCGCTCGCGGCTCTCGCGGGCGGTGCCGACCGGATCGGCGTCGCCGATATCGACGAGGCGCTCGCGCTGCGGCGCGCGGGCGTGTTCGCACCGATGATCGCGTGGCTGCACGCCCCCGACGCATCGTTCGCCGAAGCGGCGTCGGTGGGCATCGAGCTGGGCGTGTCGAGCTTCGACCAGCTGCAGCAGGCGGCCGCCGCGGCATCCACTCGGCCTACCGCCGTGCACCTCAAACTCGACACCGGCCTGTCGCGCAACGGCCTGGCGCCCGCCGACTGGGGCACGGTGTTCGCCGAGGCGGCGCGACTCGAGCGCATCGGCCGCCTCGAGGTCGTGGGGCTGTTCAGCCACCTCGCCAACGCGAGCCGCGACGAAGACCTCGCTGCGGTGCGCGCGTTCGAAGAGGGGGTGATCGCCGCGGCATCCGCTGGGCTCACCCCGCCGCTGCGGCATATCGCCGCCACCCACGCGGCCATCGCGCTGCCCGAGGCACGGCTGAACTGCGTGCGGGTGGGCCTCGGCATCTACGGGCTGTCGCCGTTCGCCGATCGTTCGTCCGCCGGGCTGGGCCTGCGCCCAGCGATGACGCTGCACGCGCGGGTCGCGGCCGTGCGCCGTGTGCCGGCGGGAACCGGCGTCTCATACGGCTTCGACCACCGCACGGCCGGCGAGACGACGCTGGCGCTGATCCCGCTCGGGTATTACGACGGGGTGTCCCGGTCGGCCATCGGGCGCGGGCCGGTCATGATCGCGGGGCGTCGCTTCACGGTCGCCGGCAGGATCGCGATGGACCAGCTCGTCGTCGACGTCGGCGACACGCCCGTCGCTGTCGGCGACGAGGCCGTGATGTTCGGCGATCCGACCCTCGGGGTGCCCTCGGCCGACGACTGGGCAGCGGCGTGCGACACGATCAACTACGAGATCGTCACGCGCATCGGCCCGCGCGTGCCACGGGTGACGACGTGACCGGCCTGGAGGTGGTGCGTGGCGATCGCGAGATCGCCTCACCCGATGAGATGGAGGCACTGGGCGAGGAGATCGGGCGGATGCTGCGCCCCGGCGACCTCGTCGTTCTCACCGGCCCGCTCGGCGCGGGGAAGACCACCCTCACGCGCGGCATCGGTGCCGGTCTCGGCGTGCGCGGGCCGGTGCAGAGTCCGACGTTCGTGATCGCACGCACCCACCCGTCGGTCGCGGGGGGCGCACCGCTCGTGCACGTCGACGCCTACCGGCTGGGCTCGCCCGCCGAGCTCGACGACCTCGACCTCGACTACGACGGCTCGGTCGTCGTCGTCGAGTGGGGCCGGGGCATGGTCGACGGGCTGCGCGAGCGCTGGTGGGAGATCACGCTGGCGACGATGGATGCCGCGGCGCGCGCTGACGCTGCGCTCGACGCCACGGGGCTCGACGTCACTGCGTTCGACACCGTGCTGCCCCGCACCGTCACGATCACCGCGCACCCGGACGTACGAGCACCGCGCCGTGCGACACAATGAATCCATGACGGAGGGGATGCCGACGCGCGCGCAGCGCCGGACCAGCAGGCGTGTGCGGCGTACGCGGACACTGTGGGCGGTCGCCGCGGGCGTCGTCATCGTGGCCGCCGCGGTCATCGGCGCCGTGGTCGTGTTCGCCCGGCCCGCGGTCTCCACCGCGGCCACCCCCACCCCCTCGGTGACCGCGACGCCCACGCCCACGCCGACACCGCTCACCCCCGAGGAGCAGCTGCTCGCCTCGACCACCGACCCGCTCGCGTGCGCCGTGTCCTTCGAGGGACCGGGGCTGAGCGTCGACCCCGTGCTCGTCACCGAAGAGCAGCGGTTTCCGGCGCTGCCGATTCCGCAGGCCGAGGGCCAGGTGTTCTCGGGGTGGTATGCAACGGCGGCCGACGCGGAGGCCCGCAGCACCCCGGCCCGCGTGAACGGATCGCGCCTGGCGGACTGCACCGATCGGCGGCTGGTGCTGCACGGAGACTGGACGACCCCGCAGCTGCTGGCCGAGGAGAACGCCGGCGTGCCGATCCTGATGTACCACCAGTTCACGACCAAGCCCGAGGGCGAGGACAACTGGCTGCGCCTCAACTTCGTCTACATCGAGGACTTCGCCGCGCACCTTCAGTACATCAAGGACGCCGGGTTCTACCTGCCCACGTGGGACGAGCTGAGCGCCTTCATCGACGGCCGGCTCTACCTGCCCGGCCACTCGGTGATCATCACCGACGACGACGCCGACCCGACCTGGTTCGACCTGGCCGCGCCCCTCGTCGCCGAGAGGCAGCTGATCGCCACGTCGTTCGACATCACCGTCGACGGCGCTCCCGAGCAGAACCCCTTCATCCTGCGCCGGTCGCACACCGATGACATGCACCGCGCCGGCGACAACGGACAGGGCCGCATGGTCAACCTCAGCCCCGAGGAGATCGCCGCCGAGATGGAGGTCTCTGCCGCCAAGCTCGACGGCGCCAAGGAGGTCATGGCCTACCCGTTCGGGCACTACGACGAGCGTTCCAAGGAGGGGCTGCGCCTGGCCGGTTTCGAACTGGCCCGCACCATCGAGCCCGGCTACGTGCGCGTCGGCACCGACAAGCTCGCCCTGCCCATCGTGCGCATCAACTACGGCATGGACGTCGGCGCCCTGCAGAACCTCATCGGCTGACGCGGGGCGACTACCCTGGAGGGGTGCTGCTTGCCATCGACACCTCGCTCGGCACCGCCGCGGCGGTGGTCGAGCCCGACGGCGTGGTGCGCTCGGAGGTCGAGAGCCTCGACCCGCGCGGCCACGCCGAGGCCGTCGGCACGCTGATCTCCCACGCGCTGGCCGAGGCGTCGATCACCCCTGCCGACGTCACGCACGTCGCCGTGGGCATGGGGCCGGGCCCGTTCACCGGACTGCGCGTCGGCATCGCCGCCGCCCGCGCCTTCGCGCTCGGCCGCGCGGTGCCGGTCGTGCCCGTGGTGAGCCACGACGCGGCCGCGCTGACCCGGCTGCTCGGCGATGCCCTGCGCGGCGTCGACACCCCGCGGTTCGCCGTGGTCACCGATGCCCGCCGCCGCGAGGCGGCCTACACGGTGTACGACGACCTCGATGCAGCGGGTCTGCCCGTGCGCACGGCCGAGCCCGCGCTGGCACTGCGCGACGAGATCGACGACCGGCTGACCGGCGTGGGCGCCGAGCGCAGGGAGGCGACCCGCGTCTCGGCAGCGATGCTCGGCATCGTCGCAGCCCGCGCGGTCGCCGCCGATCGCCGCGTCGGTCCCGATGATGCGCTGTACCTTCGCTCACCCGACGTGACACCGCCCGGCCCGCGCAAGGTGCTGCTGTGATCCGCCACGCCGCACCGGCCGACCTCGACGCGATCATGACACTCGAGCGCACATCGTTCCCCACCGACGCGTGGAGCGAGGCCACGATGGGCGATGAGCTGGCATCGTCGCACAGCGCCTACTTCGTGGCCGAGCGCGACGGCCGGATCGTCGGGTACGCGGGACTGCGAGCCCCCGACGGCGCTCGCGACGCCGACGTGCAGACCATCGCCGTGGCCGCCGCCGTGCGCGGCGAGGGGCACGGCCGGGCGCTGCTGACGATGCTGCTGCGCGAGGCATCCGATCGTCGCGTGCGGGAGGTGTTCCTCGACGTGCGCGCCGACAACCCGGTCGCACAGGCGCTGTACGTCTCCGAGGGCTTCGCCGAGATCGCGCGCCGGCCGCGCTATTACCAGCCCGACGACGTCGACGCGGTCGTCATGCGGCTCGACGTGCCGGCCTGGTCGACACGTGCCCGTGCGGAGGCGTCATGACGGCGGGGCCCCTGGTGCTCGGCATCGAGACGAGTTGCGACGAGACCGGCTTCGGCATCGTGCGCGGCGGCACGCTGCTGGCCAACACGATCGCCTGCAGCTTGGACGAGCTCGACGGCTACGGGGTCGTCGTGCCCGAGGTGGCCGCGCGCGCACTCGTGGAGGCGCTGCGGCCGACGATCGAGACGGCGCTGCGCGAGGCATCCGTCTCTTTCCGCGACCTCGACGCGATCGCCGTGACCTCTGGCCCGGGCCTAGCGGGCGCGCTGATGGTCGGCATCGGTGCCGCCTAGGCGCTCGCGGTGTCGCTCGGAAAGCCCCTGTACGCGGTGAACCACCTGGTCGGCCACATCGCCGCCTACATCGTGGATGCCACGGCCCCGCCGATCGAGTACCCCACCGTGGCACTGCTCGTGTCGGGCGGGCACACGTCGCAGCTGCTCGTGCGCGACCTCGCCTCCGACGTCGAGCTGCTCGGCGAGCCGATGGACGACGCCGCCGGTGAAGCCTTCGACAAGGTCGCGCGGCTGCTCGGCCTGCCCTACCCGGGCGGACCCGAGATCGACCGTGCCGCCGCCACGGGCGACTCGGCCGCGATCGCGTTCC
>NZ_JBKEAF010000092.1:0-6565 GCF_047971895.1 Microbacterium sp.
AGGTCGATCTTGTTGAGGACGGGGTTGATGTGAAGGTCGGCGTCCAGTGACAGGTACAGGTTGGCGAGCTTCTTTGCTTCGATACCCTGTGCAGCGTCCACGAGCAGAATGGCCCCCTCTCACGCCGCCAGGGAGCGCGACACCTAATAGGTGAAGTACACGTGCCCGGGCGTGTCGATCATGTTGAGGACATGGGCGGTGTCGTGGACACGCCACGGCATCCGCACGGCCTGGCTCTTGATGGTGATCCCGCGTTCGCGCTCGATGTCCATCCGGTCGAGGTACTGCGCGCGCATCGCCCGGTCATCGACGACCCCGGTGAGCTGCAGCATGCGGTCGGCCAGGGTCGACTTGCCGTGGTCGATGTGGGCGATGATGCAGAAGTTGCGGATCAGCTCGGGCGGGGTCGCAGCGGGCTCGAGCGGCATGAGGGCGCGTGGTGACATGTCTCGACAATCCTACGGTGAGTCGCCTGGGAGAGCCCGGCCCGTCGGCCGTGGTGACCGTCATCGGGGTGGAGAAGCTGATGCCGTAGAAGTCCTGGGGCCGAGATGAGGCCGAGGTCTCGGTCGTGCGCCGGCATCAGCGGGTCGGCGAAGGCCGTTGTGGTGATGCCCACCTCGCGGGAACCGTGCGTACGCTGCACGGACAGTGCGCGCCGGTGGGCGAGGCCCGCCTCATTGAGCGTGCCGTCGCCCTCGGGGTCGATGCGCACCCACGACAACGAGCCGGTAGCAGTCCACCCCAGGTCGTGCAGGGTGGGTCGTTCGATCGTCGTGCATGTCGGGGGCGCGCTGCCAATACTGGTAGACTCTGCTCTTGGCTTGCGTGTGGGGTTCCTCCCGCACTTCGCCGTGCGGCACCCCTCTCGTGTCGTGCGGCATTCCATCGAAATCCGAACGAAAGATACGTCGAACGTGGCGAACATCAAGTCGCAGATCAAGCGCAACAAGACCAACGAGAAGGCGCGCGAGCGCAACAAGGCCGTCAAGAGCGAGCTTCGCACCGAGGTGCGTCGCACCCGCGAGGCCGTCTCGACCGGTGACAAGGCGGCCGCCGAGAAGGCGCTGAAGACCGCGTCGAAGAAGCTCGACAAGGCCGTCGGCAAGGGCGTCATCCACGAGAACCAGGCGGCGAACCGCAAGTCGGCCCTCGCCAAGCAGGTCGCCGCGCTCTGACACCCGCAGAGCTGAGGCGCTCAGCAGTACCGAAGGCCCGTCCCGCAAGGGGCGGGCCTTCGGCGTTCGTCACGCGCCGTACGGTGCCCGGGTGGCGATGACGGTCACCATGCGCTCGAGGGCGAACACCGGGTCGCGCGAGGCGCCCTTCACCTCGATGTCGGCACGCGCGGTCGCCTGAATCGCCATCGCGAGGGTCTTCTCGTTCCAGCCGCTCAGGTCGCGGCGTGCCCGGTCGACCTGCCAGTCCTTCATGCCCAGCCGTGCGGCGAGCTCGCGCGAGGACTCCCGCGTGCCGGCCACCCGTGCCATCGTGCGCAGCTTGAGGGCGACGGCGGCCACGAGCGGAACCGGATCGGCGCCCGAGTCGAGCGCGTGCCGCAGCGCGATGAGGGCATCACCGTACCGGCCAGCGATGGCGGTGTCGGCAACGGTGAACGCCGATGTCTCGACGCGGCCCCCGTAATACCGTTCGACGACCTGCTCGGTGATGTCGGCGGGCACATCGGCGATCAGCTGTTGGCAGGCCGCCGCGAGCTCGGCCAGGTCGTCGGCGAAGGCGGAAACCAGCGCCCGCACCGCTCCCGGGTCGATCCGCTTGCCGGCGGTGCGGAACTCGCCGATGGCGAAGTCGACGCGGTCGGCGTCGCGTTTGACCGCCGCGCACGGGATCTCCACTCCCCCGCCGATACCGCTGCGGATCGCGTCGAGCAGCTTCTTGCCGCGCACGGTGGCCCCCGTGTGACGCAGCACGACCGTCGCGCCTGCCTGCGGACTCTCGAGGTAGGCGAGCGCCTCGGAGAGGAAGGGGTCCGAGCACCTCTCCACGCTCTGCACCCGCACCATGCGCGGCTCGCCGAACAGCGACGGCGAGGTCACGGCGAACAGCGTTCCCTCGACGTAGTCGTCGGCTCGCAGATCGCTGACCTCGAGCGCGGCGTCCTCCGCGCGCAGGTACGCGCGCACACCCGCGATCGCGCGCTCGGCGCACACCTCTTCGGGTCCCGAGACCAGCACGATCGGCGCCGGCTGCGGCTCACGCCATGACAGCTGCGGGATGGTGCTCTGCGCGGCGCCACGGGCGGGGCGACGGTTCGGAGCGGCCATACGTCGAGCCTACGGGACGGGTGCGACCTCGTCGTGCGGCGAGCTCCGCTCCCGCCACAGTTGCAGTCCCCCGGCTCCACGGGCCACGAGCACCAGGCCGTCGCGATCGGTGCGGCCGATCGCTGCGCCGACGGATGCCACGAGCTGCAACGTCTCGCGGCGCGGGTGGCCGTAGGTGTTGTCCGCGCCCACCGGAACGATCGCGACGGCAGCGCGAACGGCGCGGTACAGGCCGGCATCCTGATCGACGCTCCCGTGGTGGGCGACCTTCACGACGTCGTACGGGCCGCGCAGCCCGGTGTCACCGGCGAGGATCGCCTGCGGCGTCGCGGAGAGATCGCCCAGGAACAGCGCCGACGGAACGCCTCCGCCCCGCACATCGAGCACCACGCTCGCGTCGTTGCCCGCCGGGAAGGCGACACTCGTGCGACGAGGCCAGAGCACGCGCCAGTCCGCGTCACCGAGGCGACCCGACACCCCGCTGTGGGCCTCGACGACCTGCGATCCGGAATCGGCGAACCTCGACAGCAGCGCACGGTCCTGCGCATCTGTCGGGGGGCCGTGCAGCACCAGATCGGAGAGCCCGACGACCGTCTCGGCACCGCCGATGTGATCGTGGTCGAAATGGGTGAGCACGACCAGGTCGAGCCTGGACACGCCCAGGCGCCTCAGGCACGCACGCAGCAGCGCGGGGTCTGGGCCGGTGTCGATCAGGGCGACGTGTTCGCCCGATCGGACGAGCACGGCGTCGCCCTGGCCCACATCGCATACGGCGATGCTCCACGCTCGCGGGATCGTGAGCGCGGCGATCGGCCCGCCGAGCGCCGCCGACCCCAGGAGCACGCCGGCGGTCGTCGAGAGCAGCACCGTCGCGGCCAGGCGGAGCATCAGCGTGCGCACACCCGGCCGCCACAGGGCCAGCAGGACGGCGATGCAGGCCCCCACCAGTGCCAGCGCGGCCGCGCCGACCCAGCCGTCGAGCCACGGAAGGGATGCTGCGGGCAGCTCGGTGACGGTCGTCGCCGTGGCGGCGACCCAGGCCGACGGCACCCAGGCGATCGCTGCGACGCCGTGCGCCACGACCGGGAGCACGGGTGCCAGCAAACACGCGACCAGCCCCAGCACGGTCGCCACCGGCGCGGCCGGGCCGGCGACCAGGTTCGCGACGACTCCATACAGCGGAACGGTGGGGTTGACGAGCACGAGCAGCGGGCCGCACGCCAGCTGCGCCGCCAGCGGCACGGCGAGCACGAGGGCGAGCGCCTTCGGCATGACGCGCGTGAGACCTCGCGCAAGCGGCGGCGCGAGCACCAGCAGCGCCGCGGTCGCCACGGTGGAGAGTGCGAAGCCGAGCGACACCGCCAGCCACGGGTCGCCGACCAGCAGCACGACGACGGCGAGGCACAGCGCCGAGGTGCCGACCGCCGTACGCCCGAGCAGGACGCCAAGCATGGCTGCCGTCGCCATGGCGGCGGCACGCACGACACTGGGCTCCGGGGTGACCAGCAGCACGAATCCGGCCAGCGCTGTGAGCGCCGCGATCACGCGCACCCCGCGGCGCGCCCCGAGCAGCGCTGCGGCACCGAACACGAGGCCGACGATGATGGCGCAGTTCGCGCCCGACACCGCCGTCAGATGGCTCAGCGAAGAGTCCTTCATCGCCGCATCCAGGCCGGCACCCACCGCGCTCGTATCGCCGACCGCGAGACCGGGCAGCAGTGCTCCCCCGTCGCCCGGCAGTGTCGAGGCGAGGTCGACGAATCCGGTGCGCAACGCGGATACCGCCGCGTACGCAGGCTCGGGAGCCGACGTCACCGCGACGCCGCCGGAGCCGAAGACGACCAGCACGGCGCGGTCGCCCGGGTCCGCGCGCATCGCGGTGCCGGTGACCACGACCTGCGCACCGAGATCGAGACCGCTGCCGGCGACTCCGTCGGGTGCCACCGACACGACGACCGGAACCGAGACGGGGATGCTCCGGTCGCCGGCACGCAGTGCGGTGGCGTGCGCGTCGAACCACAGCGATCCGCTGCCGGCCGGCGCCACCTTTGAGGTGACGACCGCCGTGAGCTCGACGGCGCGTCCGCCCTCGACGCCGAACGACGCCGCCGCGTCGCGCGCCGGTTGCGCCCATGCGACGTGCGACGCGATCGTCGCGGCGGCCGCGACGGCCATCACGGTCAGCGCCAGGCGCCGACGGCGCAGTGCACAGCAACACAGCACGCCGGTGACCAACCACAGGGTGGCGGCGTGCACCGCAGCCCAGTCCGGTGCCATGACGGCCACGATCGCGCTCGCCCACCCGGCGACGGCGAGCGGCAGCAGCGGGGCACGGTTCCGCACGAGGCCGCTCAGATCCGCACCAGCGGCTGCAGCGCCGACATCATCTTCTCGCCGATGCCGGGCACCGCCAGCAGGTCCTCGACGCTGGTGAACCGCCCGTTGGCGTCGCGCCAGTCGATGATGCGCTGTGCCAGCGCGGGCCCGATGCGGGGCAGTGTCTCGAGCTCGGCCATGCTTGCGCTGTTGAGGTTCACGCGGTCGTCGGCCGGGCCCGCGGCATCCGGTCCGGCCTCGCCTTCCCGCGGCACGACCAGCTGCTCCCCGTCGCTGACCGGGCGCGCCAGATTGACCCCCGACGGCACGGCGTCGTCGGCCAGCCCGCCCGCTGCAGCGACGGCGTCGACCACACGGGCGCCGTCGTGCAGTCGATACAGCCCCGGCAGGCGCACCGCCCCCGAGACGTGCACATACACGGGCGACGGCTCGACAGCCGCCGCACCCCGCTCACCCCCGCCGACGGGAACGGTCTGTACGGGGGTGTCCGCTGTGCGCCACAGCCCGAGGCCCACGGTGACGACCACCGCGAGGATCACGCCGACGATCGCCGCACCGATGCCGACACGCCGTTTCGGTGCGGCGTACCCCTCAGGCGTGGTCACAGCGTCACGCTAGGGCAGCGGCGAAGCCGCCCCCGCGTGACGCATCTCTCCGAGCCCCGAAACGTGGACGGCCGGCCGAATCCCCCGGTTGGGGAGGAACGGATGCTCAGGCCGGACGCGTCGAGAAGCTCACGACCTTGGGCGGGCGCACCACGGCCTTCACGACATCGCGCTCGCCCAGCGCCCGCTGCACGCGCGCATCGGAGCGCGCCAGCTGCTCGAGTGCGTCGGCGTCGATGCGGGCGGGAACCTCGATCGTGGCCCTCACCTTGCCGTCGATCTGCACGACCGCGGTGACGGACTCCTCGACCAGTAGCGCGGTGTCGGGCTGCCGCCACGTGGCAAGGCCCACGAACGGCTCACGCCCGAGCAGCTCCCACATCTCCTCGGCCGTGTGCGGCGCGATCAGATCGAGCACCAGCGCGATCGCCTCGGCCGCCTCGCGCACTGCAGGGTCGGCGGCGCCCGGGCCCGAGTCGATGGCCTTGCGGGTCGCGTTCACGAGCTCCATGAGCCGGGCGACCAGCACGTTGAACTTCGTCAGCTCGACCAGGCCCGGTGCGTCCGCCCACAGCCGGTGCGTCACTCGGCGCAGCGATTCGTCGCCGTCCGCCCACACCGCGTCGGGCGCCGACGTGACGTCGTTCGCGACGCGCCACGCACGGGCGAGGAACTTCTGCGCACCGGTGGTCGAGACATCCTCCCACTCGATGTCGTCCTCCACGGGGCCGGCGAACGCGATCGCGACGCGCACCGCGTCGGCGCCCGGGTACTCCATGCTGGCGGCGAACTCGACCAGGTTGCCCTTGCTCTTCGACATCTTCGAGCCGCCCAGCAGCACCATGCCCTGGTTGATGAGCGAGGAGAAGGGCTCGGTGAAGTCGATGAGCCCCATGTCGTAGAGCACCTTGGTGATGAACCGCGCGTACAGCAGGTGCAGGATGGCGTGCTCGACGCCGCCGATATACGAGTCGACGGGCGCCCAGCGGTCTGCCTCGGCGAGCGGGAACGCCTCGGTGGCGTCGTGCGGTGCGAGGAAGCGCAGGAAGTACCACGAGCTGTCGACGAAGGTGTCCATCGTGTCGGGGTCGCGCAGCGCCGGCTCGCCGGTTTCGGGGTCGACGGTGCGCATCCAGTCGGTCGCGCCGCCGAGCGGCGACGTGCCCTTCGGCGCGAGGTCGAGGCCCTTCGCGTCGGGCAGCGTCAGCGGGAGCTGGTCGGCGGGGACGGGAACGATGCGCCCGTCCTCGGTGTGGATCATGGGGATCGGCGTGCCCCAGAAGCGCTGACGGGAGATGAGCCAGTCGCGCAGGCGGTAGGTCTTCGCCGCCCGTCCGG
>NZ_JBKEAF010000087.1:0-22409 GCF_047971895.1 Microbacterium sp.
ACCGCTCCCGGCGCCCGAAGGCGACCACGTCGACGGCCAGCGGCGCACCGAGCAGAGTGGATGCCTCGCGCACCGCGAGCGCCACGGCCTCCTCGTCGCTCAGTCCGGCGGTGGCCGGCGGCTCGGCCTGTGTGCCGAACGAGACCCGCAGCACATGCCTGCCGCCGGCAGCGCCGGCGAGCCACTCCCAGGTGGCGCTCTTGTGCGCGAGCGTGGTCGCCGCCGACGTCCCCGGCACCGTGTACACCGTGGGGCCGCGCGGGCTCTCATCGAGGGTCGGGGCATCGATCACGAGCGTCACCGTCTCGACGGGGAACTCTGCGGCAGGTTCGACGGGCAACGGGCCCGCGGCATCCAGCAGGCGGCGTGCCTCGCCCTCCGGGGTGGCCACGATCACGGCGTCGGCGCGCAGCGCGCCGGGGTCGGCATCCAGCTCTTCGTCCGTGTCGACGCGCCAGCCGTCCTCGTCGCGGACGACCGCCTCGACGCGAGTGCCGGTGCGCAGAGTCGCCCCGAGCAGCCCCAGCCGGGAGCACAGCGCCTCGACCAGGCGCAGCATCCCGCCGCGGATGCTCACCGGCCCCACGCTCGCTGCCGCGCCCTGCGCGGCGACGGCGGCCAGCAGCGACCCGGTCGTGGTGAGCGCGCCGTTGAGGCCGGGGGCGGCGATGCCGACGTCGATGTCGTCGGGATGCACACCGTAGACGCCCATGGTGACCGGCGCCACGATCCGGTCGAGCACGCGGGCGCCGAGCCGCGAGCGCACGAGCACGCCGAGGCTGCGCTCGGTGCCGACCGTCAACACCGGCTTGACGCGGTCGGCATACGCCCGCCAGGCCCCTCGTGTGCCGAGGATCTGCTGCACCTCGGGGGCGAACGGGCTTGCGGGGATGCCGAGCACCGTGCCCTCCGGCAGCGGAGCCGCCACTCCGCCGGGCAGGCCGGCCACCCACGCGTGCGCGGACGACGACGCCACGACGTCGTCGCCGAGCCCCACCTCGTCGATCAGGGCGCGCACGTGCCCGCCGCGCGGCGAGAAGCTGTCGGCACCGGCATCCAGCACGAGATCGTCGATCATCGCCCGGCGGACGGTCCCGCCCAGGCGATCGGATGCCTCGACCACCGTCACGCCGAGCCCCACCTTGGCGCACTGCAGCGCGGCGGCCAGCCCCGCCATGCCGCCGCCCACCACGACCACGTGCCGACTCGCGGCGCGGACGGCCGCGTCGGGAAGGTCGGTCGGCGGGGTGTCGTCGGGCACGACGCCCATCCTCCCACGCCCGCGCTGCGGCGCGTTCTTCGACCGGGCTCTCGAAGCCCTGGAGGATCAGGAGGATATCTTGAACGCCATCGACGCGCGCGCAAGCGATCCAAGACCTCACGGTTGCACGCAGCTCAAAGGTGGCAACGGCGCGATGCGTATCCGTATCGGCGACTACCGCGTCATCGACGACGTCAACGACGGAGAGGTCGTGATCCTCGTGTTGGCGATCGGCCACCGCCGCGAGGTTTACCGGTGAGAACCTTCCCTCAGACCGGATCCGTCTTGAGCCGAGCTGCGGCAACGACGTCGATGCGCGTGCCGTTCACAAGGAACTTCTCGCGCTCAAGCCCCTCTTGAACGAATCCAGCAGCGTGGGCTACCGCGGCAGACCCAGGGTTGTTCGCGCGGTAGCCGAGCTCGAGGCGGTGCAGCCCTCCCTCGCCGAGTTCGCGATCTGCCAACGCACGCACCAGTTGCGAGGTGATGCCGCGTCGCCGAGCATCGGGGTGTGCCCAATAGAACAGCCAGCCGTTCGCGTTGTCGTGATCGACCGAGACAGCCGCAAAGGCAAGCAGCAGGTCTGCATCATCGACCGCGACGAGCGTGCGCATGTCGGGATTCTCTCGCATCCGGCTCACATAGCCGCAGGCCGTAGCCAGGTCGTGAACATCACCCTGACGGCTCATCTCTGCAGCATCCGAAACGAAGGCATCCAGAACCCTCTCGGCATCGTCTGCGCGCAACTCGCGGAACACCATCACACCCACCAGCCTATGAGTCCTGCCGGAGGCGCGAATGGCACACTGGACGCATGGCCCTTCACATCACCGACGACACGGCCGCCGACGATCTGCTCACCAGCAACCCGCTGGCGCTCCTCATCGGCATGCTCCTGGACCAGCGTGTGCGCTAACCACTGGCGGATGCGTGATCAGCCGCCGGCTGCCTCGGCGAGGAGCGAGGTGATCGCCACGCGCACGCGGGGCAGTTCGATACTGATGGTGGCCCACACCGCGTCGTAGTCGGTCGCCTCATAGTGGTGCGCAAGCCGATCACGCATGCGCTTGATGCTCGACCAGGGCACCTGCGGATTTGCGACGATCATTTCATCGCTCAACCGTACGACGTTCTCACCGATCTTGATGATGATCGATTCGGCCGCGAGCCCTGGTGTATTGAGATCGTCCGAGACATACCACTCGTGGCCTCGATCAGCCAGTCGCGCGCCATCGTCACACAGCCGGATGATCTCACGCAGCGCCCGTTCATCTCTCTCACTCACGCGGCCACCGCTGACCGGAGGATCGGATGATCAGCGGGGAGTCCGCCGTCGGTGATCACGTCGACCGGAACGCCGAGCAACTGTTCAGCGGCGAACGAGAACTCGGCGATGGTGAGCAGTCCGACGTCGGGCGAGCGGGTGACAAGGATGTCGAGATCGCTCTGCGCGGTATCCGTTCCCCGCCCGGCGGAGCCGAACACGCGCACGTTGCTCAGTCCGTGCTCCGCAGCGAGATCCTTGAGCTCGTCACGATGCCGTTCGAGCGCCTCGTGCGGCAAAGGGCGCATAGCTGACAGCAGCCTGCCGACCATCGCCGACGACGGAATCCGTCGCCCAGACTCATATGCGGCGATGTTCGGTTGCGCAACACCGCTGCGCAACGCGAGCTGTGATTGGCTGAGCCCGGCTCGCTCGCGCATCTCGCGCAGCTCTTCGCTCATATCATGATGATATTGCAGTGCCTGATCCAAGGGAACAGCGGCAACGCACGAACACCATCATCAGCTGACGCGACTTCAGACCGGTCGGAGTCCCGCCACAAAGACGAGGGCGGACAGTCTGTCAAGATTGCCTGATGAGAATAGAAGTCGTGCCGTACTCGCCCGGATGGGCGGCCCAGTTCGAGGAACTCGATCTCCGTCTTCGAGCTGCGCTGAGCACCGTAGATTTCGTCGCCATCGAGCACGTCGGTTCGACGGCAGTTCCTGGTCTTGCTGCGAAGCCCATCCTCGATGTGGACATCATCGTCCGCCGATCCGCAACCCATGACGCAATCGCGGCGCTGACCGCGGCCGGATACACGCATCGCGGCGATCTCGGCGTCACTGACCGCGAAGCGTTCAGTGCACCTGACGAGAGTCCGCCACGTCACGTCTATCTCTGCATCGAGAACACCCTGCACGTTCGCAACCATCTCGCGGTGCGTGACGTCTTGCGTCAGAATCCATCACTTCGCGACCGGTACGCAGAAGTGAAGCTCGACCTTGCACGCGACCCAGACATCGATATCGGCCGCTACCTTGCGGGAAAGTCCCTCATCCTGCAAGAAGTTCTCGCGGCGTCCGACCTCACCTCCGACGAGAAGCGGAAGGTCTTCGAGCTCAACACCAGGTAGCGAGGCGTGGCCATGTGACGGTCCGCAACCAATGGGAGAATGGACCCATGGTCCTCCACATCACCGGCGACGCCGCTGCCGACCGCCTGCTCACCGAAGACCCGCTGGCCCTCCTGATCGGGATGCTCCTGGACCAGCAGGTCGCCATGGAGACTGCGTTCGCCGGTCCGCTCAAGATCGAGCAGCGCATCGGCTCGGTCGACGCCGCCGCCATCGTCGGCTGCGACCCCGACCGCTTCGCGGCCGCGTTCAAGGAGACGCCCGCCGTGCACAGGTTCCCCGGGTCGATGGCCGCACGCGTGCAGGCGCTGTGCGCAGCGATCGTCGCGGACTGGGGAGGGGATGCCGCGGCCCTGTGGACCTCCGACGAGCCGTCTGGCGCCGAGGTGCTCACACGCCTCAAGGCGTTGCCGGGGTTCGGCGAGCAGAAGGCGAAGATCTTCCTCGCGCTGCTGGGGAAGCAGTACGGGTTCACCGGCGACGGGTGGCGCGAAGCATCCGCTCCGTACGGCGAGGAAGGCTCGTACCGCAGCGTCGCCGACATCGTCTCGCCGGACTCGCTGGCGAAGGTGCGCGAGCACAAGCGCGCCATGAAAGCCGCTGCGAAGCAGTAGCCGGCGCCCGGTAGGTTCGGGGCATGGCTGATCTCGACCGACCCATACACCCCGATCCGTACCCACTGCTGCCGGCCGTGCCGTCGTTCACCGTGACGAGCGACGATGTCGCCGACGGGCAACCCCTGGAGGACGATCAGGTCGCCGCGCTCGGCAACACGTCGCCGCAGCTGGCTTGGAGCGACGTGCCCGAGGGCACGCAGTCGTTCGTCGTGACGTGCTTCGACCCCGATGCGCCGACGCCGTCCGGCTTCTGGCACTGGGTGCTCGTCGATGTGCCCGCGAACGTGCGCTCGCTCGCGGCCGGCGCCGCCGCGCAACCGCTGCCCGCGGGGGCGTTCCACGTGCGAAACGACGGGGGCGAGGCGGGCTTCATGGGTGCTGCGCCGCCCGAAGGCGACCAGGTGCACCGGTACTTCTTCGTCGTGCATGCCGTCTCCGAACCCAGCCTGGGGGTCGGGCCGGATGCCTCGCCGGCCGTCGTGTCGTTCACCCTGGCGTTCAAGACGCTCGGCCGCGCGATCATCCACGGCACCTACCAGCACTGACGCGGCGCCGACCCGCCGCGCTTCAGCACTCGGCGCGGCGCGCGCGTGCCTCGGCCCGCATCGCCGTGATCGACTGAACGGGCAGGGCCCGACTCACGCGCCGCGCAGCCGCTCCGCGAGGTAGGCGCCGAGCGCGTCGAGCGGCACGCGCTCCTGCGCCATCGTGTCGCGGTCGCGAACCGTCACGGCGCGGTCCTCGAGCGAGTCGAAGTCGACCGTGATGCAGTACGGCGTGCCGATCTCGTCCTGCCTGCGGTAGCGGCGGCCGATGGCTCCGGCGTCGTCGAAATCGATGTTCCACCCGTGGCCGCGCAGGCCGTTGGCGACCTCGCGGGCCAGCGGCGACAGGTTCTCGTTGCGCGACAGCGGCAGCACCGCGGCCTTGACCGGCGCGAGGCGCGGATCGAGCCCCAGCACCGTGCGCGTGTCGGTGCCGCCCTTGGCATTCGGCACCTGCTCCTCCCGGTAGGCATCCACGAGGAACGCCATCATGGCGCGCGTGAGACCGAACGACGGCTCGATGACGTACGGCGTGTACTTCTCCCCCGCGCCCTGGTCGAAGTACGTCAGGCTCTGGCCCGAGGCCTCGGTGTGGCTGTGCAGGTCGTAGTCGGTGCGGTTGGCGATGCCCATGAGCTCGCCCCACTCCTTGCCGGCGAAGCCGAACCGGTACTCGACGTCGATGGTCCCGGCCGAGTAGTGCGCACGGTCCTCCTTCGGCACGTCGTACTGGCGCATGTTGTCGGGGTCGACGCCGAGGTCGATGAACCAGTTCCACGAGGCATCCACCCAGTGCCGGAACCATTCGTCCGCCTCGGTCGGCGGCACGAAGTACTCGATCTCCATCTGCTCGAACTCGCGCGTGCGGAAGATGAAGTTGCCGGGCGTGATCTCGTTGCGGAACGCCTTGCCCACCTGGCCAACGCCGAACGGCGGCTTCTTGCGGGCCGCTGTGACGACGTTGGCGAAGTTGATGAAGATGCCCTGTGCCGTCTCGGGGCGCAGGAAGTGCACGCCCGACTCGTCGTCGACGACGCCGAGGTACGTCTTCATGAGGCCCGAGAACGCCTTCGGCTCGGTGTACTGTCCCTTCGTGCCGCAGTTCGGGCACGGAACCTCGGAGAGCTCGGCCTTGCGGCCCTTGCGCGCCTCGAAGTCCTCGAGGAGGGTGTCGGCGCGGAAGCGCTTGTGACACTGCAAGCACTCGATGAGCGGGTCGGTGAAGGTGGCGACGTGACCGGATGCCTCCCAGACCCGCTTCGGCAGGATCACCGAGGAGTCGAGCCCCACCATGTCGCCGCGGCCGCGCACGAACGTCTGCCACCACTGGCGGCGGATGTTCTCCTTCAGCTCGGTGCCGAGCGGGCCGTAGTCCCACGCCGAGCGCGAGCCGCCGTAGATCTCACCGGCCTGGAACACGAACCCGCGGTGACGGGCGAGCGCGATGACTTTGTCGAGGCGGGACTGTTCGGCCACGGTGGCTCCAATGGTCGGGCGGTGCTGGTCGGGCGGTGCGCCGCGAGCGCGGCATCCCGATCCTATCGGGGGTACGTCGCCGGCCCGAGTGTGCGGCGGCGGTGTCTCGCGGGTGCGGGTTTCGTGCGCGATACTGGCCGGCGGGGCTCACCCGCTGACAGAGTCGCGGCGCCTCTGAACCACCAGCGTCACCGTGTCCTGCCCATCGGTCTCGGCATGCTCATCGGCTGCTGCGGTCGCCGCGAGTGCCGCGATGCCGGCGTTCCGCCGCGATCGGCCGGCATCTGGCGTCGCACATATCCCGCACCGCGGGTGTGGCACTGGCCTTCGTCGCCGTGCGCCGGCCGCTCATCGAGCTCCCGTCGATCTGCCTCGCAGACGTGACGCCCGAGCGCCTCGCGTACGTCGACCTCGTGATCGAGGCCGCGCACCCGGCCGTCGTCGCCGATCAGGGCACACGGATCCTGCCGCACGCCGATCTGATGGTCGTGTCGGCAAGGGCCAGCCCCTGATCGGGGTGTCCGGCTCCGAGATGCCGGACGCGATCGCCCATTCGCTGACGATGTACGCGGGTGGGCAGCCGGGGCTGTGGTTCGGCTGAGGCGACGGATCAGCGCGCGGCGTCGTGCTCGGTGCGGGCAAAGTCGCGTTCGAAGTCGGCCAGCCGCGCGCCTTCGGCACGCAGCTGCACCAGCAGCGCTGCCGCACCGGCGGACGGCGCGCGATCCTTGCGGAGCGTGACGCCGACCGAACGTCGAATGGCATTCAGCGGCGTTCCCAGGATGCGCAGGTCGTCGTCGTCCACGGCGATGAACATCGGGAGCGCGGCGATCACATCGCTGTTGACGAGCAGGTGCCGCAGCGTCAGCATCGACGTGCACTCGACGCGGTCGGCCGGCAGCGGCAGACCCTCGTGGAAGAAGACCGCCTCGAGCTCTGCACGGAGAGCCGTCTGCGCGACGGGGAAGATCCACGGACAGTGCACGAGATCGGCCAGCGAGACCCGCGCGCGCTCGTGCAGGTGGTGACCCGACCTCGCCACCAGCCGGATCGGCTCCTGATGCAGTCGCTCCTGCTCCAGCCGCACCGGCACACTCGGCGAGAGACGCCCGACGGTGAGGTCGATGTCGCCGGCCAGAAGCATCTGCTGGAGCATGTCGGGAGTGCTCTCCCGTATGACGACCGTCAGCCGCGGATGCTGCGTCTTCAGCGCAGCGACCGCCCGGGGCAGGAGCAGGTTCGACCCGGCCAGGTGGGTCCCGACCGTGACGGCACCGAGCTGCCCCGACTGCAGCAGCCGCACCTCTTCACCGGCGGTGCGCAGCTCCGCGAGCACCGAGCGGGCGCGTTCGATGAACGATCGGCCGTACTCGGTGGGGGTCACGCCCCGCGGCAGCCGCTCGAACAGCGGAACCCCCAGCACCTTCTCGACCTCGCGCAGCCCACGGGTCACCACCGGCTGGGTCACGTGCAGCGATGCGGCGGTGCGCACGAGCGTGCCCTCGTCGGCGATGGTGGCGACGAGGACGAGGTGCCGGATCTTCAGCCGTCCGTCGAGCAGGGGGTCTGCGACCACGCACCGGAGTATAGCAGTATGGGCATGGCACTGCCACAAGTGGGTATTTGTAGGCATCGGCCCGACTTTCTATCGTCATGTGTATGACCTCCTCGACAACGGCGACCCGCCAGCTCCGCAATCTCATCGATGGCGAGCTGGTCGACGGCATCTCGGGGTTCGTCAAACTCGACCCCACGACCGGGCTCCCCCTCGCAGAGGTGCACGAAGCGGGGCGCCACCAGGTCGATCGCGCCGTTGCCGCCGCACGCGCCGCCCTGGACGGGCCGTGGGGACGCATGACCGTCAACGATCGCGCCACGGTCCTGCGTCGCATCGCCGATGCCATCGAGCGTCGCTTCGACGATCTGGTCGCTGCCGAAGTGGGCGACACGGGAAAGCCCGAGACCCTCGCCCGCGACCTCGACGTCGCGCGTGCCGCAGCGAACTTCCGGGCGTTCGCCGATGTCACGGCATCCACGGGTCTCGACTCGTACCTGACCGAGCTTCCCGGCGGCCGGCAAGCCCTCAACTACGCGGTGCGCAAACCGCTCGGGGTGGTCGCGGTGATCGTGCCGTGGAACCTGCCCCTCCTGCTGCTCACGTGGAAGCTCGCCCCTGCCCTCGCGGCCGGCAACACCGTCGTGGTCAAGCCGTCCGAAGAGACGCCGTCGTCGGCGACACTGCTGGGCGAGATCCTGCTCGAAGCAGGGCTGCCGGCGGGTGTCGTCAACGTCGTGCACGGATTCGGCCCGGATTCCGCCGGCGAGTTCCTCACGTCCCACCCCGGCATCGACGGCGTCACGTTCACCGGCGAGACATCCACCGGGGCAGCCATCATGCGCACCGTCGCCCCGCGCGTGCGGCCGGTGTCGTTCGAACTGGGCGGCAAGAACGCCGCCGTGGTCTTCGCCGACGCCGACCTCGACGCCGCCGTCGCCGGCTTGTCGCGCTCGACCTACCTGAACACCGGGCAGGTCTGCCTGTGCACCGAGCGCATCTACGTCGAGCGCCCGATCTTCGACGAGGTCGCCGCACGCCTCAGCGAGAGCGCCGCCCGCCTCCGGCTCGGGCGCCCCGACAACCCCGCCACGACGACGGGACCACTCATCTCGCAGCAGCACCGCGAGAAGGTGCTCTCGTACTTCGAGCTCGTGCAGGACAGCGGCGCGACCGTCCTCACCGGGGGCAGAGTGCCCACGCTCGGCGACGGTCTCGACGGTGGCTTCTGGATCGAGCCGACCCTGTGGGCGGGCCTCGACAACACGCACCGCGCGGTCCGCGAGGAGATCTTCGGCCCCGTCGCCGCCCTGATCCCGTTCGACTCCGAGGATGAGGCCGTCTCGCTGGCGAACGACACCGAGTACGGTCTGGCGGCCGCGACGTGGACGCGCGACCTCACACGCGGCCACCGCGTCGCGCAGCGCATGAACGTCGGCATGTCCTGGGTCAACACCTGGTACCTGCGCGACCTGCGCAGCCCGTTCGGCGGCATGGGCCTGTCGGGCGTCGGACGCGAAGGCGGCCACCACTCCCTCGAGTTCTACACCGAGCCGACGAACGTCTGCGTGCAGCTGTGAGCGAGACGACGCAGGCGACGCACGACGCCGACGAACGACTGCTGAGGGCGGCCGAGACCGGCACGCCGTGCGCACCCGTGCGCGATCTCCTCGGTGACGCCGACCAGGATGCCGCGTACGCGGTGCAGTCACTCGCAACCGCGCGGCGCATCGCCCAGGGCCGGCGCGTGGCCGGCCGCAAGATCGGGCTCACCTCGCGCGCGGTGCAGGCGCAGTTCGGTGTCCACGCACCCGACTACGGTGTGCTCTTCGATGACATGATCGTGGCCGACCGCGAGCCGCTGGCGCTCGACCGCTTCCTGCAGCCTCGCATCGAGGCGGAGGTGGCGTTCGTGCTCGGCCACGACCTCGAGTCGCCCACGACGCACGTCGCCGACGTCCTGCGCGCGACCGAGTTCGTGCTGCCGGCCATCGAGATCGTCGACTCGCGCATCGCGGGGTGGGACATCCGCATCACCGACACCATCGCCGACAACGCATCGAGCGGTGCCGTCGTGCTGGGCACGACGCCCCGCCGCCTGGACGGCATCGACCTCTCGGCCGTGGGGATGAGCATCGACCACGAGGGCGCGGCGGTGTCGACCGGTTCGGGTGCCGCGTGCCTGGGCAGTCCGGTCGTCGCCGTTGCCTGGCTCGCGCGCGCCGTCGCACGTCACGGCCACCCGCTGCGTGCAGGCGAGATCGTGCTGTCCGGGGCCCTCGGACCCATGACCCCGGCCGCCGCGGGAGTCTTCCGCGCGCAGCTCGATGGTCTCGGCGACGTCTGCGCCGACCTTCACGATTCGCGTCGGGAGGCGATCGCATGAGCACGGGTATCGCCATCATCGGATCGGGCAACATCGGCACCGATCTGCTGATCAAGGTCATCCGGCTGTCGGACACGCTTCACGTCTCCGCCATGGCCGGCATCGACGAGCACTCCGACGGCCTCGCACGGGCCCGCCGGCTGGGCGTCGCCACGACGCACGAGGGGGTCGAGGGCCTGGTGCGCATGCCCGAGTTCGCCGACGTGGCACTCGTGTTCGACGCCACGTCGGCGGGCGCACACGTCCGCAACGACGCACTGGTCCGCGACGCCGGCCGTCTCATGGTCGACCTCACGCCCGCCGCGATCGGCCCCTACGTCGTCCCAGTGGTCAATATCGACCAGCATCTGCAGGCACCGAACGTCAACATGGTCACATGCGGCGGTCAGGCCACCGTGCCCATCGTCGCCGCCGTCTCGCGCGTCGCGCCTGTCGCGTACGCCGAGATCGTGGCCTCCATCGCCTCGAGGTCCGCCGGACCCGGAACGCGGGCCAACATCGACGAGTTCACCGAGACGACGGCACGGGCGATCGAACACATCGGCGGCGCCGAGCGGGGCAAGGCGATCATTGTGCTGAACCCCGCCGATCCGCCGCTCATCATGCGCGACACCGTGTACTGCCTCATCGACGGAGACGTCGACGAGAGTGCCGTGCGCGCTTCCGTCGATGAGACGATCGCCGCGGTGCAGCAGTATGTCGGCGGCTACCGCCTCAAGCAGGAGGTGCAGTTCGATCGCGTCGACGACGGGCACGTGCCAGCACTGGACCGCCCGTTCCACGGCACGCGCGTGACCGTCATGCTCGAGGTCGCCGGCGCCGGACACTACCTGCCGGAGTACGCAGGCAACCTCGACATCATGACCAGCGCCGCGCTGCGCACCGCAGAGCGTCTCGTGGCCGCGCAGAAGGCCGGTGCCGCATGAGCCCCACAGCACCCCGCGTCTACGTGCAGGACGTCACGCTCCGCGACGGCATGCACGCGGTCGCCCATCGCTATTCGGTCGATCAGGTGCGCGAGATCGCGGCCGCGCTGGAGCGCGCCGGAGTGGATGCCATCGAGGTCGCCCACGGCGACGGGCTCGGCGGTTCGAGCGTCACCTACGGGCACGGTGCCACCACCGACGAGCACTGGATCGAGGCGGCGGCGTCGGTGCTGCAGCGAGCGCGGCTGACCACGCTCATCCTGCCCGGCATCGGCACCCTCGACGATCTCGCCCGTGCCCGCGATCTGGGCGTGCAGAGCGTGCGCGTCGCGACGCACTGCACCGAGGCCGACGTCGCCGCCCAGCACATCGCCTGGGCACGGGACAACGGAATGGATGTCTCGGGCTTTCTCATGATGAGCCATATGAACGATCCACGCGGCCTCGCAGAGCAGGCCAGGCTCATGGAGTCCTACGGCGCGCACTGCGTCTACGTCACCGACTCGGGCGGTCGGCTCACCATGAACGAGGTCGCCGAGCGCATCGACGCGTATCGCTCGGTGCTCGACCCGGGCACCGAGGTCGGCATCCACGCGCACGAGAATCTGTCGCTCAGCGTCGCCAACAGCGTCACCGCCGTAGAGCACGGCGCATACCGGGTGGATGCCTCGCTCGCCGGGCAGGGCGCCGGCGCCGGCAACTGCCCCATCGAGGCCTTCGTGGCCGTCGCCAATCTGCTGGGGTGGGAGCACGGGTGCGACCTGTTCGCGCTGCAGGATGCGGCCGAAGACCTCATCCGTCCACTGCAGAAGCGCCCCGTGCGCGTCGACCGCGAGACGCTCACTCTCGGCTACGCGGGAGTGTACTCGAGCTTCCTGCTGCACGCCGAGCGGGCGGCCGAGCGGCACGGTCTCGATGCGCGCGACATCCTCATCGAGCTGGGGCGTCGCCGCATGGTCGGCGGGCAGGAGGACATGATCGTCGACGTCGCACTCGACCTGGCCGCTGCGCGTGCCGCGGAGGTGACCGCATGAAGCCTCCGTTCCTCGAGACCGAGGCGCTCGGCGCGCAGCTCGACGACGCGCAGGTGCGCGCGACGACGACGCGGCAGCCCTCGGACCTCACACCCCTCGGCATCGACGCCGCCTACGCAGTGCAACACGCGCTTCTGGCCCGCCGTGTGGCCCGCGGCGAGAAGCCCGTCGGCGTGAAGCTCGGCTTCACGAGTCTCGCCAAGGCGCGGCAGATGGGCGTCGGCGAGCTGATCATCGGCACCATCACCGACCGCATGCAGGTGCAGGACGGCGGCACGCTCGACCGGCGCACGTTCATCCATCCGCGCATCGAGCCGGAGGTCGCCTATCTGATCGGCCGTGACATCGCGCCAGACGATCCCCTCGACCCCACTGCCATCGTCGCCGTGGCGCCGGCGCTGGAGATCATCGACTCCCGATACGAGGACTTCCGGTTCGACCTCGGCGACGTCGTCGCCGACAACACCTCTGCCGCGGCGTTCGCCGTGGGGCCGTGGGCATCGCCGAGCGCCGCCGGTGATCTCGGGAACCGCGCAGTGTTACTCGAGATCGACAGCCGGATCGTCGAGACAGGGTCGACCGCAGCGATCCTCGGCGACCCCGCTCGCGCCCTGCCGGCCGCGCAGCGGCTCGGTGCGGCGCACGGATTCGCGCTGCGCGCCGGCACGATCCTGCTCGCCGGAGCCGCCACCGCGGCCGTCGCGCTGCCCGCGCGCGGCATCGTGGAGGCAACGATCACCGGACTCGGCCGTGTATCGGTTCGCATCGAAGGAGCCGCATGACGATGAACGACGCAACAGGGATCACCGTCGCCGGCAAGGCGACACCGCGGGGGCGATTCCCGCATGTCAAGATCGCGGGTGACCTGGTCTTCGTGTCCGGCACGTCGAGCCGCCGGCCCGACAACTCCATCGAGGGGGCCGAGGTCGACGAGTTCGGCACAACGAAGCTCGACATCGCCGTGCAGACGCGCGCCGTGATCGAGAACATCCGCGGTCTGCTCGCCGTTGCCGGATGCACGCTCGACGACCTCGTGCAGACGACGAGCTTCCTCGTCGACATGAACGACTTCGGCGCCTACAACGCCGTGTGGGCCGAGTACTTCGACGAGCGCGGGCCGGCCCGTACGACCGTCGCCGTGCACGCGCTGCCCCACCCGCATCTGCGCATCGAGATCCAGGCCATCGCCCAGCGCGCGGCGGCGACACCGACGTCGCCGGACAACAAGGAGGAACAATGAGCACGAACATCCCGCCGGTCATCGACTTCCCGGCATGGATCAAGGAGAACGAGCACCTGCTGAAGCCGCCGGTGAACAACAGGCAGGCGTTCATCCCGATGAACGACTTCATCGTGCAGGTCGTGGGCGGCCCGAACAAGCGCACGGACTACCACTTCGACCCCTACGAGGAGTGGTTCTACCAGTACCGCGGCAATATGCACGTGAACATCATCACGGAGGACGGTCCGCGGCGGATCGACATCCGCGAAGGCGAGATGTGGCTGCTGCCCGGCAACGTGTACCACTCGCCGCAACGGCCCGAAGAAGGCTCGATCGGCATCGTCATCGAACGCATCCGCGAAGAGGGCACACTCGAGAAGTTCGCCTGGTTCTGCCCCGAGTGCCACACCAAGGTGCACGAGGTCGAGCTGCAGGTGCGTGACATCGTCGACGACCTTCCTCCGGTGTTCCGCGAGTTCTACGAGAGCGAAGAGGGACGCACCTGCCCGAACTGCAGCACCGTCCACCCCGGCAAGGGCTGAACGCGTTGCAGAAGATCGACATCCACAGCCACTTCGTCCCACGGGGCTGGCCGCACCTGGCGGACGCGGCGGGCCCGGGCGAGTGGCCGTGGCTGAGGGTGGACTCCGAGCGCGACGCCATGATCATGGTCGGATCACACGAGTTCCGACAGATCGGTGCGAACTGCTGGGACGCGGACGTGCGGCTGGCGGAGATGGATGCCGACGGCGTGACCATGCAGGTCGTGTCACCGACACCGGTCTTCTTCTCCTACGAAAAGCCGGGTGTGCAGGCCGCGAGGGTGGCGCGGATCTTCAACGATCTCGCCCTGGAGATCTGTGCTGCGGCGCCCGACCGGCTGATCCCGTTCGCGCAGGTGCCCCTGCAGGACCCCGATGCCGCGTGCGCCGAGGCCGACCGCGCGGTCGCCAACGGTCATCGCGGCGTCGAGATCGGCAATCACGTCGGCGATCGCGACCTCGACGACGAAGGCATCGTCACGTTCCTGCAGCACTGCGCCGAGCGCGGCATCCCTGTCTTCGTCCATCCGTGGGACATGCCGAACTCGCTGCGCCTCGACCGCTGGATGAGCCGCTGGCTGACGGGCATGCCCGCCGAGACGCATCTGTCGATCATCGCGCTGATCCTCGGCGGCGTCTTCGATCGGGTGCCCCCATCGCTGCGCCTCGCCTTCGCTCACGGCGGCGGCTCGTTCGCGTTCTGGCTGGGGCGGTTCGAGAACGCATGGCGTGAGCGACCGGACGTCGTCGGGGTGAGCGCACACCCGCCCTCCTCGTATCTCGATCGATTCAGCGTCGACTCCGTCGTCTTCGACCCGAAGGCGCTCCGTCTGCTGGTCGACACGCTCGGCGCGGAGCGTGTCATGCTGGGCACCGATTACCCCTATCCACTGGGCGAGAGGCCCGCCGGTGCGGTCGTCAACCGGTCGGACTTCCTCACCGATGCGCAGCGCTCGGCGATCCTGCACGGGAATGCCGAGCTCTTCATCGGGCTCGGTTCGCGGGTCGAACAAGAACGGATACTTCTCACATGACCGTCCCCGTACCCACCGATCGTGCGCAGTGCGTCGCTCTCGACGAGGCCGATCCGCTCGCAGGTTTCCGCGACCGCTTCACCCTTCCGAAGGGCGTCATCTACCTCGATGGCAACTCTCTGGGAGCGCTGCCGCGCCACACGGCGGCGCATGTCGAGCGCGTCATCCGAGACGAGTGGGGCACCGGGCTGATCCGCAGCTGGAACGAGGCCGGCTGGTTCGCGAAGCCGACGGACGTCGGCGACCGGCTCGCGCCGCTCATCGGCGCGGCCCCTGGGGAGGTCGTGATCGGTGAGTCGACGTCATCGAGCCTGTTCCAGGCGGCTGCGGCGGCCGCACGGCTGCGCCCGGGCCGCCACGCCATCGTCGCCGAGCGAGGGAACTTCCCCACCGACCTCTATGTGCTCGAGAGCGTGCAGACGCTGATCGGCCCTTCGCTGTCCGGTGGTGGCGCGCCCCTCGAGCGCCGCCTCATCGCGGACGACGGACCGACCCTCGACGAGGTACTCGACGACGATGTGGCCGTCGTGGTGCTCACACATGTGGACTACCGTACGGGGCGCATGTACGACATGGCCGAGGTGACGCGCCGCGTGCACGCCGCCGGTGCGCTCATGGTGTGGGATCTGTGCCACAGCGTCGGTGCGGTGCCCGTCGACCTGAACGGCGCCGGAGCCGACTTCGCTGTCGGCTGCACCTACAAGTACGTCAACGGCGGCCCCGGCGCACCCTCGTTCATCTGGGTCGCACAGCGGCACCAGTCGTCCGTGCGGCCCGCGCTGACCGGCTGGCACGGTCACGCCCGGCCCTTCGACTTCACCGTCGACTACGAACCGGCCGACGGCATCACGCGGTTCCGCGTCGGCACGCCGCAGCTGCTGTCGATGGCGGGGCTCGAAGCCAGCCTGGACGTCTGGGCCGACGTCGACATGGCACAGTTGCGTGCGAAGAGCCTGCAGCTGACAGACCTGTTCATCTCTCTCGTGGAGACTCGCCTCGCGCGCTGGCAGCTCGAGGTCGTCACGCCTCGAGAGCACGAACGTCGCGGCAGCCAGGTGGCACTGCGATTCGAGGACGGGTACGCCGTGATGCAGGCGCTCATCGAACGCGGCGTGATCGGCGACTTCCGCGCGCCGGACCTGATGCGGTTCGGCTTCGCGCCGTTGTACGTGTCGCACGCCGACGTGTGGGACGCGGTCGCGGCGCTCGACGAGGTTCTGGAATCCCGCGTGTGGCGCGAGCCGCGCTTCACGCAGCGCAGCGCGGTGACGTGATGTCACGCGTCGCGCACGACACGCCCAACGCGGCATACTGTATCCAATAGCCGCATTGGAACCCATCGAGAGGCCCGCATGACCGCCAACGACTCCGCGCCGCGGCCGGTCAGCCACGACACCTCGGCGCTGGAGAGCATCGCGGAACGGCACCGGCCCGGCTACCGGTCGGTCGGCACGATGGCCTACGACATCATCCGCGAGGCGATCCTCGAGGGCGCGCTCGCCCCGGGCCAGAAGCTGCGGCAAGAGCTGCTCGCCGAGTCGATCGGCATCTCCCGCGTGCCTGTGCGCTCGGCCCTCATCCAGCTCGAAGCGGATGGACTCGTCGAGTTCCACGCACGCCGCGGAGCAGTCGTCAAGACGCTCTCGCCCGAGACCGCACGCGAGGTGTACGCGATCCGCACGCTGCTCGAACTCGAGGCACTGCGGCTGTCGATGGCCGATCTCAGCGCCGAGCGCCTCGAGCGCATCGCACGACTTGCCGCCGCCGCCGACGACCAGATGGAGGGTACGGACTTCATCGAGGTGCGCACGCGCTTCTACGCCGAGCTCTACGGCGCCGAGTCCCGCCCGATGATGTGGGAGATGATCGCACAGCTCCGCCTGAAGCTCGGCCGCTATGTGCTCGGCTGGCGGGTCGTCGGCGGTGAGCACCGACACTCGCACGCCGAACTCGTGGCCGCCGTCGCGTCGCAGGACGTCGATGCGGCGCAGGCGGTCCTGCGGACCCACCTCGAGAGCGTGCGTGACGCCGTCCTCGCGATGCTCGACACAGACTCCGGCGACGACGTCGGCGTGGCCTGACATGCACATCGGTCTCGCCGCGATGCTGGAGCACGCACCGCCGCAGGACGTGCTCGCCCAGGTGCAGCGCGCCGAGGCGGCGGGCTTCCGCGGCGTCATGGCGAGCGACCACTTCCAGCCGTGGCTGCCACGGCACGGGGCGGCATCCCATGTCTGGAGCATGCTCGGCGCGATCGGCACGCTCACCACGGGGGACCTCGGCCCCGGCGTCACGACCCCCACCTTCCGCACCCATCCGGCCGTCGTCGCCCAGGCGGCCGCGACGCTCAGCGCGATGTTCCCCAGGCGTGCGTGGCTCGGGCTCGGCTCGGGCGAGGCCCTGAACGAGCACATCACCGGCGAGTACTGGCCCGAGGCACCCGAGCGCATCGAGCGCATGTTCGAAGCCGTGGACCTGATCCGCAAGCTCTTCACGGCGTCGCGTGCGGGCCGCGACGTGCGGCACACCGGACCGCATTTTCGTCTCGAGTCCACCCGGTTGTGGACCATGCCCGAACAGGCGCCCGACCTGTTCATCGCGACCGCCGGCCCGCAGACCGCACGGCGCGCCGGCCGCGTCGCCGATGGTCTGATCACGACCGCCGCCGCCCCGGAGCGCCTCGAGAGCCTGCTTGCGCGGTTCGGCGAGGGGGCACGCGAGGCCGGGCGCGATCCCAGCACGATGCATCGCATCGTGCAGATCCACCTGTCGTGGGCACCCACCGACGAAGAGGCGGCACAGCAGGCTCTCGCGGAATGGCCGATGGCGGGAATGCGCTTCCGGCGTTCCGACGTGCGCTCTCCGTTCGAGCTCGAGCAGCTCGCACGCCTGGTGCGCCCCGACGACATGACCTCGGGCATCGTCGCCTCGGCCGATCCCGACGTGCATCGCGCGGCCATCCAGCGACTCGCCGATATCGGCTTCGACCGCATCTACCTGCACAACGTCGCGCGCGGCAACGACGAGTGGCTCGATGTCTTCGGACGCGACGTCCTTCCCCATATACACTCCTGAAAGGACCCACAGACATGACCCTCACTCTGGGATACAAGGCCTCCGCCGAGCAGTTCGGCCCTCGTGAGCTCGTGGAGCTGGCCGTGCGGGCCGAAGCGCACGGCTTCGAGTCGGCGTTCGTGAGCGACCACTTCCAGCCGTGGCGGCACACCGGCGGCCACGCCCCGTTCTCGCTCGCGTGGCTCACCGCAGCGGGTGAGCGCACGTCGACGATCCGCCTGGGCACGAGCGTGCTGACCCCGACGTTCCGGTACAACCCCGCCGTCATCGCGCACGCGTTCGCGACGCTGGGCTGCCTCTACCCTGATCGGGTGCTCCTCGGCGTCGGCACCGGGGAGGCGCTCAACGAGATCGCCACCGGGTTCCGCGGAGCCGGCGAGCAGACCTGGCCCGAGTTCAAGGAGCGCTTCGCGCGGCTGCGCGAGGCGGTGCGGCTCATGCGCGCGCTGTGGGCGGGCGAGCGCATCACGTTCGAGGGCGACTACTACTCGACGCACGACGCATCCATCTACGACCGTCCGGAGGGCGGCATCCCGATCTACATCGCCGCGGGCGGGCCGATGGTCGCCAAGTATGCCGGCCGTGCCGGCGACGGCTTCATCTGCACATCGGGCAAGGGCGCCGAGCTGTACGTCGACCAGCTGCTGCCGGCCGTCGCCGCAGGTGCCGAGGCGGCCGGGAAGGACCCGGCGGTGCTGGACCGCATGATCGAGATCAAGCTGTCGTACGAGCACACGAGGGAGGCGGCGCTGGACAACACCCGGTTCTGGTCGCCGCTGTCGCTGTCGAAGGAGCAGAAGCACGACATCACCGATCCGGTCGAGATGGAGAAGGCAGCCGACGCCCTGCCCATCGAGCAGATCGCGAAGCGGTGGATCGTGGGGAACAACCCCGACGAGGTCGCCGCGCAGATCGGCCAGTACATCGACTGGGGCTTCAACCACCTCGTCTTCCACGCCCCCGGCCACGACCAGGAACGATTCATGACCCTGTTCGAGGAGGAACTGGCCCCGCGACTGCGGGCACGCTGAACGCTTCGGCGAGCGCGACCACCGCACGTCCCGTCGTGGGATTGGTGAGGATGTCGGCGTGCACCTGCCAGACATCGCGGATCAGCGCGGGCGTCAACACCTGGGCCGGCCCGCCGGCGGCGACGACGCGCCCCTGGGCCATGACCACGACGTGATCGGCCGCCGACATCGCCAGGCTGAGGTCGTGCAGAGCCGCGACGACCGTGGCGCCGCCGGCGGCGCGGGCACGCACCACGGCGAGCGCCGCGAGCTGCGCTCGAACATCGAGATGGTTCGTGGGCTCGTCGAGCAGCAGCATCCGGGGTTCCTGCGCGAGCGCGCGCGCGAGCTGCACCCGCTGTTTCTCACCGCCCGACAGCGTCGCGTAGCGTCGCGCCGCCAGCGCGGTGCCGTCGACAGCCTGCAGGCTGTGCTCGACGACCGCGTCGGCGTTCCCGTCCGCCTGGCGCCATGCGCCCTCGTGCGGGATGCGCCCCAGCGCGACGACGTCGCGCGCGCGCAGGCCCTCGAGCGGCCCCGGCTCCTGCTCGACGAGCGCGAGCCGGCGGGCGCGCTCACGACGCGGCATGCGCAGCAGGTCTTCGCCGTCCAGCGACAACTCGGTCATCGTAGAGGGCACACCGCCGGCCAGCGCATGCAGCAGGGTGCTCTTGCCCGCACCGTTGGGCCCGAGGATGGCGGTGATCGCTCCGGGCGGCGCGAGGAGGTCGACGTCGTGCAGCACCGACTTTCCGGAACGCGCGACGCGCACGCCGCGGCAGACCAGTCCGGTCATGATGCTCGCCCCCGGCGGATCATGATGAGCGCGAACACGGGTGCGCCCACGATGGCGGTGACGATACCGACCGGCAGCTCACGCGGGTCGAACACCGTCCGTGCCAGCGTGTCGGCCCACATCAGGAACACGGCCCCTGCCAGCGCCGACAGCGGCAGCAGCGTGCGGTGCAGCCCACCCGTGACCATGCGGATCGCGTGCGGCAGGATGAGCCCGACGAACCCGATCGCACCGCTGACCGAGACGAGCGCGCCGGTCAGCACCGCGGTCAGCATGAGCAGCAGCACACGTGTGCGTCCTACGCGCACGCCCAGTGCGGCAGCGGCCACGTCGCCGAGCACGAACGCGTCGAGCGTACGTGCCGACAGCAGGATCGGCACCGCCACGACCAGCAGCGCGCCGCCGGCGATCACGACCGACTCCCACGTGATGCCCGAGAGCGAGCCCAGCAGCCACGACAGGATCTCGCGGTAGCTGTCGCCGGTCGCACTCCAGAAGATCACGAGGCTGGTCAGCGCGGCGAACACGGCCGAGACGGCGATGCCGGCGAGGATCGTCGTGGCCGGCGACAGGGAACCGGCCGCGCGTGCCAGCCCCAACGTGGCGGCGAGCGCGAGCAGTGCTCCGAGGAACGCGGCGACGGGGAGCACGATCGCGACCCCGAGCACGAGCACGACGACCGCGCCGACCGAGGCGCCAGACGACAGCCCGAGCAGATACGGGTCGGCGAGGGGGTTGCGCACGAGCGCCTGCATCACGGCCCCGCACATCGCCAGGCCCGCACCCACCGCAGCGGCGGCCAGCACGCGGGGCAGGCGTAGCTCCCACACGATGCTCTCGCGCAGGCCGGTCAGCGTGCCCGCGCCGATGCCGACGTGCGACAGCAGTGTCGCGATGACGTCCCCTGCCGAGATCCCGGCCGGCCCGATCGTGGTCGCCAGGACGATCGACAGCAGCAGGCCCGCCACGAGCACCGCCGCCGTCGCCTCCGTGCGCAGTGCGCGCAGCCGAAGCTCGGAACGAACGCCCAGCCGGGCGGTCTGGACGCTCATAGCCCGTTCAGCTGGGCCACCAATGCCGAGACGGCGGCGACGTTGCGCACGCCCGCTTCCGTCGCGGGGAAGTCGACGACGAGGTAGCGCCCGGCCTGCACCGCGCTCAGTTTCGAGGTGACGGGGTGCGATTCGAGGAAGGCGACCTTCGACTCCGCGGTGTTCCAGTCGGCATCGACCAGCACGATGACGTCGGGATCCTGATCGGCGATGGCCTCCCACGACACCGACGACCACGTGTCGTGGATGTCGGCGAACACGTTGTCGAGGCCCGCGGCGGCCATCAGCATCTGCGGGGCGCCGATGCCGGCGCCGACGAACGGCGTGTCCTTGCCCGACGAGTACCAGAGCGCGGTCAGGCCCCGGCCGTCGGGCTCGATGGCCGCGAGCTCGGCGCGCTGCTGTTCGACGAGCGCGGCCGCCGCGGCATCCGCGCCGACGATGCGTCCGGTCTCGACGAAGTCCGCGAACACGCCGTCGAAGGTGAGGGGATCGGGCATGTACCCCTCGCCCTTGCAGGCCGACGGCGCGACGTAGGTGCCGACGTCGAGCCGGTCGAGCGTGGCGCGCTCCCCGACGCCCTCGGCGGTCAGGTTCGACTCCCAGCCGGCGAAGACGAGGTCGGGCTCGAGCGCCAGCAGCGCCTCTTGCGACGGCAGCTTCTCGGCCAGTTGCGGGATGCCTCCGGCCGCCGCAGCGAGTTCGTCCGGCACCGGTCCATCCGGGAAGGCGTACGCGATGACGCGGTCCTCGACGCCCAGCGCCAGCAGAAGCTCGAGCGTCGACGACTTGATCGTGACGATCCGATCGGGCGGCGCGTCGACGGTGACCTCGAAGCCGCAGTTGTCGGCGACGAGCGGGAACTCCGCGGTCGTGGGCTCGGGTGTTGCGCCGGCGGCGGCACCGGCGCAGCCGGTGAGCGCCAGCGCCGTCGCGGCGACGGCGACGGCCGCGGCGCGACGTATCGGGGCATGATGCCGAGTGGACGTTTTCATGGGCGACTCCGCACGAAGGTGATCGATGACTCCGCCGAATACGGGCAGAAGAGGATCGAGCCCAAGTCGGGACTCAGCAAGCGCCGGTCATGCGAACCGTCTGTGCACACGCTACGCCGGTCGCACCAAGAGCGCAATACTGGATTCTGTATCCACTTTCGCGCTGATGCCCCCGGTCGACATCGCCGGCATCACGATGGATCCTCCCGGTCCGGTCTCGTCCCGCGGCACGTCGGCGCAGATGTCGCAGCTGACCGATGAGACGATCGCGCAGGTCATCCGGCTCATGCAGCGGCGTGTGCTCATGATGGTGCAATTCCGTCATGTCGGCGGCGCGTTGCACCGCGCGGCGCCCGATGCCGGCGTGCGTGTCACGGTGCCCGGCGAGATCACGATGTACTCGGTGGGCATCCTGGCCGACCCTGCGCGCGCTCCCGAGGTGGTCGCCGAACAGAAGCGCCTGGACGAGATCGTCGCCCCCCTC
>NZ_JBKEAF010000114.1:0-20377 GCF_047971895.1 Microbacterium sp.
CTCGAACAACGCGGTCAGCGGCTCGGTACCCAGCCGAGCACGGGCTTGGAAAATCGCGGACTTGCTCGGCGGTGAGTAACTCTCTGTCCACCCAGAGGCCCACGACAGCCCATCAGTCAGCTGTGCGAGAACGTCCTCATACGAACTCGGAGTACAACGCCATCCCGATCGAGAAGCAAGCCATCACACGAGCCGGCAACGCGCGATGACGCCGCTCGGTCCGGCCCGCCTCAGCGATCACCTCATCGACCAACGCCGGCGGGAGCACCCGCGTCAGCGCGCCAACCGAGACCAGCTCCGACAGGCGACGCTCGGCCTCAGGCTTGTTCCATCCAGCACGCGGCACGCCACCAAACCACACCGCGCAACCTCAACTGAACGGTATTGGGGCTAGCCCTGACATCCCACGAGACACCGATCTTCGGGTCGGTGTTTTTTTGTGCACGCGGGGAGTGGGGGAGGACTTGTGGAGGGAAATAGTAGGCAAATGGAGTGAAGTGGAGTAAATTGGAGGTACTTCGATGGGCCGGACGGAGGGGGGATCCCGGATGCTGCTGGGTACACACACCCCCAAGCTCGACGACAAGGGGCGCTTGATCCTGCCGGCGAAGTTTCGTCGCGAACTCGAGGACGGCGTTGTCATCACCCGCGGACAGGAACGCTGCCTCTACGTGTTCAGCGCCGCAGAGTTCGAGCGCGTGCATGGGCGCATGCGCCAAGCGCCGATGGGCGACAAGCGCGCCCGTGACTTCCTGCGCATGTTCCTGGCCGCCGCCAGCGACGAGAAGCCCGACAGTCAGAACCGCGTCACCATTCCCACCGCGTTGCGTGCATACGCCGACCTGGGGCGGGAGCTGGTGGTCGCCGGCGTCGGCGACCACGCGGAGATCTGGAACGCCGACCGGTGGGCGGCCTACACGGCTGCCAACGAGGACACGTTCGCCGAGCTCGAGGAGGAGGTGTACCCGGGACTGTTCTGATCCGCGGGCCGCGATCTCTCGCCGCTCATGCCCTGACGCACTTCCCCGGCGCCAGGTCGGAGCGGAGGGGGATCGGGGCCCGAGGCCCGGAAACCCGCCGCCAGTCATGGAAGCCCGCGACATCCACACTCCTGTGCTGCTCGACCGCTGCGTCGAGCTGCTCGCCCCTGCGCTCGAGCGCGACGGCGCCGTGCTCGTGGACGCGACCCTGGGTATGGGCGGCCACGCCGAGGCCTTCCTCGAGCAGTTCCCCGGGCTGCATCTCGTCGGTCTCGACCGCGACACCGATGCGCTGCGCATCGCGAGCGAGCGGCTCGCCCGGTTCGCCGACCGACTCACCCTCGTGCACACCGTGTACGACGGTATCGAGGCGGCGCTTGCCGCCGCGGGCGTGGAGGCCGCAGACGGCATCCTGTTCGACCTCGGCGTCTCCTCGCTGCAGCTCGACCTCGCCGAGCGTGGGTTCGCGTACGCCAAGGATGCGCCGCTCGACATGCGCATGGACCAGACCCCGGGGCGCACCGCCGCCGCCGTGCTGGCGACCGCCGGCGAGGGCGAGCTGCGCCGGCTCTTCGAGCACTACGGCGAGGAGAAGCTCGCCGCGCGCTACGCGCGGGCGATCCTGCATGCCCGGGAGGACGCGCCGATCGAGCGATCCGGTCAGCTCGTCGAGATCATTGCGGCGGCGACACCGGCTGCCGCGCAGCGCTCTGGGCACCCCGCCAAGCGTGTGTTCCAGGCGCTGCGCATCGCCGTCAACGACGAGCTCACCGTGCTCGAACGCGCGCTGCCCGCCGCGCTGGAGTCGCTCGACGTGGGCGGGCGGATCGTCGTCCTCGCGTATCAGTCGCTCGAGGACCGTCTCGTCAAGCGCGTCTTCGCCGCGCAGACCGCATCGACGGCCCCGCGCGGGCTGCCGGTCGAGCTGCCCGAGCACGCCCCGCGGTTCCGACTTCTCGTCAAGGGGGCCGAACTCGCCGACGACGAAGAGCGGGAACGCAACACCCGCGCCACCCCGGTGCGCCTGCGCGCCGCCGAACGAGTGAGGCCGTCTGCATGAGCGCCGCCATCGAGGCGTTTCAACCGCTGGGTGAGTCCGCCGCTCGGCGACGGACACTGCGACCGCTCGCCCGGGCGCGGCGGCGTCGCCCGCGCATCGTGTACGCCCTGACTGCGCTCGCCGGCGCACTGGCGATCGCTGCCGTGCAGATGGGCCTGTCGATCGCCACCACCGAATCGACGTACCGGGTGAGCGAGCTCACCCAGCAGCAGCGCGAGCTCACGTGGCAGAAGCAGTCGCTCACGGATGCGATCGCCGGGCTGAGCTCGCCCCAGTACCTGGCGGCCAATGCGGAGTCGCTCGGAATGGTCGTCAACGAGTCGCCGACGTACGTGCGGCTCAGCGACGGTGCGATCCTCGGCAGCGGGACCGCGGCCGGGTACCGCTCGTCGATCAGTGCGCTCGACAACAGCGCCGTGCCCAATGCGATCGTCGCCCAGACACCCTTGATCACCGCACCGGACGCCACCATCCAAGGAGTTCCGACGGCCCCCGTCGAGTCCGCAGAGGCCGATGCCGACTCGACCCTTCCGCCCCCCCTCACCGACGGCCTGCCCACCCCGACGACGCGCTGACCGGATGGAGACGCCCGCATGACCACTCGCAGCTCGCGCAGCCCCCGTCGCCGCACGGTTGTCGCGCTCGGCGTCGTCTTCGCGGTGCTCGTCGCGTTCGGGATCCGGTTGGTCGACATCCAGATCGTCAGCGCCGACCAGCACGTGAAGGACTCGCTCACGAAGATCGGCGGGACGGTGTCGCTCAAGGGCACGCGCGGCGCGATCACGGATGTCTCGGGCACGATCCTCGCGCAGAGCACGGTGCGCTACGACGCGCAGTTCTCACCCGTGAACGTCACGCCGCGTGAGATCACACGCGGCGGGGAGAAGGTCGAGGTGCCCTGGCCCGAGACGGCAGCCGACATCTCGGCGATCACCGGGCAGACCGCCGAAGAGGTGATGAGCATCGTCGCCGACGCCCTCGCCGACGACCCCGAGTCGCAGTTCGCCTACCTCGCGCGCGGCCTGAGCACCGAGCAGTACCGGGCGCTCGCCGAACTCGGCCTGCCCTACCTGAGCTTCACCTCGCAGCCGTCCCGCGTGTACCCGCAGGGTGCCGTCGCGGGCAGCCTCACCGGGTTCGTCGGCGTCGACGGAACACCCCTGGAGGGGCTCGAGCTGGCGCAGGACCAGTGCTTGGCCGCCACGGACGGGGAAGAGACGTTCGAGAGGGGGCAGGACGGAGTCGTGATCCCGGGTACGAAGAAGGAGACGCCGGCCGTCGACGGCGGCACACTGCGGCTGACCGTCGACGCCGATCTGCAGTGGTACATGCAGCAGCTGATCGCGGAGCAGGTGCAGAAGTTCGCCTCGATCAGCGGTACGATCACCGTCATCGAGGCGAAGACGGGCAAGATCCGCGCGGCGGCGGAGTATCCGACGGTGGACCCCAACGAGTTCGATGCCGAGGGTTCGTTCCTGCGCAGCCGCATCTTCCAGGACACCTTCGAGCCGGCCTCGACGTTCAAGGCGCTCTCAGCCGCCGTGCTGGTCGACGGCGCTGGGCTCACGCCCATGACCACCATCGAGGCACCGTGGCGCGTCGAGTTCGCCAACGGCGCCGTCGTGCGCGACATGTCGGGTCACCCGACGTACAACTACACCCTGAATGGCGTGCTCGTCGACTCGTCGAACGTGGGCATCTCGCGTCTCAGCGAACGCATAGACCCGGCCACGCGCTACGAGTACCTGAAGAAGTTCGGCATCGGTCAGGGCAGCGCCGTGGATTTCCCCGCAGCGGCAGCGGGCACGCTCTACCCGGCATCGCAGTGGGACAATCAGCAGCTCTACGACACGAACTACGGTCAGGGCGTGGCCACGACGATCCCGGAGCTGATGGGGGCGTACAGCGCCATCGCGAACGACGGTGTGCGCGTGCCCCTGCGGCTGATCGAGTCGTGCACGAAGACCGACGGCACGGTCGTCGAGCCCGACCTGCCCGAACCGGTGCGCGTCATCAGCGAGCAGTCGGCGCAGCAGGTGACGACGATGCTCGAGAACGTGTACCTGCAGGCGGGCTACGCCGACGCGATCCACGTCCCCGGCTACCGGGTGGCGATGAAGTCGGGCACGGGCCAGAAGACCGACGGCAACGGGAACTACAAGTCGGGCGTCTGGTACACGCTCATGATCGGCTTCGCGCCCGCTGAGGACCCGGAGTACATCGTCGCCATCACCCTGGACGAGCCCACCAAGGTAAAGTCTTCTTCGGCCGATGCCGAAGGATTTCAGAAGGCGATGACCCAGGTCATGAAGACCTACCGCGTCTTGCCCTCCACGACGCCGGCCGCCACACTCCCCGTCTATCAGTGAGTCGGTGCGCTACCGCACCGATTCTCCGGAGGATCCATGATCGCCCTGTCCCTCGCCGAGATCACCGCCATCGTGAACGGGCGGCTCGTCGCAGCGCGCGGTGATGACGGCCAGACGGTGGTGTCGGGGCTCGTCGACACCGACTCGCGTCAGATCGGGCCCGGCGACGTCTTCGTCGCCAAGCCGGGAGAGCATTCCGACGGGCACTTCTTCGTCTCGGCAGCCGTCGAGCTGGGTGCCGTACTGGCCATCGTCGAGCGCGTCGTCGACGCGGATGTGTCCCAGATCGTGGTCGACGACGTCCTCGATGCGATCGCCGCTCTCGCGCGTGCCGTCGTCGCGAGCGTGCGCGAGCGCGGCGCGCTGCGCGTCGTGGGCATTACGGGCTCGAACGGCAAGACGACCACGAAGAACCTCATCGCCCGCATTCTCAGCGATGAAGGCGAGACGGTCGCACCCCGCGCCTCGCTCAACAACGAGGTCGGCGCGCCGCTCACCATGCTGCGGGTCACGAACGACACGCGATTCCTCGTGAGCGAGCTCAGCGCCCGCGGCCAGGGCGAGTTCACCTCGCTGAGCGGCGTCATCGGCGGGCTCGCCGCGCTCATCGAACCGGATGTGGGCGTGGTCCTCATGGTCGGGAAGGCGCACGCGGGCGGCGAGGGCGGCCTGGAGGCCATCGCCGCGGCCAAAGCCGAGCTGGTGGAGCGGATCCAGCGCGGCGGTGTCGCGGTGCTGAACGCCGACGATCCCCGGGTGGCGGCGATGGCGGCGATCGCGGCGGATCGGCAGGTGCGTGTGCGGTGGTTCGGACGCGGCGATGGAGCCGACGTGCGGGCCTCCGACATCCGGGCCACCGCCGAGGGGACTACGTTCACGGTGACGGCGGACGGCCGATCGCGGACGCTACACCTGCGGGTCATCGGCGAGCACCACGTCGGCAACGCCCTCGCGGCGATCGCTGCGACGACGGCCCTCGGGGTACCGCTTGATGCGGCGGTGGATCGCCTGGCGACCGTCGAGATCGCCGAGCGCTGGCGCATGCAGCCGATGGGCTCCGCGTCGGTGCGCATCATCAACGACGCCTACAACGCGAGCCCCGACTCGGTCGCCGCCGCACTGCGCACGCTCGCGCAGATCACGGGCAGCGACCAGCGCACCGTGGCCGTGCTCGGTGCGATGAGCGAGCTCGGCGAGTTCGCCGGCGAAGAGCACGATCGCATCGGCGAGCTGGCGGTGCGGCTGCGCATCCAGCGCATCGTCGTCGTGGGCGAGGACGCGCGACGGATCTATCTGGCCGCCGTCGCCGAAGGCTCGTGGAGCAGCGAGGCAGTGTTCTTCGGCACCGTCGACGAAGCCTACGACTACCTCGTCGGGGAGCTGCGCGACGGCGACCGGGTCATCGTGAAGTCGTCGAACGCGGCGGGCCTGCGCGTCCTCGGCGATCGTCTGGGAGGACACTTCTCGTGAGATCACTTCTGACCGCAGCGGCGATCTCGGTCGCGTTCACGCTCTTCCTGACGCCCGTCTTCGTCCGGCTGTTCCGCAGCTGGGGCTGGGGGCAGGTGATCCGCACCCCCGAGGCCATCGAGAATCCCAGCCACGCAGCGAAGCGCGGAACCGTCACCGCGGGCGGCACGATCTTCATCGCTGGGACCGTCGTCGGCTACTTCGTCGGATGCGTCGTCGGCGCCAATCCGCCCACGATCTCGGGCCTGCTCGTGCTGTGGATGATGGTCGGGTTCGGGGTCGTCGGCTTCATCGATGACTTCATGAAGGTGCGCCATCAGCGCAGTCTCGGCCTGTCCGGGTGGCGAAAGGTCATCGGCCAGATCATCGTCACGGTGCCCTTCGGTATTCTCGCCCTCACCGTCCCCACGACCGGCGGGGCCACCGCCGCCTCGCCGTACGTCTCCATCGTGCGCGACGTGCCATGGCTGTGGTTCTTCGTGCTCGGCCCCGTCATCGGCTGGTTCCTCTACCTGCTGTGGGTCTCGTTCATCGGCGTCGCGTGGTCGAACAGCACCAACGTCACCGACGGGCTGGACGGTCTTGCGGCGGGTGCCGGCGTCTTCGTCGTCGGCGCCTACAGCCTGCTGGCCTTCTGGCAGTTCAACCAGGTGTGCACCAGCGCGTTCCTCGACCCGGCGACGCGCGACGCGTGCTACCCCACGGCGAACCCCTTCGACCTGGCGATCGTCGCGGCCGCGTTCGTCGGCGCACTCGTCGGGTTCCTGTGGTGGAATGCGCCGAAGGCACAGATCTTCATGGGCGACGTCGGCTCGATGGCCATCGGCGGCGTCATCGCGGCCCTCTCGATCCTCACGCACACCGAGGTGCTCGCGGTGCTGCTCGCGGGCGTCTACATCATCGGCCCCGGATCGGTGATCCTGCAGCGGCTGTACTTCAAGCTGACCCGCGGCAAGCGGCTGTTCCTGATGAGCCCGTTCCACCACCATCTCGAGATGCGCGGCTGGCCCGAGATCACCATCGTCGTGCGCATGTGGATCATTGCCGGGATGCTGGCGGTCACCGGAATCGGACTGTTCTACGTCGAGTGGCTCGCCCGCACATGACCTCCCGTCTCGACACCCTCACCAGCTGGAGCGCGGACTGGGCGGGCTTGCGCGTCGCCGTGCTCGGACTGTCGGTCACCGGGTTCTCCGTCGCCGACACGCTGGCCGAACTCGGGGCCGATGTGCTGGTGGTGACCGAGTCCGCGTCCGAGGAGTACGCACGACTGCTCCCGGTCATCGGTGCGCGCCTGCACGAGGGCGCGCTCGACGGTGTGCCGCCCGCACTGGTGGCGTTCGCCCCCGAGGTGGTGATCGCCTCGCCTGGCTTCGTGCCGCAGCATCCGGTCGTCTCGTGGGCGCGCGAGACCGGGGTAGCGCTGTGGGGCGACATCGAGCTCGCGTGGCGCGTGCGCGACAAGGTCGTGCGCGACGACGGCACGCCGGCGGACTGGGTGTTCGTGACCGGTACGAACGGGAAGACCACGACGACGCGCCTGGCCGCCAGCATGATGCTCGCGGGCGGCCTGCGCGCCGCGCCCTGCGGCAACATCGGCGTGCCGGTGCTCGATGCCGTACGCGATCCCGCCGGCTTCGACGTGCTGGTCGTGGAACTCTCCAGCCACCAGCTGTGGTATCTGGGATTGCAGGCCGGTCCCGACCCGGTGTCGCCGCACGCGGCGGTATGCCTCAACCTCGCGGGCGACCACCTACAATGGCACGGATCGTTCGAGCGATACCGTGCGGCGAAGTCTCACGTGTACGACAACACGCGCGTCGCCTGCGTGTACAACAAGGCCGACGCCGCGACGATGCGGATGGTGGAGGACGCCGACGTCGTCGAGGGCGCGCGCGCGATCGGCTTCGATCTCGGTGCGCCCGGACCCAGCGATCTGGGGGTGATCGACGGGATCCTCGTCGACCGGGCCTTCCTCGCAGACCGGCGCACGAGCGCGCTCGAGCTGACGACCGTCGCCGAACTCGCTGAGCACGGACTGGCCGCTCCGCACATCGTGGCCAACATCCTCGCCGCCAGCGCCCTCGCGCGCGCGCTCGACGTGCCTGCGCAGGCGGTGCACGACGCACTGGTCGATTTCCGGCTCGACCCCCATCGCATCGAGGTCGTCGCCGTGGCCGACGGCATCACGTGGGTCGACGACTCGAAGGCGACCAACCCGCACGCGGCGGCGTCGTCGCTGGCGGCCTATCCCGGCGCGATCTGGGTCGTGGGCGGCCTGCTCAAGGGTGTCGACATCGGCGACCTCGTCGCCGCCCGGGGTGAGCGGGTCAAGGCCGCGGTGGTCCTGGGCGTCGATCGCACGGAGGTGGTGGCGGCGTTCGGGCGACACGCGCCCGATGTGCCCGTCTTCGAGGTCGACCACGATGAAACTGAAGACGTCATGGCCCGTGTCGTCGAACTGGCGGCCGAGGCAGCCGACGAGGGGGACGTGGTGCTCCTAGCCCCTGCGACGGCGTCTTTCGACCAGTTCGCGTCATACACGGATCGGGGCGAGCGCTTCGCGACCGCGGTGCGGAACTGGATCGGGAAGGGGAATGGTGACCAGCACGGTACCGCGCCCTCGGCCGGCCGACGCGCCTGAACCCGGGCGCAAAGGCCTCGCGGCGCGCGTCTCGCTCGGGCGCATCTTCGCGCCGGTCTCCAGCGAGTTCCTGCTGATCGCGTCGACGGCGTTGCTGCTGACGGGCTTCGGACTGGTCATGATCCTGTCGGCGACTTCTGCCACGGCCGGCGACCCGTTCGAGGCCGTGCTCAAACAGGGCGTCTTCGCGCTCCTCGGGGTTCCGCTGATGTTCATCGCCAGCCGACTGCCGGTGCGCTTCTGGAAGCGGGCCGCGTGGCCGGCGCTGCTCGGCGCCGTCGCTTTCCAGCTGCTGGTGTTCACGCCGCTCGGCTACGACCTGTACGGCAACCGCAACTGGGTCGAGATCGGCGGCATCACCGCCCAGCCTTCCGAGTTCCTCAAGCTCGCCCTCGCACTCTGGCTGGGGTACGTGCTGTTCCGCAAGCAGACGCTGCTCGGGCTGTGGCGACACGTGTTCATCCCCGCGGTGCCGGTTGCCGGGCTCGTCATCGCCACGGTCATGGCCGGGCATGACCTGGGTACGGCGATGGTGCTCTTCCTCATCTCGCTCGGCGCCCTGTTCTTCTCCGGGGTGCGGCTGCGGATCTTCATCATTCCGCTGGTGCTGTCGGTGCTGGCCGTCGCCGTGCTGGCCATCGCGAGCCCCGACCGCATGCGCCGCATCACGAGCTTCCTGAACCCGAACTGTCTCGACGACTACGAGCTGAGCTGCTACCAACCGCTGCACGGCATCTGGGGGCTGGCCGGCGGCGGCATCTTCGGTCTGGGACTCGGCAACTCGAAGGAGAAGTACGACTGGCTGCCGGCCGCTGCGAACGACTACATCTTCGCGATCGTGGGCGAAGAGCTGGGCCTCATCGGGTGCACCGTCGTCCTCGCGCTGTTCGCGCTTTTCGCGGTGGGTGCGTTCCACGTCATTCGGAAGACCGACGACCCCTTCGTGCGTATCGTGTCGGGGGCGATCACGGTCTGGATCGTGGGTCAGGCGCTCATCAACGTCGGCGTGGTGCTGCGGCTGTTCCCGGTGCTCGGGGTGCCGTTGCCGTTCATGTCTCAGGGCGGTACAGCGCTGGTGTCGGTGCTGATCGCTTCCGGCGTGCTGCTGTCGTTCGCGCGCACGCTCCCTGCCACGCGCACCGCGGGTACCCTCGAACGGTGACGACGTACCTTCTCGCCGGCGGCGGCACCGCCGGCCATGTCAACCCGCTGCTCGCCGTCGCCGACGCGCTGCGTGCGCGGGAACTCGATGCCGAGGTCTTGGTGCTCGGGACGAAAGAGGGCCTGGAGGCGCGTCTGGTGCCCGACCGCGGTTACGAGCTGCTGCTCGTTGACAAGGTGCCCTTCCCTCGACGCCCGAACGGCGCGGCCCTGCGGTTCCCGGTGCGGTTCCGCCGTGCCGTCCAGCAGGTGCGCACACACCTCGCGTCTCGCCGGGTCGATGTGGTCGTCGGGTTCGGCGGGTACGCGTCGGCACCCGCGTATGTGGCGGCGCGTCGGGAACGGGTGCCCGTCGTCATCCACGAGGCCAATGCTCTGCCGGGGCTGGCGAACCGTCTCGGCGCGCGCTCGGCGGCCGCGGTCGGTGTGGCCTTCGTCGGCACGCCGCTGAAAGGGGCCAGGGTGGTCGGTATGCCGATGCGGCGCGAGCTCGTCGAACTCGACCGAGCAGCGCTGCACCCGGAGGCGGCCGCGCACTATGGCCTCGACCCCGACATGCCGACCCTGCTGGTGTTCGGTGGCTCGCTCGGTGCGCAGCGCCTCAACGACGCGTTCGCCGATGCCTCCCGCGACGTGCTCGCCGCGGGCTGGCAGCTCGTGCACCTCACCGGCGAACAGCGTGACGGGCTGCAGGCGAGCGAGCCCGGCCACGTCGCTCCCCGCTACGAGGATCGGATGGACCTGGCCTACGCGTTCGCCGACGCGATCGTCGCTCGCGCGGGAGCGGCGACGGTCAGTGAGATCGAGGCCCTCGGCATCCCGGCCGTCTTCGTCCCCTACGCGGTCGGCAACGGCGAGCAGGCGCGAAACGCACATGCTGCGGTCGAGGCGGGTGCGGCACTGCTCATCCCGGATGCGGAGTTCACCGGCGATCGTGTGCGCACCGAGGTCGTCCCACTGCTGCAGGACGCCGTGCGCAGGGACCGGATGCATCGCGCGGCAGCGACGGTCGGCACGCTGCGCGGCACCGAGAACGTCGTCGCCCTGATCGATGAGGCTCTCGGTCGCTGAGTCAGCCGCCCGCGCGCTGCGCCTTCTGCCGCGCGGGATCGCCCTGCGGGGCGACGAACGTTCCGAGTGTCAATGTGTCGACGCAATCGGCCGATACACAGTCTGCACACAGCGCGCCGGAGCCGCGGCATCCGCGTGCCAACCTAGGATTGACAGGCCATGATCCGACCCGACTTGACCCTGCCGATCCCCGACGAGATCCACGCCGCGCACTTCATCGGCATCGGCGGATCGGGCATGTCGGGTCTCGCGCGCATGTTCCTGAAGCGGGGAATCCGGGTCTCGGGCTCCGACCGCGCCGACAGCCCCGGGTTGCGCGAGCTCGAAACCCTCGGTGCGACGGTGTTCGTCGGGCACGACGCCCGCCACCTCGGCGACGCCGACACCGTCGTGCACACGGGTGCGATCTGGCCCGAGAACCCCGAGTTCGTGCTCGCCAAAGAACGCGGCCTGCACGTCATCCACCGTTCGCAGGCGCTGCATTGGCTCATCGGCGGTCGCCGCCTCGTAGCGGTCGCCGGCGCCCACGGAAAGACCAGCTCGACCGGGATGATCGTCACCGCGCTACAGCGTCTGGGGGCCGATCCGGCCTTCGTCAACGGGGGAGTGATCGCCGAGCTGGGCACCTCCAGCGGGAGTGGCGCCGATGAACTCTTCGTCGTCGAGGCGGACGAGTCGGACGGCACGTTCCTGCTCTACGACACGTCGGTGGCCCTCATCACGAACGTCGACCCCGACCACGTCGATTTCTACGGCAGCGACGACGACTTCTACGCCGCGTTTGTCCGGTTCGCGGACGATGCGCGCGAGGCCGTCGTGATCTCGGCGGACGATCCGGGGGCACGGCGGATCCGCGGGCGGATCGCACACGAGAACGTCGTGACGTTCGGGATGGATGCCACGGCAGATGTGCGCCTGAGCGACGTCGTCGCCGACGGCCCCGTCGCCTTCACGCTGTCGCATGCGGGGCGGACCGTCGCCGCGCGGCTCGCCGTGCCAGGAGTGCACAATGCGATCAACGCGGCCGGTGCGATCGCGGTGCTCATCGCCCTCGGCCACGAGCTCGAGTCTGCGGTGCGGGCGGTCGAGCCGTTCGCCGGCACGGCGCGCCGGTTCGAGCTGCACGGTGTGCAGCGGGGGGTGAGCGTGTACGACGACTACGCGCACCACCCGGCCGAGGTCGCCGCAGCCCTGGCAGGCGCGCGCAGCGTCGTGGGCGAGGGCCGCATCATCGCAGTGCACCAGCCGCACACGTACTCGCGGACGGCGGTGATGTCGCCGTGGTTCGCCGAGGTGCTTGAGGAGCTCGCCGACGAGACGGTCGTGCTCGATGTCTACGGCGCGCGGGAGGACCCCGTCGACGGCGTCACCGGCGCACTGGTGAGCGAGGCGTTCGCAGATCCCGCACGCGTGCGGTTCATCCCCGACTGGCAGGAGGCGGCCGACCACACCGCGTCGATCGCCCGCGAGGGGGACTTCATCGTCACTCTCGGCTGTGGCAACGTCAACCTGCTGGTCCCGCAGCTGTTCGAGGCGCTGGCCGCGAGGGACCGCGCCGGGAGCGAGGGAGAGTAGGGATGCGTCGGCCCACCCCGCTTCCGGAGGCGCCGGCGTCGCCGCGTGCGCCGCAGCCGACGCCGCTGGCGGTCGAGCAACCCCCGGTCGAGGAGCACCCGGTCGGGGAGCAGCCGCACGCGCCGCTGCCCTTGCCCACGGCGCATCCGGAGGTCGCCGCCGATGCGGTCGACGCTCCCTCGGCGCGACTGCGCGACGTATGGGGTGCGGCACGCGCACGGCGCCGGGCGCTGCGCGGCGAGGTGCGCCGCTTCACCGCGCACTCCCGCCGCCGCAGGATGGTGTGGATCGGTGCGGCCGCCGCACTCGTCGTGCTCGTGCTCGGCACCCTCGGTGCCGCCTATAGCCCGCTGTTCGCGGTGGAGCGCATCACCGTCGTCGGTGCCGACGCTCTCGATGCCGCCGAGGTGCAGGCGGCGTTGGCCGGCCAGGTGGGGCGCCCGCTGCCGCTCGTCGATGACAGCGAGGTGAAGGACGCGCTCGTCGCGTTTCCCCTCATCGAGACGTACAGCCTCGAGGCGCAGCCGCCGCACGACCTCGTGCTGCGCATCGTCGAGCGCACGCCGGTCGGCGTCGTCCCGTCCGCGGCGGGATACACGCTCGTGGATGCTGCCGGTGTGGCACTGTCGACGACTGCGGAGGTCCCACCCGGCCAGCCGGTCATCGAGGTCGCCGGGGGGGCGCAGACCGCCGCCTTCACGGCGGTGGGGCGTGTCATCCGCTCCCTGCCGGAGACGATCCGCCCCCAGGTGACCGGCGTCACTGCGTCCTCGCCCGACGATGTGACGCTGACCCTCGCCGAGACACGCACGACGATCGTGTGGGGCGGAGCCGAGCAGTCGGCGAAGAAGGCACTCGTGCTCGAGACGATGATGCAGACCCGGCCGCCGAGCGACGTGAGCATGTACGACGTGTCGTCGCCGGAGGCGATCATCGTCCGCTGAGCACGCGGTGCTGGCCGTGGATGTCGCGACACGCCCATACCGCTCCCGGCAGGAGCCACCGGGGCACATACCTTCTCAATCAGGAAATGCATACCGGGCAATACTTTAACTCTCTTGTTGAGGTTGAAGGTTCTCCGGACGCGGAACACAGTGTGAAGGGCACGGAGGCCGGCATGAGCCAGAACCAGAACTACCTCGCCGTCATCAAGGTGGTCGGCGTCGGAGGCGGCGGTGTCAACGCCGTCAACCGGATGATCGAGCTCGGCCTGCGCGGCGTCGAGTTCATCGCCGTCAACACCGACGCCCAGGCACTGCTGATGAGCGATGCCGACGTCAAGCTCGATGTCGGTCGCGAGCTCACGCGCGGTCTCGGCGCAGGCGCCGACCCCGAGGTCGGCCGCCGCGCGGCCGAGGACCACACCGAAGAGATCGAGGAGGCGCTGCGCGGCGCCGACATGGTCTTCGTCACGGCCGGCGAGGGCGGGGGCACGGGCACCGGCGGTGCCCCGGTCGTCGCCAAGATCGCGAAGTCGATCGGTGCGCTGACCATCGGCGTCGTGACCAAGCCATTCTCTTTCGAGGGCCGTCGCCGCCAGCAGCAGGCCGAGACGGGCGTCGCCCGGCTGAAGGAAGAGGTCGACACCCTCATTGTGGTGCCCAACGACAGGCTGCTGGAGATCAGTGATCGTGGCATCTCGATGATCGAGGCGTTCGCCACCGCCGACCAGGTGCTCCTTGCCGGTGTCCAGGGCATCACCGACCTCATCACGACTCCGGGCCTCATCAACCTCGACTTCGCCGACGTCAAGTCCGTCATGCAGGGCGCCGGCTCGGCGCTCATGGGAATCGGCTCGGCCCGTGGGGCCGACCGTGCGATCAAGGCTGCCGAGCTCGCCGTGGAGTCGCCGCTGCTCGAGGCGTCGATCGAAGGTGCCCACGGCGTGCTGCTGTCGATCCAGGGTGGCTCGAACCTCGGCATCTTCGAGATCAACGACGCCGCGCAGCTGGTCAAGGAGGCCGCGCACCCCGAGGCGAACATCATCTTCGGCACGGTCATCGACGACACGCTCGGCGACGAGGTGCGGGTGACTGTGATCGCGGCGGGCTTCGACGGCGGGGAGCCGTCGCTGCGCACCGACCCGGTGACGGCCCAGCGGCAGGCGCCGGCCGTTCCCGCGGTCGCCGTCACCCTCGATGAGGAGATCGACGTCGTGGAGTCCGCCGACGGCGAGCAGGTCGTCGAACAGCGTGAGACGGTGTCGGTCGCCGCCGTCGCCGAGCCGGCAGGTGCCGACTCGCCGTTCGGAGACGACGACCTCGACATCCCCGACTTCCTCAAGTAGCCGTTCGACGGGCTCAGGAATCGAATGGACACCCTCGGCGAGCGGCTCGCCGCCGTTGACGCGGCCGTCGCCGACGCCGCTCGCGATGCCGGGCGCGACCCGGCAGAGATCACGCGCATCGTCGTCACCAAGTTCCACCCGCCCGAGCTGGTGCGTGCACTGCACGTGCTCGGCGTGGCGGCCGTGGGCGAGAACCGACAGCAGGAGCTCACCGCCAAGATCGATGCCGTCGGGACCGAACTGCCCGGGCTGCACTGGCACTTCATCGGCCAGGCGCAGACCAACAAGGCCCGCGCACTGCGGCAGGCGGCATCCATCGTTCCCCTCACCGTGCACTCGGTCGACCGTGCGCGTCTCGTCCGCAGTCTCGACGCGGCCGCCGGGCCCGGCGATCCGATCGTGGACGTTCTGCTGCAGGTGAACCTGACAGACGACCCGGGGCGGGGCGGGGTCGCGCCCGATGGCGCCGTGGAGCTCGCCGAACAGGTGCTGACCGCCCCGAGCCTGCGCCTGCGCGGGGTGATGGCGGTCGCGCCGCTGGACGAGCCGCCCGCATCCGCCTTCTCGCGGCTGCGCACCGTCTCGGACGGCGTGCGCACGGTCGCACCGGACGCCGTCTGGATATCGGCGGGTATGACCGGAGACTTCGCTGAGGCGATCGCGGTCGGCGCGACACACCTTCGTATCGGCACGGCAATCACGGGCCCGCGCCCCGCGGGCGGTTAACCTCGGAACAGACAGCGATATTTGGAGGATGCGATGTCGAACCCGCTGAAGAAGACCATGGTCTACCTGGGACTCGCCGACGAGGAGCCGTACGACGAGCCGGAGGCTCAGCCCGCCCGGTCGACGCGTCACGAGACCGAGGCGAAGCCAGCCCCGATCACGCCGCTGCGCCGCCCCGCCGTCGTGCGTCAGCCGGCCGCCGGTCCGCTCAGCGAGATCCTGACCGTACACCCGAAGCAGTACCGCGATGCGCAGACCATCGCCGAGAGCTTCCGCGAGGGCGTACCCGTCATCATCAATCTGTCGCAGATGAGCGATGCCGATGCGCGCCGCCTCATCGACTTCGCCAGCGGGCTGTCGCTCGGCCTGTACGGGCGCATCGAGCGGGTCACGAGCAAGGTGTTCCTGCTGTCGCCCGAGAACATCGCGGTGTCTGGCGAAGGCTCGATCGCCCAGGGCGACGCCGAGCCCGCCTTAGCGCAGTCGTAGCCCAGCGTGTCCCTGGACCTGCTGCGCCTCGTCGCCGCGATCCTCAACACGCTCATCCTCCTCTACGTGGTCGTGCTGCTCGCGCGGCTGATCATGGACTACATCCCGCTGTTCAATCGTGAGTGGCGTCCGCGGGGTGCGATGCTCGTGCTCGCCGAGGTCGTCTATACGATCACTGACCCGCCGATCAAACTGCTGCGCAGGTTCATCCCGCCGCTGCGGATCGGCGGCATCGCGATCGACTTCGCATTCGCGATCGTCATGTTCGCCTGCTTCATCCTGCTCGGGGTGACACGCGCCCTGTCCGCGTGACGACGGCGCGCGTGCGCGCGCCTTCGACACACCCCGAAGCCGCGGCTATGCTTGCGGGATGACGTGCCCGCTTCGCTGGGTGCGCCGACATCGAGAAAGTGACCCCGGAAGAGGATCGAAAAATGGCACTCACGCCCGATGACGTCGTCACCAAGCAGTTCCAGCATGTGCGGTTCAAGGAGGGGTTCGACCCGGATGAGGTCGACGACTTTCTGGACGAGATCGTCGTCGAATGGCGCAAGACCATCGCCGAGAACGAAGAGCTGAAGGCCAAGGTCGCCGCGCTCGAGTCCGGCGCGACCGCCCCCGCCCCGGTCGCAGCGGTGCCCGAAGCGGCACCGGTCACCAGCGAGGACCCGGTCGCCGCGGCGCCCGCCGCAGACGCCTCGGCGGCACCTGCGGCGGCGAGCGCGGGCATCATCGAGCTGGCACAGCGCCTGCACGACGAGCACATCGCCGAGGGTCAGGCCCAGCGCGACCAGTTGATCGCCGATGCGCAGGCGCAGGCGACGGCCATCGTGTCCGAGGCCGAGGCCAAGGGGCGAGACGAGATCGCCCGGCTCGACGAGGAGCGCTCGTCGCTCGAGACGCGCATCAGCGAACTGCGCGATTTCGAGCGCGACTACCGGCAGCAGCTGCGCACCTACATCGAGGGCCAGCTGCGGGACCTCGACGCGAAGGCGGTCTCCTCCGGGTCGGCCCCGGTGTCGACCATCGGTCTGTAGCCGGCGCTCTTGACCGACCGCACTCCGCCCTCGCGGCGCCGCGCGGCACTGCTCTGCGCCGGGGCGCTGCTGCTGGCAGCCGTCGTCCTCGCCGTCGATCAGCTCACCAAGGTGTGGGTCGTCACAAGCCTGCCCTATCAGACGCCGGTGCCGGTGCTCGGTGACTTCCTGATCTTTTACTACGTCCGAAACTCCGGCGCGGCCTTCTCGCTCGGCGAGGACGTCACCTGGCTGTTTACGATCGCCCTCGCGGCGGTTGCGGCGGCGATCGTGGTGCTGCTGATCGTGAAGGTGCGCTCCCGCACCTGGGCGATCGTGCTGGGCCTCCTGCTGGGCGGTGTGCTGGGTAACCTCGGCGACCGGCTGTTCCGCCCACCCGGGTTCGGCGTGGGTCACGTCGTCGACGTCATCTCGACGCCCTGGATGATGCCGGCGATATACAACGTCGCCGATATGTTCATCGTGTGCTGCATGATCGTTGTGGCACTGCTCGTGCTCTTGGGGGTGCACTTGGACGGATCGCGTGATCGTGACAAGAAGGACGAGAAGGACCACGCCACCCTGCTGGGTGCCGACGGCGACGAGTTCCCGCCCGACGGAGCGGTCGCCGGGTTCGGCGACGAGTTCCCCGCGGCCGACCCGGACGCCGGCGTGCCCGCAGACGAGCGTGGCCTGCCGCCGCTGAGCGACCGGGAGCAGCGCGAGGTCGAGCGCGAGGCCGACCGGGTCGCTCGCCGGCTGGCTGCGGACGACGAGCGCCGCAGCGACGGCTGACATGCCAGCGCGCAGTCTGCCCGTCCCGGACGGCCTGGTTGGCACGCGCGTGGATGCAGCGCTGGCGAAGATGCTCGGCTTCTCGCGCACGTTCGCTGCCGAGGTGACGGATGCCGGTGGCGTCACCGTCGACGGACGCTCCGCAGCCAAGTCCGACCGGCTGCCCCCCGGCTCGTGGCTGGAGGTGACGTGGGAGGACAAGCGCGCACCCGAGGTTGTTCCGCTGGCGGTGCCGGACTTCGGGGTCGTGCACCAGGACGACGACATCGTCGTCGTCGACAAGCCGGCCGGCGTGGCGGCGCATCCCTCGACGGGATGGGAGGGCCCGACCGTACTCGGGGCCTTGGCCGCGGCCGGCGTGCACACCGCGACGACCGGACCGGCTGAGCGTCAGGGCATCGTGCATCGGCTGGATGTCGGGACCAGCGGGCTCATGGTCGTGGCCAAGAGCGAACGGGCGTACACGACACTCAAGCGCGCGTTCAAGGAGCGCACCGTCGACAAGATCTACCACACCGTCGTGCAGGGCCATCCCGATCCGCTCGCCGGCACCATCGACGCACCCATCGGCCGGCACCGCTCGCACTCGTGGAAGTTCGCGGTCACCGCCGACGGCAAGGACTCGGTGACGCACTACGAGACTCTTGAGGCGTTTCCAGGCGCATCACTGCTGGAGATCCACCTGGAGACGGGGCGGACCCACCAGATCCGGGTGCACATGGCTGCCCACCGTCACCCCTGCGTAGGCGACCCCCTGTACGGTGCGGACCCGACCCTGTCGGCGAAGCTGGGCCTCATCCGGCAGTGGCTGCACGCGCACGAGCTGTCGTTCGCGCACCCTCTGACGGGGGACTGGGTGACGTTCACCTCGGACTATCCGGCCGATCTGGCACACGCCCTGACGGTGCTGCGCGGCGAGTGATCCTTCGACCTCACGTTGAGAGTGAGGCGGGAATCGCGCGAACCGGCCGAGGCAGCCGACGGTGTCGGAGCTGCTCCTTAGAGTGGAGGCGTGGCATCCGATTCCTTTGTTCATCTGCACGTGCACAGCGAGTACTCGATGCTCGACGGAGCCGCCCGGCTCGGATCGATGGTCGAGGAGGCCGAAAGGCACGGGATGCCGGCGATCGCCGTCACCGACCACGGGAACACCTTCGGGGCCTTCGAGTTCTACGCGGCGGCGAAGAACACAGGCGTCAAGCCCATCATCGGCATCGAGGCGTACGTCACCCCGGGAACGCACCGCTCGGATCGGTCCCGTGTGCGGTGGGGCGGTCCCGAGCAGAGCAACGACGACGTGTCCGGATCGGGTGCCTACACCCACATGACACTGCTGTCCGAAAGCACCGCGGGCATGCACAACCTCTTCCGGCTATCGAGTCTGTCGAGCATCGAGGGATACTACTTCAAGCCCCGCATGGACCGCGAGTTGCTGCAGAAGTACAGCGGCGGCCTGATCGCGACGACCGGCTGCCCGTCGGGCGAGGTGCAGACGCGTCTGCGGCTCGGGCAGTACGACGCCGCGCGGGCAGCGGCCGCCGAGTTCCAGGACATCTTCGGCAAGGACAACTACTTCTGCGAGATCATGCAGCACGGCCTCGACATCGAGCGTCGTGTCATGCCCGACCTGCTGAAGATCGCCAAGGATCTGGACATCCCCCTCGTCGCCACGAACGACTCGCACTACACGCATCAGCACGACGCGAACAGCCATGCCGCGCTGCTGTGCGTGCAGTCGGGGTCGACCCTCGACGACCCGAAGCGTTTCAAGTTCGACGGCGACGGCTACTACATCAAGACCCCCGCCGAGATGCGGCAGATCTTCCGCGACCACCCCGAGGCGTGTGACAACACGCTGCTGATCGCCGAGCGGTGCGAGGTCGCGTTCGACACCTCCGCCAACTTCATGCCCCGGTACCCGGTGCCCGAGGGCGAGACCGAGCAGTCATGGTTCATCAAGGAGGTCGAGAAGGGGCTGCACGAACGGTACCCGTCCGGCATCCCCGACGAGGTGCGACGCCAGGCCGAGTATGAGACCGACGTGATCGTGCAGATGGGGTTCCCCGGCTACTTCCTCGTCGTCGCCGACTTCATCAACTGGGCAAAGGACCTCGGGATCCGCGTGGGTCCCGGCCGCGGGTCGGGCGCGGGCTCGATGGCCGCGTATGCGATGAAGATCACCGACCTCGACCCGCTGCAGCACGGCCTCATCTTCGAGCGATTCCTCAACCCCGAGCGCGTGTCGATGCCCGACTTCGACGTCGACTTCGACGACCGTCGCCGTGGCGAGGTGATCCAGTACGTCACCGAGAAGTACGGCGATGAGCGCGTCGCCCAGATCGTCACCTACGGCACCATCAAGGCCAAGCAGGCGCTCAAGGACGCGGGGCGCGTGCTGGGCTTCCCGTTCAGCATGGGGGAGAGGCTGACCAAGGCGATGCCGCCCGCGGTCATGGGCAAGGACATGCCGCTGGAGGGAATGTTCGACACGGTGCACCCGCGCTACAAGGAGGCGGGCGAGTTCCGCACCCTGATCGAGACCGACCCCGAGGCCAAGACCGTCTTCGACACGGCGGTGGGGATCGAGAGCCTCAAGCGCCAGTGGGGCGTGCACGCAGCCGGCGTCATCATGTCGAGCGAGCAGCTCATAGACATCATCCCGATCAGGAAGCGGGAGCAGGACGGCCAGATCGTCACCCAGTTCGACTACCCCGCGTGCGAGTCGCTCGGCCTC
>NZ_JBKEAF010000058.1:0-1817 GCF_047971895.1 Microbacterium sp.
GCGGGCCGGCATCAGCTCCATCGAGATCGAGCGGCGCTCCGAGCGCGTCACCATCTTCCTGCACGCTGCCCGTCCGGGCATCGTCATCGGCCGCAACGGCGCCGAGGCAGAGCGGATCCGCGGCAAGCTGGAAAAGCTCACGGGCAAGCAAGTTCAGCTCAACATCCTCGAGGTGAAGAACCCCGAGATCGACGCCCAGCTTGTCGCTCAGGGAATCGCCGAGCAGCTCAGCGCCCGCGTGGCCTTCCGCCGCGCGATGCGCAAGGGCCTGCAGGGCGCGCTGCGCGCCGGCGCCAAGGGCGTGCGCGTGCAGGTGTCGGGCCGTCTCGGAGTAGCCGAGATGATCAGAACGGAGTTCTACCGCGAGGGTCGTGTGCCGCTGCACACGCTGAGCGCGAACATCGACTACGGATTCTACGATGAGCGCACCACCTTCGGCCGCATAGGTGTGAAGGTGTGGATCTACAAGGGCGATCTCAACAAAAAGGAACTCGAGCGCGAGCAGGCCAACATGAAGCCGGCTCGTGAGCGCGGCGACCGCCGTCGCGGTCCGCGCTCCGCTGACAACGCGGCGGCGCCCGTCGCAGAAGGAGCGTCGGCGTAATGCTCATTCCCCGAAAGGTCAAGCACCGCAAGCAGCACCACCCGAAGCGGACGGGCCAGGCCACCGGCGGCACGAAGGTCTCCTTCGGCGAGTTCGGCATCCAGGCGCTGACCCCCGCGTACGTGACGAACCGTCAGATCGAGTCCGCTCGTATCGCGATGACCCGTCACATCAAGCGTGGCGGCAAGGTGTGGATCAACGTCTTCCCCGACCGTCCGCTCACGAAGAAGCCGGCCGAGACCCGCATGGGTTCCGGCAAGGGCTCGCCGGAGTGGTGGGTCGCCAACGTCAAGCCGGGTCGCGTCCTCTTCGAGGTCGCGGGCGTCAACGAGGAGCTTGCTCGTGAGGCCCTGACTCGTGCCATTCACAAGCTGCCGCTGAAGGCACGCATCATCAAGCGCGAGGAGGGCGACGCGTAATGGCTGTCGGCACCAAGACGCTCGCCCCGAGCGAGCTGGACACATTCGAGGACCAGCGCCTCGTCGAAGAGCTGCGCAAGGCCAAGGAAGAGCTGTTCAACCTGCGCTTCCAGTCGGCCACCGGCCAGCTCGACAGCCACGGCCGCATTCGTGCGGTCAAGCGCGACATCGCGCGGCTGTACACCGTCATTCGTGAGCGCGAGCTCGGCATCCGAGCCACGCCCGTGCCGATGGAGACGAAGGCCAAGAAGACCAAGGCGAAGAAGGCGGATGCCGCGGCTGAGCCTGCTGAGACCAAGGAAGAGGCCGAGTGATGGCTGAGACCGAGAAGAAGGACGACGCGGTCGTCGAGCACGGTGCGCACGACGTGCGGGATGCCGGTGCCCGTGGCTACCGCAAGTCTCGCCGCGGCTACGTGGTCAGCGACCGGATGGACAAGACCATCGTCGTCGAGGTCGAGGACCGTGTGAAGCACCCGCTCTACGGCAAGGTCATCCGCCGCACCGAGAAGGTGAAGGCGCACGACGAGGGCAACACGGCCGGCATCGGCGACCTCGTCGTCATCAACGAGACCCGTCCGCTGTCCGCCACCAAGCGGTGGCGTCTGGTCGAGATCCTCGAGAAGGCGAAGTAAGAAATGATTCAGAACGAATCCCGCCTCAAGGTCGCCGACAACACGGGCGCGAAGGAACTGCTCACCATCCGCGTGCTGGGCGGCTCCGCCCGTCGCTACGCGGGCCTTGGTGACGTGGTCGTCGCGACCGTCAAGGACGCGATTCCCGGCGGCAACGTGA
>NZ_JBKEAF010000060.1:0-11335 GCF_047971895.1 Microbacterium sp.
CGGCGACGACGTCGTGGCGTCGTCGTCCGCGCACGCGGGGGTGGCCGGCCTGCCCGGCGGAGTGGCGGCTCCGCTGCCGGAGGGCACGGTGCTCGGCATCCCCGCAAGCCCGTTCGCCCCCGAGGTGCAGCAGATCCTCGGCACACGAGGGGCCTGGCGGGCGTATGCCGACCGCGTCAAGCCGGTGTTGACGGTCGGCACCGAGCGCAGCCTCGGCGTGCTCGTGCGCTCGCGGCTCGGCGCCCGCGTGCTCGACCGGATCGTGGCGCCGGTCACCCTGGGCGTCTACGGGGTGCATCCCGACGACATCGACGTCGGCATCGCCGCCCCCGGCCTCAACGGCGCGCTCACCACGACCGGGTCGCTGCTGGCCGCCGTCGCCGCGCAGGGCGCGGCAGCGGGCGCGGGGCCGGCGAGCATCCGCGGCGGGATGCTGCGCCTGGTCGAGGCGCTGTGCTCCCGGCTGGAGCTGCTCGGGGCGACTCTGCGCACCGGCACTCGCGTCGAGGCGGTCGTCCGCGACGAGGACGGCTGGCGCGTCGACACGGACGAAGAGCTGGATGCCGACCCCGGCGCGCTGCGCGCCGACGCCGTGATCGTGGCTACACCGGAGGGCGAGGCACGCCGCCTGCTGGATGCCGCGGGCCCGTTGCCCGTCGAACCTGCCGCAGAGTTCCCCGTCGAGACGGTGACGCTCGTGATCGATGCCCCGACCCTCGATGAGAGCCCGCGCGGCCCCACGGTGTACACGGTGCCGGGCACGTCGGCGGCGACCACGCTCGCGCACAAGAGCGTCACCTGGGAGTGGCTCGCCGGCGCCGCCGGCGGCAGGCACGTGCTGCGGGTCTCGTTCGGCACACAGGCCGAGCCGCCGGCCACCGCCGGACTGAGCGACGAGGAGGCCGTGGCGCTCGCGGTGCGCGAGGCATCCACTCTGCTCGGTGCGCCGCTGGCCGTCGACGTGGTCGCCTTCGGGCGCCGGGAGCGGTTCACGCAGACGCTGCCCGGTGCGGCGATCGGACGGCGGGATGCGGCGCGCACCGTGCGCGAGAGCCTTGCCGCGGTGCCCGCTCTCGGGGTCGTCGGGGCGTGGCTCGCCGGCAGCGGGCTCGCGCAGGTCGTTCCCGACGCCGTGCACGAGGCCGACCGGGTGCGCGACGCCGTGCTGTGGGACTGACGGCGCCCTCGGGACCCACATCCGGATGCCGAAACGGGAATACAGGACTAACGTGGAACGAGTGATAGGCGAAATCGAGTGTGAGGAGGCCCGATGAGAGGCAAGGTAGGGCTCGTGATCGGCCTCGGCATCGGGTATGTGCTCGGCACCCGGGCCGGCCGAGAGCGGTACGAGCAGATCAAGGCGCAGGCGATCAAGCTGTGGGAGCTCGACCCCGTGCAGCAGCGGGTCGGCCAGGTCACGGACTTCGCGAAGTCGACGGCGATGGCCGTGCCGACCGCGCTGTGGAACACCGCCACCAAGGCGGTCAAGGCCGCGAGCGACTCGGCCGACGCGCCGAAGGCACCGGCGAAGCCTGCCGCGAAGCCTTCGACGAAGACCGACGAGAGCGGCTGACATGACCACGCCACGCGGGTTCCGTGATCGCGCGGACGACAGTTTCTTCACCCTGCTGGGCGACATCCCCGAGCTGGTGCGCAATCTGGTCGTCGCCGAGATCGACGCGGCCAAGAAGTGGGCGGCGAAGACGTCGAAGGATGCCGGCATCGGCGCCGTCTGGATGCTGGTGGCCCTCTTCTTCCTGTTCTGGTCGCTGCCCGCACTGGGGATCTTCCTCATCTGGGGCATCCACTCCTGGTTCGGCTGGTGGATCTGGGCGAGCGCCTTGCTCGTCTTCGGCGTCGGACTGGTGATCGTGGCGGTGTGTGTGCTGCTCGGCATCCTGCGCTTCAAGCGCCTCGCGAAACGCGAGAACCCCGGTCAGGCGATCGCCGAGGACGTTCGCATCGTGAAGGAGGCAGCCGATGAGTTCTGACCAGTCGCGCTCCGGCGCTCCCGTCCCCGTCCCGCGCACGGCGGTGCCGCTAGGTATCACCGACCCGGTGACGCAGGCCAGGGCCGAGCTGAAGGCGGCCCTGCACGCCATCGAGGTCAAGGCCAATGTGCCTCGCCGCCTCGGGCAGGCCACCGAGCGGCGCACGCAGCGCGCCCGCGCGCTCGCCGCGCGCAACCCGGCGGCCGCTGCGGTCGCCGCCGTGGCGCTGGCCGCCGCGGTGGGCGCCGTCGTGTGGGGCGCGGTGCGTCTCTACGTTCGCTGAGGCCGGACACCCCGGTCACCGAGCCCGCGACCGCGGACTGAGCGATCCCGTCGACCTCATGCGTGACCTGCGCGCGACCGATGCCCGCCGCCGCGTTCTTCGAAGAGGCGCCGTTCTTCAGCGGGCGGCGGCTCGATCTGGCCGACGTCCCCGAGGTGCTGCAGTGACCGGAGGCGCCGAATTCCCGGCCCCGGGGTATATTCGTTCGCAGGGCAGCGGCGATGGAGCGGATGCTGCCGATGGCGATGACCCGATCGCACGAGCCGTGCAGGCCGGGTCGTTTGTCGCCCATCGGCTGTTCGAACGCGGAGCGGCCGATCTTCCACCCCGAGAGTCAGGCCTATGAACACAGCCCCGCACAGCACGAACGCGAAGCCGTTGACCGGCTGGCGCGTGCTCGTGCCGCGCGGCGGGCCGTGGGGCGACGGGGTCGCCGCGTCGTTGCGGTCGCTGGGCGCGGTGCCTGTCGTCGCGCCGCTCATTGACTTCGCCTCCACGCGGGACCCCGAACGGCTCGATCGGGCGCTTGCCCGGCTCGAGGCCGGTGAGTTCGACTGGCTCACCGTGACGAGTGCGACCACGGTCGACGTGCTGTTCGCGCACGGTACGAGCATCCCGGCATCCACTCGCGTCGCCGCTGTCGGCGAGACGACCGCCGCAGCCCTGCAGGCCGTCGGCTACCGCGTCGACCTCGTGCCCGATCGCGACAACTCGGCCGCAGGCATGGCCGACCAGATCAACGGGCTCGAGCCCGAGCCGCGTCGCATCCTCACGCTGCGCAGCGAGATCGCGAAGCCGATGCTCTCCAAGCGACTCAAGGCCGCCGGCCACGACGTGCACAGTGTCGTCGCCTATCGCACCGTGGGGGTGCCGGTCACCGAGCGCATCGCGCGTGACGTCGCCAACGGCCGCATCAACGCGATCCTTGTCACGAGCGGCTCGGTCGCCGAGCAGGTGCGCCTGCAGTTCGCGAACATCCCGCAGGCGACGGTGATCGCCGCGATCGGCCCGCGCACCGCGAAGGACGCGCAGAACTCGGGCCTCGACATCGACGTGGTCGCCGTGCAGCAGACGGTCGACTCGCTCATCGCGGCGGTGTCGCAGTTCCCCTTGCCGCACGCCGCGGATGAGTTCCAGGCCTGACCGCGATCGGGGCGACACCGCCGCCGACGCGGTCGCGGCACACGACGGCGCGCGTGCGGAGGGCGGGCTGCTCGACGGGTGGCTCCTCGCCGAGGAGGATGCCGGGTTCGCCCCCGCGCTGGCGGCCACGGGCATCCATCCCGTCGTCGCTCCGCTGTGGATGCGCGATCAGACGGCGTCGGCCGCGATCGTCGATGCCGCGCTCGGTCTGCACGGCAACGGAGTCGAACCATGATGGCTGAACTCTCCGTGGTCGCATGGGCGCTGCTCGCGATGGCCGCGGTCGTCATCGGGCTGTCGAAGACGGCGATCCCGGGCTCGGCGACCGTCTCGGTGGCGATCTTCGCGGCCGTGATGCCGGCGAAGGAGTCGACGGGCACGATCCTGCTGCTGCTGATCCTCGCAGACCTGTTCGCGATCACAATCTACCGGCGCACCGTGAACTGGCGGGTGATCGTACGGCTCGTCCCCGCGGTCGTCGTCGGCGTGCTGCTGGGAGTGGCGTTCCTGGCGTGGGCCAGCGACGAATGGGTGAAGCGGACGATCGGCATCATTCTTCTGGGTGTGATCGCGGTGACCCTGCTGCGCCGGTGGCTCAGCCGCGCCGCCGCAGACGACCGTCCGCATCGCGTCGCGGCGGCGGCCTACGGCGCACTCTCCGGCTTCACGACCATGGTGGCCAACGCGGCGGGGCCGGTGATGTCGATGTACCTGCTGGCGGCTCGCTTTCCCGTCAAGGAGTTCCTCGGCACGACGGCGTGGTTCTTCTTCCTGGTCAACGTGAGCAAGGTGCCGTTCTCGATCGGGCTCGGGCTTATCGCAGTGCCGGGACTGCTGCTCGACCTCGTGCTTGTACCGCTTGTCGTCGCGGGTGCCCTTCTCGGACGGTGGTGGGCGAACCGCATCGACCAGCGCCTGTTCGAGCGCGTCGTGATCGCGGTGACGGTGGTCGGGGCGCTCTACCTGGTGTGGCCGTGGTGAGCCCGCGGCATCCGTCACCCTCGACGCCGGGCGTTCACGACCTGCGCGGTGCGCGGGCCGATGCCCAGGGCGATCGCACGGGCCAGCGCAACCCGGTCGACGCCCTCCACGGTGAGGCACGACGGGCATGGCGGCATCGAGCGGAGTCACCCACACAGTGGGGCAGTCGCGGGATGCGACGCAGGATCGTTGCGGGTCTGTGAGTATTCCAGCGCCTTTGAGCCCGATGCCACTGGCAGACTGTATGCCATGGTGACGCTGTTGCTGGACTCGACGCGCCTCGAGGTGGCGCTGTCGTTCACCGAGCGCAAGATGTCATTCCGCAGGAAGAATGTGTTCATCGAACGCTCGGCGATCGCCAAGGTGCAGCTCACCGGCGACGCCTGGAACTGGTTGCGCGGCGTGGCCAGCCCCGGCACCTACCTGCCCGGGCTCATCGCGATGGGCACGTGGACGTCGGCCAGCGGCAGCGACTTCGCGGTGATCCGGCGCCGGCGCCCGGCGGTCGTCATCGACCTCGAGGGCGACGCGGAGTTCCAGCGCATCGTGCTGACCACCACGCACGGGCTCGCCCTGATCACGGCACTGCATCTGGACGACGTGGACGAGGCCGCCGACGTCGCGCAGTTGGCGGGGGCGGATGCTGCGCAGCCCGCGCCGGCGAGCACGCCGCGCACGCGGCCCGCTGCGAAGCCCGCACAGGCGTGACGGCTCAACTGACGTCGCGACGCCAGCTGAACAGCTGGCCGAGCACGAGCAGCACCGCGGCATAGCCGGCCAGGACGAGCCCGCCGACCCACCATTCCACCGGTGTGGCCGCTCCTCCCGTGCCGCCGACGGTGCTGAAGATGCTGAAGCCGACCAGCGCGTCGCTCGCGGCCCCGGGCAGGTAGTTCGTGACGCCGCCGAGCCCGTCGACGAAGTTGGCGGCCACGCGTGCGACCGGCTCGATGAACTGGGTGAACGCCAGCACGATGACGATGGCGGCGACCTGGTTGCGAACGAGGCTGCCGACGCCGAGCCCGACGATCGTCCACAGGATCAGTGCGAGCCCGATACGGCCGAACATCGCCCACGTGTCGGACGAGCCGAGCCCCGTCTCGATCCCGAAGCCGGCAAGGAAGGCGGCACCCGGGCCGACGGTGGCGATGAGGGAGAGCACGGCGAACAGCGCACCCACGACGATGCCGATGATCACCTTCGCCCACAGCACCGTGCCGCGTCTCGGGGTCGCGAGGAACGTCGGGGTGAGCGTCTTGTGCCGGAACTCGGTCGTCACCATGAGCGTTCCGATCAGCAGCGGGAAGACGTACCCGATCGACGCGGAGAGGCTGTAGGTCACCCCGCCGACGACCGACGCATCGATGCCCTGCATGCCGGTGGCGGCGGTGTCGCCCGAGCTCACGGCGTACGCGAGCGCCGCCCCGAGACCGGCGGCGGTGGAGCCGACGTACACGACGAGCACGATCGCAAGGATCCACCACCCTGCGGTCGAGAACGTCTTGGTGAACTCGGCGCGGCTTGCGGCTGCCAGACTCATCGCTGCTCACCCTCTTCGGACTCGGTGGGTTCGGGATCGGGGTGCTCGGGCTCTCCGTCGAACGACGAGAAGAACCGATCGGCTTCGATGTCGGCCTCCGTCCGGTCCGGGTCCGGGTGGGCATCGGCCGCTGCAGCCACCCGCACGACCTCGATGATGCCGGTGCTGGCCACGGCGAACCCGGCCGACTCGACCTCGATCTGGACCTCGGGCTCGGGCTCCGGTGCGGCCTCTGACTCCGGCTCAGCCTCTCGCGTGTCCGCCGGCTCCGGCTCCGGTTCGGACGCGGCTTCGGTCTCGGGCGCGGCCCCGGGCTCCGCCACCTCGTCAGGCTCCGGCTCGTCGGGGCCTTGTGCGTAGCCGGTGCCCGTAGCATCCACGCGCTCTGCCGTCGCCGTGCTCGCGTGCACGCGCACGCCGTTGACGAGCTCGAAGAAGACCTCTTCCAGACCGGGGCCGCGCCGCTGCAGGGTCGACAGGGCGACGCCGGCGTCGGCGGCGATCCGGCCGACCTGCGACGTGTCGACGCCGCGCACGGCCAGTCCCGACCGCAGCAGCTCGAACTCGACACCTGCCGACTGCAGGGCCTTGGTCAGCGCAGCGCGATCGGGCGCGTCCACGACCGTCGCCTGCTCGGACGGATCGGACAGGTCCTCGATGCCGCCCTGGAACACGAGCTGCCCGCGCGAGATGATCAGCAGCGCGTCGACGGTCTGCTGCACCTCGGCGAGCAGATGCGACGACACGAGCACCGTGCGACCCTGTGCCGCGAACTGGCGCAACAGGCTGCGCATCCACTTGATGCCCTCGGGATCGAGCCCGTTCGACGGCTCGTCGAGCACCAGCACGCCTGGGTCGCCGAGCAGCGCGTACGCGAGCCCGAGCCGCTGCCGCATGCCGAGCGAGAACCCGCCAACCTTGCGGCCGGCCACCTCCGCGAGCCCCACGGTCGCGAGCACCTCGTCCACCCGGTGCGTGGGCAGGCCGGCGGCCTGCGCGTACACCTTCAGGTGACCCGCGGCACTGCGGCCCGGGTGGAAGCTGGACGCCTCGAGCACCGCGCCAACCGTCTGCAGCGGGTGACGCAGCCTGCCGTAAGGCACACCGCCGATCGTGGCGGTGCCCTCGGTCGCGCGGACGAGCCCGAGCAGGATGCGCAGCGAGGTCGTCTTGCCGGCACCGTTGGGGCCGAGGAACCCGGTGACCACACCGGGCTCGACTCGAGCCGAGAAGTCGGAGACGGCGGCGACCGCACCGAAACGCTTGCTGACGCCGGAGAACTCCAGCACCTGTCCGTCGGGCATGAAGCCACCTCTCGTCCGGGAGCACTCCCCTTATCCTTGCGGAAAGCACCGCCGGTGTCCTAGCGCCTTGCGATGCGACACCGCGCCCGCGGGCGCGGGTAGCGTTGTCGGTATGGCTGAAACGCGCGTTCTCGCCCGCACGGAGGGTGCGCTCGGGCACCTCACCCTCGACCGGCCCGAAGCGCTCAACGCGCTCGACCTGGGCATGATCCGCGACCTCACCGCGGCACTCGAACGGTGGCGCGACGACCCCGGTGTGCACGTCGTGCTGCTCGACGGTGCCGGCGACCGCGGGCTGTGCGCCGGCGGCGATGTGCGGGGGCTCTACGAACAGATCGTCGCCGGCCGCCCCGAGGACACCGGCGTCTTCTTCCGCGAGGAGTACGCCCTGAATGCCCTCATCGCCGAGTACCCCATGCCCATCGTGGCGATCGCGGACGGGATCACGATGGGCGGCGGCATCGGCCTGGCCGGCCACGCCGCGATCCGCGTGGTGACCGAGCGCTCGCGGCTGGCGATGCCCGAGACCCGCATCGGGTTCGCGCCGGATGTCGGGGGCACCTGGCTGCTTGCGCACGCCCCCGGCCGACTCGGCGAGTACCTCGGGCTCACCGGCGCGTCGATGAACGCCGCCGACGCGATCCACACCGGCTTCGCCGACCACCTCGTGCCGTCCGACCGGCTCGCCGAGCTCGCTGCGAGCCTGTCGGGCGGCGACCCCGCCGACGCCGTGCGTGCTGCGGCACAGGTGCCGCAGGCATCCGCTCTCGACGCAGCCCGGGCATGGATCGACGACGCCTTCGCCGCCGGCACCGTCGCCGAGATCGTCCAGCGGCTTCGCAGGCGGCCCGAGGCCGAGGCATCCGCCACCGCCGACACCCTCGAGTCCCTCTCGCCGACCGGCCTCGCCGCCACCCTCGCCGCCGTGCGCCGGGCACGCGAGCTGCCGGACCTGCGCGCCGCGCTCGCGCAGGAGTACGCCGTCGTGCTGTGGTTCGCCACGAGCGCGCCCGACCTGGTCGAGGGCATCCGTGCGCAACTGGTCGACAAGGACCGCTCCCCGCGCTGGAACCCGGCGACCATCGCCGACCTCGACCCCGGCACCGGCGCCGCAGCACTCGCCTACCGACCCCGGACGCCGCTGTGGGGGTGAAGCGCCCGATCACCACGATCACCGGATCGCTGCTGGTCTACCGGGGGCACAACTGGCCGCGCGTCGTGATCATGCCCTTCGCAGCCGTCTCGATCGTGTCGTCGTTCACCGCGTGGTGGGTGCAGGGGCAGGAGATCATGCTGCGCACGAGTCTGCTCTTGCTCGCCGTCGACACCCTCGTGGTGCTCGTGCTGTCGAGCCGCAGCACCGCCGCCTATGCTCGCCGCAACGAGGGAGCGTGACGTGTTCGACAGCCCGCTTTCCGCCTCTGCCTACGAGATCCTCGGCGTCGCTGCCACCGCCGAGCACGACGAGCTGCGTCGCGCCTATCGGGTGCGCCTGCGCGAGACCCATCCCGACACCGGTGGCGACGCGGAGGTGTTCATCCTGGTGCAACGCGCCTGGGAGCTCGTGGGCACCGCCGATGCACGCGCGGCGTACGACCGCGGGCACGGCTTCGCAGACGGGATGCCACGGGGCACCGCCGCCGGCACGACCGCCGATCCGGCCGGCTGGCGCCCCGCCCCCGCGGCACGCGACTCGCGCCCCCGCGCCCGGTCGTACGGGCATCCCGGCGGCTGGCGCCGCGAGCGCTATCTGGCGCTCATCCGCGAATGGGCCGGCCGCGGCGTCGATGTGGACGACCCGTACGACCCGGCCCTCGTGCGCACCGCGCCACGAGACCTGCGCCGCATGCTCGCCGATGCGCTGGCCGAGGAGGCGACGGCGCGCACGATCGCCGACCTGGGCATGGCGTTCACCGCATGGCACGACGTCGCCGTCGACGCCGACCCCGAAGAGAAGCTCGACCACATCGTGCTGAGCCCCTCGGGTCTGTACAGCGTGATGTCCGAGGACTTCGGCGGGCCGGTCGGGTTCCGTCGCAGCGAGATCACCGGCGCGGTCGTCGGGCGCTCCGCGCCCGTCACCGCGCTGCTCGCACGCGCGCGGCGCATCGGCCGCGCCGCACGCGTGCGCTTCGGCGGCGGCATCGTCGTGCTGCCCGACGACGACCTCGCCCAGGCCGTCACTCCGCTGGGCGCGGTGCGCGGCACGCCCGTGGCGGTCGTGCGCCGCAGCGCCCTGGCGACGCTGCTGCGCCAGGGTGTGCCCGGCGCCCGCGACGTCGGTGGGAACGAGCTGTTCGACATCCGCTCGCGCCTGCAGCAGACGGTGCGCTTCGTGTGAGCCCGCTGCGACTCAGCGCAGACGTGCCTCTCGCGCGAGCGGGATATGCTCCGCGGTGCTGCCGCACGCGGCATCGCACAGCCGCAGGCGCGAAGCGACCTGCACCGCCTCTTCCCGGGTCGAGCAGCCGAGCTTGCGATACAGCGACTGCAGCTGCGACTTGATCGTGTTGGGCGACACATGCAGCGCGGCGGCGATCGATGCTGTCGTCGGGTGCAGCGTCAGCGCCCGCAGCACGAGCAGCTCGCGGTTGGTCAGCCGCGGCCGCTCTCGCACGTCCATGTGTTCCACGCCCGCCAGGGCCGCGCGCATCGCCTGTGCCGTCTCTGCGGGCAGATGCGAGAGCACGCAGTCCACGACCGGCTGCGGAGTCGTGGCGAACAGGCGGCGGTGGTTGACCTTGGTGCCCAGTTGCGCGATGGTCGCCGCGGTGTGCGGGTCGACGTCGCCGGTGCGCACGAACTCCAGCCATGCCGCCAGGACCGTGATCTTTGCGCGCTGGGCGGGGCCCGGGGCGGTGTCGTCGATGAGGTCGCGCAGGTCCTGCGTCGCGCCGCGGACGTCGCCGTCGAACAGCGCCAGCCGCACCAGGGCGAGACGCGTCAGAATCCCTCTCTTCTCCGCCCTCTGGTCGGCATCGACGACCTTGGCCGCACGGCTGAGATCACCGGAGGTCGCCAGAGACTCGATGGTCATCGCCGTGATGACGTCGGTGGCGAACGTGCCGGGGAACGGCGGATGGCTGTCGGCGGCCAGGCGCGTCACCTCCAGGGCGTCGTCCGGCTGGTGCCGCGCGAGGTGCGCCCGGGTGCGGGCCAGCAGCGCGAAGGGCCACGACATCTCGTAGCTGTCGTACGATTCGATCTCGTACAGACGTTCGTCGAGGTCGTCCGTCATGCGGTCGACGGCCACCAGCGCGGCGGCCGCCGCCTCGGTCGCCGCGCTCGAGCCGATATGCGCCGGGGTGGGCGGGGGAAGCTCTGCCGCTTCCGACAGGAGGCGACGCGCGTCATCGAGCGAGCCGCGAACGGCGTGCGCGAGTGCGGTGCGCCCGAGCACGAGTCGTTCGGCGTCGGGCTGCGGTGCGAGCGCTGCCAGCTGGCGGGCCGTGGCGAAGGCCAGCAGGGCGCGCGCCGACTTGCCCGCGGACAGCAGTGTCGATCCGATCTGCAGGTGGAAGTACCAGAGGGGCCCGTCGGTGCGTTCCCGCGACTCGGTGCGCACCTGGGCGATGCGGTCCTCCAGACGCTTGGCGTGGCTGAGTGCCCCCGGCTCGTCGCCGCTCATGCGCGAGGCCAGGATGTGCACGAGCGTCGTCAGGTCGAGCTCGTCCGGATCGGCCGTGCGGGCGTTGGGGACGGTGCCGAGCGGACGGAACGGGCGGATCGTGCGGGCGAGCACCGGGGTCATCGGGTGCAGCGCCCGCAGGATCGGGTGCTGCTCGAGCACGCCACTGGGCAGTGAGACCAGCGCGCGGCACATCAGCTCGTAGTGCGTGTTGTACAGCGGCCAGACGTTGCACACGATCGCCGTCGCGATCTCTTCTGCCCGGCCCCCGGCGATGGCGCGCTCTAGGTCTTCGCGTGCGACCCTCTCGTCGTTGACGTTCACGCCCACCCCCAGACCCATCATAGAGCGCGCGCAGGTGCGGCTGCCCGTAGCGTTCGTCGCAGTCTCCACGTCGCTGGTCGCGCGCGAGGCCGCCAGCAGGGCGATGCCGATCTGGCCGAGCATGCCCGACACCCCGGCATC
>NZ_JBKEAF010000042.1:0-8735 GCF_047971895.1 Microbacterium sp.
AAGGTGGTGTTCCTCGGCTCGTACCCGCGTGCCGACCGCGCCATCGTGCGCTACCCCGAGCGTTACTCCGACGACGTGTTCGTCGAGGCCCGCGTATGGCTGCGCGGTCTGATCTCGAGCGAGCCCGGGGAGTGTCGCGCCGGGGTCAGACGGCGGCGGCCAGCAGCACGAGCGTCTGCACGCGGCCGGGTGAGGCCTCCATTGGCTCGGCGTCGTAGGAGCCCGCGACCGGCGAGATCATCACCTCGTCGACGCCCCACCGCTCGGCGACCGCGCGCAGGTCGGCTGCCACCGTTGCCGGGTCGCCGACGAACCAGCCGGCGCGGGCGGACTGCATGACCGACGCGGCCAGACCGTCGAACTCGGCGGCCCCGGCCTGCGCCTGCTCGACGGTCTCGAGGGGGGTGAGCGGCTTGTTCGTGCGCAGCCGCGCCATCATGCGCTGCTGGGGGAGAGCGCGCTCGTCGGCCTCCTCAGCGGTCGGTGCGGCGATGACGTTCGCCGTGAGGAAGGTGCGCGGCGTGGCCAGGGACTCGCTGGGCTGGAACTGCGTGCGGTACAGGTCGAGCGCGCGCTCGAGCCCCTGCCCGGAGAAGTGGTTGGCGAACACGTACGGCAAGCCCAGGGCGGCCGCGAGCTGCGCGGAGTAGTCGCTCGAGCCGAGCAGCCACACCTCGGGTGTGCCGGTCGCGGCGGGGGTGGCGTGCACATCGTAGGCACCGCCCGATGTGAACTGCACGGTCGCGCCGTCCGGCGAGGCGAGCCGCACGATGTCGCGCACGTGGTCGGGGAACCGTTCGACGTCGCTGGTGGTGCCCGACATGCGCAGCAACTGGGTGATCACCGGGTCGCTGCCCGGTGCGCGGCCGATGCCGAGATCGACGCGGCCCGGGGCGAGGGCCTCGAGCGCGGCGAACTGCTCGGCGACCACGAGCGGCGAGTGGTTCGGGAGCATGACGCCGCCCGAGCCGACCCGGATGCGCTCGGTGCGCGCCGCGGCGGCTGCGGCGAGCACTGGCGGCGAGGTCGAGGCGACCGCAGGCATGTTGTGGTGCTCGGCGAACCAGTAGCGGGTGAACCCGAGGTCGTCGGCGGTGCGGGCGAGGGCGAGGGATGCGGCGACCGCCTGCGCGCTGGACTGCCCGGTGCGCACGGGGACGAGGTCGAGAACGGACAGCTGCAACGGTGAAAGAGTCATCCCCCGGTGCAAGCGCCGAGCGGGGGTGGTCTATTCCTTCGCCCGCGCGGCGAGGGGACAGGGCTGCGCGGGGACGTGCCAGCACGGGGAGCGGCGACGCGCTCCGACGCACGCGCGAATCGCCGAAAACTGCTCGATGCCGCCGGTTCGAGGCATCCAGGGCAATCGCACCGCCGTTCTCGATCTGACCGTCGCCCGTGAGCGAGGCCCCGGCCGCCTCGGCGCCCGTGGACGCCAGCACCACGGCGATGACGGTCACGCGAGAGTCGAGATACGAGCCAAGCGTCACAGCCGCGATGTGTCGTGCCCGTGCGGCACGGTGACGCGCAGGCCGCCCGGCTCGAGGCGGCAGCGTACCCGCGTGGCCTTGCCGAACTCGTCGCCGTCGAGCTGCACGGCGCTCGGCCACTCCGCGGCCACCTCGATGCTGCTGCCGTGCCGATAGCGCACCGAGGCGGCGCGGCCGCGGTACTGCAGCACACGCCGCCCCGCGCGGAACCGACGCAGCACGCTGTTGTCCCACCACACTTTGCGCCACACGCCCAGCCACCCGAACCATCCCGCCGGCTGGATCACGGCGACATCGAGCCGGCCGTCGGTGATCGAGGCGTCCGGCACCAGCGAGATGCCCGCCGGCAGCGCCCCACAGTTGGCGAACAGCACACTCTGCACCTTCGCGGTGTGCATGCGCCGGCCCTCCAGCTGGTACACAACGCGGAACGGCTTGGCGTTCGGCAGCGACCGGGCCGCCCCGTCGATGTACGCGACCCAGCCGACGGTCTTCTTCAGCTTCGGTCGTGTGTTCGCGATCATCGCGGCATCCAGCCCGATTCCACCCATCACCACGAAGGCATATTCCTCGTGCTCGCCGTCGACACGCGTGAGGGTCGCGATGCCGACGTCGATCGCGATCGTGTCGCCGGTGAAGGTCGCGTCGATCATGTGCTCGGGTTCGAGCAGGGGCAGACCCAGGTTGCGCGCGAGCAGGGTGCCCGTGCCGCTGGGGACGATGGTCAGCGGCACGCCGGTGCCGGTGAGGGCTTCGGCGACCGCGCGCACGGTGCCGTCGCCGCCGGCGACGAGCACCGCATCCACCGCCTGGTCGAGCGCCTGCCGGGTCGCCTTCTGGCCGAGGTCCTCGATCGTCGTCTCGAAGAACAGCGGCCGCGCCCAGCCCGCGCGCGACGACCGGCCCGACACCGCTGCGCGCAGCGCGCGCTTGTCGACCTTGATGGGGTTGTAGACGAGCGCGGCGCGTCCGCGCCTGCTCCGTCGCTCCGCCATGTGCACACGATAGCGCCAGATTCCCGCCGACTAGACTTGCCAGGATGATCGATCCTCTCGTGCTGCGTGACGACCCCGACCTGGTGAAGCGGTCGCAGGTCGCCCGCGGGCACGCGCCGGAGACGGTGGATGCCGCGCTCGCCGCCGACCGCGGGCGCCGTGCCGCGATCTCGGCCTTCGAGGAGCTGCGGGCGGCGCAGAACGCGTTCGGCAAGACCGTCGCGCAGGCGCCGAAGGACGAGAAGGCGGCGCTGGTGGCCGAGGCGAAGAGCCTGGCCGAACGGGTCAAGCTCGCACAGCAGGCGGTGACGGGTGCCGAGGCCGTCGCCACCGAGGCGATGAGTCGCATCGAGAACATCGTCATCGACGGCGTCCCGGCCGGCGGAGAGGACGACTTCGTCGAACTGCGGCGCGTCGGAGACATCCCGATCTTCGATTTCCCTGCGCGCGACCATCTCGCACTCGGTGAACTGGTCGGCGCGATCGACATGGAGCGCGGCGCGAAGGTGTCGGGGGCACGCTTCTACTTTCTGCGGGGCGTCGGCGCGCGGCTCGAGATCGCGCTGATGAACATGGCGCTGCAGAAGGCGCTCGCGGGCGGCTTCACGCCGATGGTGGTGCCGACGCTCGTGCGCCCCGAGATCATGCGCGGCACCGGGTTCCTCGGCGAGCACGCCGATGAGGTGTACCGGCTCGAGGCTGACGACCTGTACCTCGTGGGCACCAGCGAAGTGGCTCTCGCGGGCTACCACAAGGACGAGATCCTCGACCTGTCGGGTGGCCCTCTGCGCTACGCCGGCTGGTCGACGTGCTACCGCCGCGAGGCCGGATCGCACGGCAAGGACACACGCGGCATCATCCGCGTGCACCAGTTCAACAAGCTCGAGATGTTCGTCTACGCCGACCCGGCCGACGCCGAGGCCGAGCACCTGCGGCTGCTGGCCTGGCAGGAGGAGATGCTGCAGGCCCTCGGGCTGAGCTACCGCGTGATCGACATCGCCGCGGGCGACCTGGGCTCGTCGGCCGCGCGCAAGTACGACGTCGAGGCGTGGGTGCCCACGCAGGGCGCGTACCGCGAGCTGACCTCGACCTCGAACTGCACGACGTATCAGGCGCGGCGGCTCGACATCCGCCACCGGGGCGAGGGCGGGAGGACGCAGCCGGTGGCAACCCTCAACGGCACCCTCGCCACTACCCGGTGGATCGTCGCCCTGCTCGAGACGCATCAGCAGGCCGACGGGTCGGTGATCGTGCCCGAGGCGCTGCGTCCCTACCTCGGACTCGACGTGCTGGAGCCGCTGAGGTGAGCGCGGGCGCGCACCTCCCCGAGACGGGCAGTGTCGAGGTCGTTCCCCCGGCCGATGCGGCCGAGATCGTCGAAGAGGTCGCCCACGCCGACATCGCGACGCCGCAGCTGCTCATCGCCCTCGACCTCGACGGCACGGTGCTGCTCGAGGACGAGTCGCTGAGCCCCGGCGTGGTCGCCGCCGTGCGGCACGCGCGCGATGCCGGTCACGAGGTCATGGTCGCCACGGGTCGCAGCTGGGCGTCGACCCGTGGCATCCTGCGGGTTCTCGAACTCGCTCCCGAATACGTCGTGTGCTCGAACGGCGCGGTGGTGCTGCGGCGCGTCGACGCCGACGACCTGGAGTACGAGCGCGCGCACATCGAGACCTTCGATCCCACCGCCGTGCTGCGGTTGCTGCGCGAGCACCTGCCCAAGGCCAACTACTTGGTCGAACTGCCCGACGGCAACCGCCTGTTCACCGACCACCTCGAGGATTGGAACCTCGTGCAGGCGCGGCGGGTGACGTTCGACGAGCTCGCGCAGTCCGAGGTGTCGCGTGTGGTCGTCGTCTCGCCCGGTCACGACGAGGCCGCGTTCGCGCGGCTGATCGAGCAGGTCGGCCTCAACCAGGTGTCGTATGCGATCGGCTGGTCGGCGTGGCTCGACATCGCCCCGCAGGGGGTCGACAAGGGCACCGCTCTCGAGCTCGTGCGGCAGTGGCTGGGCATCGAACCCGCCGACGTGCTCGTCATGGGCGACGGACGCAACGACGTCGGCATGTTCCAGTGGGCGCTCGAGAAGGGCGGCCGTGCGGTCGCGATGGCGCAGGGCCCGCAGGAGGTGCGGGATGCCGCGGGCGAGATCACGGCGTCGGTTCAGGACGGCGGGGTCGCGGCCGTGCTGCGTGAGCTCGGCGCCACGGTGCACGGCCCGCGTGCCGTGGTCGAGTGACGCGGGCGGATGCCGCATCCAGCCACTCCCCAGCCGCCGCTGGGAGGATGGCAGACGGCTCATCGGTAGACTCGATCGTCTGGAGGGTTGTCCGAGCGGCCGAAGGATCTGGTCTTGAAAACCAGTGGGCAGCAATGTCCCGTGGGTTCGAATCCCACACCCTCCGCAGTGTGTGATGCGTGAGGCCCTTTATTCGAGAGGACCCCGGTGAGAGACGAGAGCTCTACGCGCGGTGCGCGGCAGCCGGTGGCGCGTCACGGGCAGCTGACGTCGCCGCACCCGCTCGCACAGATCGCGAAGATCCTCGCGGTCGTGCTCGTCGTCGCCCTCATCGGCACCGTCAGCACCGCCGCGTTCGCGGTGTGGAACGCGACCCAAACGGTCGCCGACATGTCGGTCGAGCTCGAAGGCGACGTGCAGCTGCCGCCGACGATCGGTGAGATCGAGGGCGGTGTGAACCTGCTGCTGGTGGGCACCGACTCGTGCGAGGGGCAGAGTCTCGAGCTCTTCCCGCGCTGCGCAGAGGATGAGGGCGGGGAACGCAACGACGTCACCATGCTGCTGCACATCGGCGACAACCCGCGCCGCGTCACCGTCGTGTCGTTTCCCCGCGACATGATGGTGCCGATCCCGTCCTGCCCCGACGGTGAGGGCGGCCGCTACTCGGCGATGAGCTCGCAGATGCTCAACGCGTCGTACATGTACGGCGGGCTGGCCTGCACGGTGCTGACCGTCGAGAACCTGACCGGGGTCGACATCCAGTTCGCCGGCGCCATCCGCTGGACCGGCGTCATCAACATGTCGGACGCCATCGGGGGAGTGGATGTCTGCGTCGCCGGCCAGATCGACGACGGGCACACCGGCCTGCGACTCGCCGAGGGCACGCACACGCTCGTCGGCGCGCAGGCGCTGCAGTTCCTGCGGATCCGCCACGGCATCGGCGACGGGTCAGACCTCGGCCGCATCTCGAACCAGCAGCAGTTCATGTCGTCGATGGTGCGCAAGCTGCAGTCCGGCGAAGTGCTGTCGGACGCCGGCACGCTGTTCAACCTCGCGACCACCGCCATGCAGCAGGTCACCAGCGGACAGCTGCTGCTGAGTGAGACGCTCGCGAACCCCACTCGCATGGTGCAGATCGCCATGGCCGTCAAGGACGTGACGTACGACGACATCGTCTTCGTGCAGTACCCCACGTACTACACACCCGGCGGTGAACGGGTGATGCCGCTCACCGAAGCCGCCGGCGTGCTGTTCACCGCGCTCGCCGAAAACCAGCCGATCGCGATCTCGGGCAAGCCCAGTGCCGGCAACAGCCAGGAGGTCGTCGGCGAAGCGGCGCCCAAGCCGACGCCGTCTGCGTCGCCGTCGGGGTCTCCGGTGCCGACCGAATCGGGGGGCGCGGAGGTGTCCGTGCCCGAAGAGGTCATCACGCTGCCCGATGTCATCACCGGCCAGACCGCCGGTCAGGTCACGTGCACGACGCCCGAGCGGTAGCGCTTCGGGTGCGAGCGCGAGTTCGCCGTGCCCAGGTCGAGCGGTTATGATTGCTGGGCGCATCCGGTGCTCTTCGGGGTCGGGATGCCTGGAGACGTCGCATAGTCAGGCCTAGTGCACCACCCTGCTAAGGTGGAGTCCCCTTACGGGGACCGAGGGTTCAAATCCCTCCGTCTCCGCCAAAAATAGCCGGTCAGAGGCTAATTTCTCCCGGCTCTTGAATCTTCGTCGGTCGGCTCCGAGCAGATTTCTGCGGCGAAGTTGCCGAGAAGTTGCCGGACTCCGCAGAAACACCGTTTTGCAGCAGCCAACCGGTGCGGGAAGTCACGTCGCCGAGTATGGATGGCGACTGCGACAGGGTGAGCGGCTCGTGGCGAAGCGCTGCGAGGATGGTGTGTGGTTGATGCAACACCACGGATGGCCTCGATTGTGAGGAGGCCCATTCAATTAGCCAACGTACGCTTCAGCCGCCGCATTCGTCCTTGGAGGATCAGTGTCATCACATGTCGACAGGAGCGCGCACCGTTCGCCGACACGTGTGCAGGCAGCGGCATCTCCTTCTATCGCGCAGATCGACGACGGTTCCCCTTTTCTGTTAGCTGTGCTCGCGAATCCTCCGCTCGGCGCCGAAAGCCGGACTCTCGGGCGGGTTCGGCTCGCAGCACGAATCCTCGGCTTTGAACAGATGCGAATCGCCAACCTCTTCGCCATTGCGAGTGCGTCCTCCAGGGACATAGCTGTGTTGGGGCACGATGTGCATGGGTGGGAGATTGCTCGACCGCCGCTGCTGGAAGCCATCGTCGCGGCCGAGCAGGTACTCATTGGCTTCGGAACGATACCCGTGACGGGAGCAGCGCGTCGCAACTTCGAGGAGCAGCTCCGCTGGCTTGCGGAGGTGTTGCACCTGCAGGGCCACGACATGGTATGGCAGGTCGGCCAGGCCCGCCACCCATCTCGTTGGCACCAGTACGTGAGTGACCGCCACGGCCGGACCTCTGGCGGCTCGTTTGACGAGCGTTTACGTGAAGTGCTTGTCAGCACAGAAACCGCGGCGCTCTCGTGGGGGCTCCATCGCCCTCCCGCGCGCAGTGTGGATCGACGCGGCTAGTAGTCTCGGGGAGACGCTTTCAAGGGCAAACTGGAGCCACCATGCAGGTAACGAACCGCGACGCCACGCACTTGAGTGTGCACCCCACGGTCGTGTTCAAGCTCGGCCAAGATCTGATCACCGACGACTTGCAAGCGCTCACCGAGCTCATCAAGAACTCGTATGACGCCGACTCCCGAGGCGTCGATGTGCGGATAGACACACAGGTATGGACAGACCTCGCCGGGATCGAAGTCTCCGCGGACACAGCAACAGAGATCGCCGCTCGTCGACGAGAACTTCAAGCGACGATCCAGGAGCTCGAGCAGGAGCTACCTAGCGATGCTGACGCTGCGCGAGATCTCAAGGCGCGGCTTCAGGCTGCCACCGAGGCGCTTCGTGCCCTACCGGAGTACTTGCAGGGGCGGATAGAGGTCCTCGACGCTGGAACCGGAATGTCCGCGGACGATATCGTCCGTGGATGGCTCACTGTCTCGGCGAGCAATAAGGGTGCTCTGAAGAAGGAGGACTGGACCTCAGCGAAGTTCAGTCGCACGCCACTGGGAGACAAGGGCCTGGGGCGACTCGGTGTGCAACGGTTAGGGCGCCTTGTCGACCTAACAACGAGGATGGACTCCGAAGAGCCCCTCACATGCACCATCGACTGGGATGCATTCGCTGACGCCGAGTCTCTGCGGGACGTCGAGATCTTCATCCTCCCCGGACCCCCAGAGACGAGAGTGGGCACCAGAGTCGTCGTTCGAGGACTGAACAATCTCGACGTCTGGTCGAATGTCGGGAGTCTACAAGCGCGGCTGGCGGGAATGATCTCCCCATATAGCGAGCACCAAGGCTTCCGCATCACCATGTTCATCAACGGCACCCGGATGGACCTCCGGGAAGTGTCGCAGCAAGCCCTCGACCAGTCGGCCATCCGGTACACCCTTCGGTACGCCGACGGAGTCTTGACGATCCAGGGTGAGTTCAGCGCCCGTTTCCTGCGACCGGACCGCGGCGTCGACGCGCAGTCGACTTGGGAACGCCTCATCCGAGATGACAACGGAGACCAGTTCCTCGCCTGGCTGCTGGATTCCACGCCCAAGCTCCGAGAACTCGGACTCAGGGAAGGTGACGACCGGTACTTCTGCCGTTTGGAAACTGAAGTGCGTCTCGACAATGGGAACGCAGAGTTCGTCGACGGACCAGACGGCGGATTCGTGATCGCTGATCCCGGGCCATTCGACGCCCGCGTCGACGTGATCCAGAGAAGGGCGACGCGGGACCTTTTCGGGAGTAAGGATGACTACGAGGGCTGGATGGCCGCGTCCCAAGGAGTCCGTATCTACCGCAACGGATTTGGCGTGCGGACGAAAGCCGACTGGCTGAACTTCAATCGCTTCATGACGGGCAACTCTTATTACTCGATCCGGCCC
>NZ_JBKEAF010000124.1:0-2292 GCF_047971895.1 Microbacterium sp.
AAGCGGATGCTCCAGGAGGCCGTCGACTCGCTGTTCGACAACGGCCGCCGCGGTCGTCCTGTCACCGGACCGGGCAACCGTCCACTGAAGTCCATCTCGGACATGCTCAAGGGCAAGCAGGGCCGGTTCCGTCAGAACCTGCTCGGCAAGCGCGTGGACTACTCGGGCCGCTCGGTGATCGTCGTCGGTCCGCAGCTGAAGCTGCACCAGTGCGGTCTGCCCAAGCAGATGGCGCTGGAGCTGTTCAAGCCGTTCGTGATCAAGCGTCTGATCGACCTGGGGCACTCCCAGAACATCAAGGCCGCCAAGCGCGCGGTCGAGCGCTACCGCCCCGAGGTGTGGGACGTGCTCGAAGAGATCATCCGCGAGCGTCCGGTGCTGCTCAACCGTGCCCCCACCCTGCACCGCCTGGGCATCCAGGCGTTCGAGCCGCAGCTCGTGGAGGGCAAGGCCATCCAGCTGCACCCGCTCGTGTGTGCCGCGTTCAACGCCGACTTCGACGGTGACCAGATGGCGGTTCACCTGCCGTTGAGCGTCGAGGCCCAGGCCGAGGCACGCATCCTGATGCTCGCCTCGAACAACATCCTCAAGCCCAGCGATGGCCGCCCGGTCACCCTGCCCAGCCAGGACATGATCATCGGTCTGCACCACCTGACCACCGTCAAGGACGGCGCGCTCGGCGAAGGCCGCGTGTTCGGCTCGGTCTCCGAGGCGATCCTCGCCCGCGACGAGGGCACGCTCGACCTGCAGGCCAAGGTACGCATCCGTGTTCCGGGTCTGACCTTCCTCGAAGGCGACGGCCCCGACGGCTACGAGCGGCACGGTCTGGTCGACGCCTCGCTCGGCCAAGCGATCTTCAACGACACCCTGCCCAAGGGCTACCCGTTCGTGCGGGAGCAGGCCGACAAGGGCAAGCTGTCGCAGATCGTGAACAAGCTCGCCGAGGAATACCCCAAGGTCGAGGTGGCTGCGACGCTGGACCGCATCAAGGACGCCGGCTTCTACTGGGCCACCCGTTCGGGCGTGACCGTCGCACTCAGCGACATCATCACCCCGCCGGAGAAGGCCGAGATCGTCGCCAAGCACGAGAAGGAAGCCGCCAAGGCGCAGGCGCAGTACGAGAAGGGTCTGACCACCGACGCCGAGCGTCGTCAGGAGCTCATCAAGATCTGGACCGAAGCCACTGACGAGGTTCAGGTGGCGATGCGGGCGAACTTCCCCGAGGACAACACCATCAACCGCATGGTCTCCTCCGGTGCCCGTGGTAACTGGCTGCAGATCCGGAACATCGCCGGTATGCGTGGCCTGGTGAACAACCCCAAGGGTGAGATCATCCCGCGCCCGATCGTGTCGTCGTACCGCGAAGGCCTGTCCGTCGCCGAGTACTTCATCGCCACGCACGGCGCGCGTAAGGGCCTTGCCGACACCGCGTTGCGTACCGCCGACTCCGGGTACCTCACCCGTCGTCTGGTGGACGTGTCGCAGGACGTCATCATCCGCGAAGAGGACTGCGGCACCAGCAAGGGCCTGGAGCTTCCGATCGCGACCGTGGGTGCCGACGGCACGCTGCACCGCGATGACAACGCGGAGAACTCGGTGTTCGCCCGGACGCTTGCCACCGATGTGGTCAGCGAGTCTGGTGAGGTGCTGCTTGCGGCTGGTTCCGATGTCGGTGACCCCGAGATCAACGCGCTGGTCGCCGCCGGGATCGAGTCGATCAAGGTGCGCTCGGTGCTCACCTGTGACTCCGCCGTCGGTGTGTGCGCGCAGTGCTATGGCCGGTCGCTTGCGACCGGGTCGATCGTGGACATCGGCGAAGCGGTCGGCATCATCGCCGCCCAGTCGATCGGTGAGCCCGGAACCCAGCTGACGATGCGTACCTTCCACACCGGTGGGTCGGCGTCGGCCGAGGACATCACGCAGGGTCTGCCCCGCGTGCAGGAGCTGTTCGAGGCGCGCACTCCAAAGGGTGCTTCGCCGATCGCCGAGGCCGACGGCCGGATCACCATCGAGGAGACCGAGAAGTCTCGCAAGGTGATCCTCACGCCCGACGTCGGCGATGAGCAGCACGTCTACCCGGTGCTCAAGCGCGCGACGCTCCTGGTCGAGGACGGCCAGCACGTCACGGTGGGCCAGCCCTTGCAGGTCGGCACGCTCGACCCCAAGGAGGTCATGCGCGTGCAGGGCGCTCGCGAGGCGCAGAAGTACCTCGTCGGCGGCGTGCAGGGCGTGTACCGCTCGCAGGGTGTTCCGATCCACGACAAGCACATCGAGGTCATCGTGCGGCAGATG
>NZ_JBKEAF010000018.1:0-17097 GCF_047971895.1 Microbacterium sp.
CGGACGCCGCCTACGGCGAGATCATGCACCTCGCGATCGAGCTCGGCGGCACGATCACCGGCGAACACGGTGTGGGGCGCCTGAAGCGCCCGTGGCTCGGCGACTACCTCGGCGAGGATGTGCTCGAGCTCAACCAGCGCATCAAGCGGGCGCTCGACCCGCAGGGCATCCTGAACCCCGGCGCCGGTCTCTGAACCGTGCCCTGGCGGTACGCCGGGTGATCCTGCTCGATATCGAGGTGAAGGCAGACGTCGCCGACACTGCCCTGAAACCGGTCGCGACCACGCTCGGCTCCGGTGCACGACCCGCGCAGTGCGGATGAACCACCAGAGCGGCACGCGCGGTTGCGCGCTCACTGCCTCAGTGTCGCGGACGACCCACATAATCTGCCAGGTGCTCACCGGTCAGAGTCGAGCGCGCCGTGACGAGGTCGCTGGGCGTGCCCTCGAAGACGACCCGCCCGCCGTCGTGGCCCGCGCCGGGGCCGAGGTCGATGATCCAGTCGGCGTGGGCCATGACGGCCTGGTGGTGCTCGATGACGATCACCGAGTTGCCGGCGTCGACCAGTCGGTCCAGCAGAGCCAGCAGGTTGTCGACATCGGCCAGGTGCAACCCGGTGGTCGGCTCGTCGAGCACGTAGACCGCGCCCTTCTTCGCCATCGAGATGGCGAGCTTCACGCGTTGCCGCTCGCCGCCCGACAGAGTGTTGAGCGCCTGCCCGAGCGTCAGATAGCCCAGTCCCACATCGACCATGCGCACGAGCGTCGTGTGCGCGGCGCCGGTGGGGAAGAAGTCGGATGCCTCCGCCGCCGACATCGCGAGCACTTCGGCGATGTTCTTGCCGTCGAGGGTGTATCCGAGCACCTCGTCGCTGAAGCCCGATCCGTCGCACAGCTCGCACAGGGTCTCGACGGTCTGGGTGAAGCCGAGGTTCGTGATGATGACGCCCAGCCCCTTGCACGCCGGGCATGCGCCCTCGGAGTTCGCGCTGAACAGGGTCGGCTTCACGCCGTTCGCCTTCGCGAACTCCTTTCGGATCGTGTCGAGGATGCCGGTGTAGGTCGCCGGACTCGACCTCCGGTTGCCCTTGATCGGCGACTGGTCGACGACCACGATGTCGTCGAACGCGGGCACGTTGCCGTGGATGAGCGACGACTTGCCCGACCCGGCCACCCCGGTGACGACGGTCAGAATGCCGAGCGGCACATCGACATCGACGTCGACGAGGTTGTGCTGCGACGCGCCGCGGATCTCGAGTGCCCCCTGGGGCGACCGCACCGACTCCTTGAGCTGCACGCGATGGTCGAAGAAGCGGCCGGTGACTGTGTCGCTCGCGCGCAGGCCCGCGACATCCCCCTCGAACATGATCTCGCCGCCTGCGCGGCCGGCGCCCGGCCCCAGGTCGACCACGTGCTCGGCGATCGCGATGACCTCGGGCTTGTGCTCGACGACGAGCACCGTGTTGCCCTTGTCGCGCAGCAGCTGCAGCAGTTCGTTCATGCGCTGGATGTCGTGCGGGTGCAGTCCCGCGGTCGGCTCGTCGAACACGTACGTGATGTCGGTGAGCGACGACCCCAGGTGCCGGATCATCTTGAGCCGCTGCGCCTCGCCGCCGGACAGCGTGCCCGAGGCACGGTCGAGCGAGAGGTAGCCGAGCCCGATGTCGAGGAACGAGCCCACCGCCTCGCGCAGCCCCCGCATCAGCGGCGCCACCGAGGGGTCGTCGACGGTGTCGAGCCACGCGGCGAGATCGGTGACCTGCATGGCTGCGGCATCCGCGATGCTCACTCCGCCGATCTTCGACGACCGCGCCCCGTCGTTGAGGCGGGTCCCGTCGCATGCCGGGCAGGGCATGAACTTCACGGCGCGCTCGACGAACGCGCGAATGTGCGGCTGCAGGGCATCCCTGTCTTTCTGCAGCATCGACTTCGTGATCTTCGGCACCAGACCCTCGTAGGTCATGTTGATGCCCGACATCTTGATCTTGGTCGGCTCCTTGTAGAGGAAGTCGTTCCGCTCCTGCTCGGTGTAGTCGGCGATCGGCTTGTCGGCGTCGAGCAGTCCCGACTCGCTGAACCCCTTCACCATCCAGCCGCCGACGCTGTACCCCGGGATCGTGATGGCCCCGTCGTTGAGCGACTTGGTGCGATCGAACAGCTCGTCGAGATCGACATCGCTCGCCTCACCGAGCCCCTCGCACTGCGGACACATGCCACCGGTGATCTCGAATGAGCGCCGCTGCTTGACTCTGGTGCCGCTCTTCTCGAACGTGACCGCGCCGGCGCCGGACACCGACGGCACGTTGAACGAGAACGCCTGCGGCGACCCCACGTGCGGCTGGCCGAGGCGGCTGAACAGCAGCCGCAGCATGGCATGCACGTCGGTGGCCGTGCCGACCGTGGAGCGCACATTGGCGCCCATCCGCTCCTGATCGACGACGATCGCGGGGCTCACGTTCTCGAGTGCGTCGACATCGGGTCGCGTGAGCTGCCCCATGAACTGCTGGACGAAGGTCGGGTACGTCTCGTTGATCAGCCGCCGCGACTCGTTTGCGATCGTGGCGAACACCAGCGACGACTTGCCCGAGCCGCTCACCCCGGTGAACACGGTGAGCCGGCGCTTGGGGATCTCGAGCGTCACATCCTTGAGGTTGTTCTCGCGGGCCCCGGTGACCTTGATGGTGGCGTGCGAATCGGCGATATGCGCAGAAGTCATGCGTCACAGAGTAGGGCGAGGGACCGACGGATGCTCCTCCGAAACCGCCGCACCGGGGGCGAACTAGACTGGGAACACCCCTGTCGCCTAACCAGGATTGGCCGTGCCTGAGACATCCTCGCCCCTGACCGGTGCCCCGGCGTCGCCCGTGCCCCGCGTCCGCGTGCGGAACATCCAGCTCGCCCGCGCGATCATCGCGCTCGTCGCGGCACTGGTGATCACCTTCTCACCCGACCACTCGGCGGGCTACGGCCTGTTCGTGTTCGCCGGGTTCGCGATCGTCACGGCCGCCGTGCTGGCGGTTGCCGCCGCGCTGACCTACCCGGGCGGGCGCCGTTGGTCGTGGATCACGAACGCGGCGATCACCCTGGTCGCCGGCCTCGTGGCCATCGTGCCGGCCCTGCACACGACACCCGTGTTCTTCGCCGTCGTCATCACGTGGGCCGCCGTGACCGGCATCGTCGAGATCGTCGGCGCCGGGCGCGACCGGCTGCGCATGCGCGAGGCCGGGATCGTCGACCCGCAGCGTCGGTCCGAAGCACGCGACGGCACCACCGTCGGTGTGCTGACCGTGGTGCTGGCCATGGCGATCGGACTCGTCTCGCCCGATCTCAGCTACGACTACTTCATCGACGATGCCGGCCAGTGGTTCGCCCTCACCGGGATCGTCGTCGCCGTCGGACTGTTCGGCGGCTACGCCGCGATCGTCGCGGTGTACCTGGGCATCGCCGCGTTCACCCCGCAGCGTGAGGTATCCATCCCCGAAGAGGAGTCCGCATGACCGACAAGCCCACCCGGCGCCAGCTCATGCGCCCGGTCCAGCTGCTGGGGCTGGCCTTCATCGCCGCGGTGTTCGCCGGTGTCGTCACGGCCGTGTCGATGGGCGTCTTCCAGTCTCGCTTCGAGGGTCAGCGCGAGCACGCGCTCGTGATCGCAGGGATCGTCGCGGGCATCACGTTCATCGTCGTGCTCGTGGTGATGGCGCTGCTGATACTCGCCGTCGACCCGGCGCAGGTCGCCAAGACGATCGACCGCCCCGTGCTGCTGCCCCCCGAGACGGATGCCGCTCCCCCTGCCGCACCCGCCCCCCCTGCCGCCCCTGCTGCACCCGAGGACGACCCGAAGCCGTAACGCCCTCCCGTGCGCGAAAACTCCTGATCCTGCGCACGCAGGACGTTGCGGAGCGCTGACTTCCTGCGTGCGCGAGAACAGGAGTTTTCGGAGAGGCGGGGTGAGGTGGAGAGGCGGTGAGGTGAGGGGGCAGCGGGGTGGGGTGGATGCTACGTGTCCGAGGAGGCGACCAGGTGCGCGGCGAGGCCGGTGTATCCGGCCGGGGTCAGTGCCAGCAGGCGCTCGCGCGCTGCATCGCCGATGTCGAGGCCGCGGATGAACTCCGCCAGTTCGACCGCCCCCACACGACGCCCGCGGGTCAGCTCCTTCAGCAGCGCGTAAGGGTCTGAGATCGACGAGCGCCCTGCGGTGATCTCGGCGCGCACCACCGTCTGGATCGCCTCGCCCAGCACCTCCCAGTTCGTGTCGAGGTCGGCATCCAGCACGTCCTGAGCGAGTGCGATCTCACCCAGCCCGCGGCGCAGGTTGTCGAGCGCGAGCAGCGAGTGCCCGAACGCCACGCCGATGTTGCGCTGCGTGGTCGAGTCGGTCAGGTCGCGCTGCAGCCGCGAGGTCACGAGCGTCTGCGACAGCGTGGCGAACAGGCCGCCGGCGATCTCGAGGTTCGCCTCGGCGTTCTCGAACCGGATCGGGTTGATCTTGTGCGGCATGGTCGACGAGCCGGTCGCCCCGGCGACGGGGATCTGCGAGAAGTATCCGAGCGAGATGTAGGTCCAGACATCCGTCGCAAGATTGTGCAGGATGCCGCCGGCATGCCGGGCACGGTCGTACAGCTCGACCTGCCAGTCGTGCGATTCGATCTGCGTCGTCAGGCGATTGAAGCCCAGGCCCAGCGACTCGACGAACGCCCGTGCGATCTCGGGCCAGTCGGCATCCGGGTCGGCGGCCAGGTGCGCAGACCAGGTGCCGGTCGCGCCCGAGAATTTGGCGAGGAACTCGGATGCCGCAGCCTGCCGCTCCACGCGGCGCAGCCGCCACGCGAACACGGCGAGCTCCTTGCCCATCGTCGTCGGCGTCGCCGGCTGGCCGTGCGTGCGGGCGAGCATCGGCGCGTCGCGGTGCGCCTGCGCGAGCTCGTCGAGCCGTGCGATGACCTCGCGCAGCGCGGGCAGCCAGACATCCATCACCGCACGCTTGACCGTCAGCGCGTACGCGACCGAGTTGACGTCTTCGCTCGTGCACGCGAAGTGGGTCAGCTCGGCGAGTCGTGAGAGCCCGAGCGCGTCGAGCCGGTCGCGCACGAGGTACTCGACGGCCTTCACGTCGTGGCGGGTGACGGCCTCGCGCTCGGCGAGCCAGTCGATCTCGGCCTGCCCGAAGTCGAGGTACAGGGCGCGCAGCCGGTCTTTGTCGGCCTGGTCGAGCGGCGACGTGCCGAACAGCGACCGGTCGGTGAGGGCGATCAGCCATTCGACTTCGACCTCGACGCGGGCGCGGTTCAGACCCGCCTCCGACAGGGTGTCGGCGAGCGGGGCGACGGCGGTGCGGTAGCGGCCGTCGAGGGGGCTGAGGGGCTGCGGAGGCAGAGCGGTCACAGTCCCCAATCCTAGAGAAGCCGCGTGATTCCCGCCGGTCTGCTCCTCCACAGGGCGGGATCGCGGGTGAGTTGCCCACGGACCGGCAGAACAGACGAGGGGATGCCGGCGGCCCGCGCCATGCTGACGGGATGCTCGCCACGACCCTCGCCAACCCGAATCTCGCCTGGGCCCAGACCGCCGCGGGCATCGCCCTGCACCGCCTCGAAGAACTGCGCGCCGAACTCGACGCCGCACTCCCCCTGCTCGACGTGGGGGCCCGAGCCACCGACTGGCAGTCCCGCGCGGCCGACGCGTTCCACGACGACCTGATGCGGGTGCGCGACGATGTCGCGCGGCTGCGTGAGCGCGTCGCCGACACGGCGAGCACCGCGCGTGGTGCGCGGGTCGTGATCGCCTCGCTCGAGGGCGGTCAGCCGTGAGCGACGACATCGAGATCCGCCATGGCGCGGTCGTCGCCGTCGACAGCACGTCGCTGCGCGAGGCCGCTGCCGTGCTCGGCACGTTGCACGACCGGTTCGCCGCCGCCGCGACGGCTGGGCGCCAGGCGGCCTGGGCGTTCGGCGAGGTCGATGCCGTGCTGCGCCGCGGGTGGGCGCGCGACACGTACGCGCTGGTCGATGCCGTCGAGCGGGTGGATGCCGCCGCCGCCGGGGTCGTCGACGACCTGTGCCACGCCGCCGATGTGTACGAGCACGCCGAGCTCGCCGCCCGCCGCGCCACGCTCACCGATGAAGCGCAGCTCGCCGCCATCGACGCGCGGCTCGCCCAGCTCAGCGACAGCGCGGGGTTCGCCGCCAGCATGAACCAGCTCGGCTACGACCTGCGCGCCCCGTGGGAGTTCATCGGTCAGACCGCTCGGCTCGGCTGGCTGATCGGCCCCGGAGCAGCGTGGCTCGCCGGCGGATCGGCGTACGCGATGTCGTCCATCGTGCGCGGGGTTGGACTCGGCCACATCCCAGCGTCGAGGCCGGTCGCCGGACCCGCCCAGGTGGTCACCGTGACGCCGGTCGTCCAGCACACCGCCGCACGGGTGACCCCGGTCGCCTCGCTCGCCGAGATGACCAACCGCATCCCGCAGAACGCTGCCGTGCGCGTCGAGCAGTACACGATGCCCGATGGCACGAACGAGTACGTCGTGTACACGGCGGGCACCGGTGCGGGCAGCGCGTTCGATATGGAGTCGAACACGCAGCTGTACTCGGGCGAACGGTCGGCGTCGTACGACGCGGTGCGCGACGCGCTCACCCAGTCCGGTGCCCAGCCGGGCGACGTCGTGCACACGGCAGGTCATTCCCAGGGGGCCATGGTCAACGCCTACGTCGCCATCGCCGGCGAATACGACGTGCAGACCGTGGTCTCTGCGGGCAGTCCCGTGCAGGCCGAGCTGCCGGCATCCACTCTGTCTGTCGAACTGCGTCACACCGACGATGTCGTGTCGACGCTCGCCGACGGCGGGTCGGCGAGCGGGGTGGGGTCGCCCGACAGCATCATCGTCGAGCGGGTCGCCGACCCGGTCGCCCGTATCGGCGACCTGAAGCTGCCCGCCCACGGTCTCGACGCCTATGCGCACACGGCGGCGCTCGCCGACGCCTCTGCGGATCCGCGCATCGACACGGTGCAAGCGCGGTTCGCGCATCTGGGTGAGGCTACGGCTGTGGCGGCGACGGAGTATTCCGCCGAACGGCCGGTGATCGTCAGCGACGCCCACGCTGCGGGCGCAGGATGATGCCGAAGATCCAGTTGATGAGCGTGATGATGAGAGCCGCGACGACACCCCACCAGAAGAACTCGACCCGCAGGCCCCACTCCCACCAGCTGGTCAGCCACGCCGTCAGCCACAGCAGGAACCCGTTGATCACCAGCGAGATGAGGCCGAGGGTCAGGATGTAGATCGGGAACGCGATGATCTTGATCACTGTGCCGATGATCGTGTTCACCAGCGCGAAGATGAGCGCCACGAGCAGCAGTGTCAGCACCAGCTGCAGCGTCTCGCCGGAGGGAAACGCAATGACCGAGACGTGCAGCGCGGGGATCAGCGTCACGACCCAGATGGCGAACGCGTTGACGACGATTCGGATGAGGAATCCCATAGTGCGCTCAGTCTTGCACGTGCGTTCAGGCAGGTGCGAGGTGGGTTCGCAGCGACTCAGCCAGCTCTTCAGCACTGCCGGCATCCACTCGCTTCTAGAGTGGGGTGCGTGACCAGCGACATTCCCGTGCGCGTGCGCCCCGAGATCGCCGCCCTTCCGCCGTACCGGCAGGGCAAGCAGGCGGGTACCGACGCCTTCAAGCTTTCGAGCAATGAGAACCCGTTCGACCCGCTGTCGGGGGTGGTCGAGAAGCTGCGGGCGCGGGTGGACGTCAACAGATACCCGGATGCTGCGGCTACTCGCCTGCGTGAGGCCCTCGCGGCACGCTTCGGGGTGGACGCCGACGGTGTGCACGTGGGCGCGGGGAGCGTGTCGATTCTCGCGCAGCTGCTGCTCGCTGTGTGCGGACCGGGCGACGAGGTCGTCTACGCCTGGCGCTCGTTCGAGGCATACCCTGGGCTCGCCCTGGTCGCCGGTGCGACACCCGTCGAGGTGCCGCTTACCGCGGACGCCCGGCATGACCTGCCGGCGATGGCTGCGGCCGTCACGGGTCGGACGCGTGCGATCATCGTGTGCAGCCCCAACAACCCCACCGGGCCGATCGTCACGCGGAACGAGTTCGACGCGTTCATCGCTGCGGTGCCCGGCGACGTGCTCGTCATCCTCGACGAGGCCTACGCCGAGTTCGTCACCGACCCGCATGCCGTCGACGGAATGACGGTTCTCGGAACCGACGGCCGGGACAACGTCGTGGCACTGCGGACGTTCTCGAAGGCTTTCGGACTCGCCGGGCTGCGCGTGGGCTACGCCATCGGGCACCACCGCATCCTCGACGCCGCCCGCACCACCGCGATTCCTCTCTCGGTCACCGCGCAGGCCGAAGAAGCGGCGCTGGCGAGCCTCGAGGCAGAGCCCGAGCTTCTCGAGCGGGTGGAGGTCATCGGCGAGCGGCGCGACCGGCTCGCCGCTGCTCTGCGCGACGTGGGCTGGGCGATACCGGAGGCCCAGGGCAACTTCGTATGGTTGCCCGCCGGGGCGGAGACGATGGCAGCCGCGGAGGCATTCGATGCGGTGGGACTCATCGTGCGGCCCTTCGCGGGAGACGGCATCCGCATCTCCGTCGGTGAGGAAGAGGCTGTGGAGAAGGTCCTCCGCGCTGCGGCATCCGTCATCGACACCCTCCCGCAGGAGCATGCGGGGCGGCGGCTGGTGCGCCGCGCCGCCAGTTCGGCGGAATAGTCGGCTGAGGGAATCGGATGGACCGGGTCGGCCCGGGCGAACGGCTCCGGCTGCGGGTGCGCAGCAGGACGGTCTTGAGGTCGACGCGGTGACTGCACGTGCTCCCGATCACGGCCCTCTGGCAGCACTGAACGGCAGAAGCTGTGGAGAAGGTCCTATGCGTCGCGGTATCCGTTGTTGAAACCCTTCCAAAGGAGCACCGGCATCGGCGGCTACCGTAGAACGGTGACTCCGATCGACGACGCCCTCCCGCCGGACGATCCCGCACTGGTTCGCGTTCTCGCGGCCGACGGAAGTCTCGCCCCGACGCCCGCCGCCGAACCGTACGTCGCCGCGGTCGAGGCGCTCTCAGATGCCGACCTCGAGCAGTTCTATCGCGACATGGTCGTCATCCGCGCGTTCGACCAGCAGGCCACGAACCTGCAGCGGCAGGGGCAGCTCGCCCTCTGGCCGCCGAGTCTCGGGCAGGAGGCGGCGCAGGTCGGCTCCGCGCACGCCGCCCGCGCGCAGGACCACATCTTCCCCTCGTACCGCGAACATGCCGTCTGCCGCATACGCGGAGTCGACCCGATCGACATCATCCGCGTCATGCGGGGAATGACGCACGGCGGCTGGAACCCATACGACCCGAAGAACGGTAACACGCACATCTATACGCTCGTGCTCGGCTCGCAGACTCTGCACGCCACCGGGCTTGCGATGGGGCTGCGCTTCGACGGCAAGAGCGGCACCGGCGATGCCGAGCGCGATGAGGCCGTCATCGTCTACTACGGCGACGGAGCCTCCAGCCAGGGCGACGTGCACGAGGCCATGGTGTTCGCCGCGAGCTACCAGACGCCCGAGGTGTTCTTCCTGCAGAACAACCAGTGGGCCATCTCGGTGCCCGTCGCGACACAAGCTCGCGCACCGCTCTACCGGCGCGGCGAGGGCTACGGCATCCCGAGCCTCCAGGTCGACGGCAACGACGTGCTCGCCAGCTGGGCGGTCACCCGGAAGGCGCTCGACGAAGCCCGCGCGTGCGACGGACCGCGAGCGATCGAGGCCGTCACCTACCGCATGGGCGCACACACCACCAGCGACGATCCGACGAAGTACCGCACCTCTGTGGAGGAAGATGCCTGGGCGCAGCGCGACCCGATCGCGCGCATGCGCGCGTACCTCGAACGGCGAGGGGCGTCGGGGGAGTTCTTCGCCGACGTGGATGCCGAAGCGCACGCGGTTGCAGACGACACCCGGGAGCGTACGAACGCGCTGGGCGACATCTCCCGCGACCTCATGTTCGACCATGTATACGCCGAAGCGCATGCACTGATGAACGAGGAGGGGCGCTGGCTCGCTGACTATGAGGCCTCGTTCGAGGAGGACCCCGCATGAGCGCCGCGGAGGCAGCATCCAGTCTTCCCTTCGCCCGTGCGCTCAACGCGGGACTCCGCCGGGCCATGGCTGAGAACGACCGCGTTCTGCTCATGGGGGAGGACATCGGGCCGCTGGGCGGCGTGTTCCGGGTAACCGAGGGCCTGCACGCCGAGTTCGGGCCACAGCGCGTGCTCGACACGCCGCTGGCGGAATCGGGCATCATCGGCACCGCGATCGGACTCGCGATGGGCGGATTCCGGCCGGTCTGCGAGATCCAGTTCGACGGCTTCGTGTTCCCCGGGTTCGACCAGATCACCACCCAGCTGGCGAAGATGACCAACCGCCACGAAGGGGCGCTGCAGGTGCCCGTCGTCATCCGCATCCCCTACGGCGGGCACATCGGTGCTGTCGAACACCACCAGGAGAGCCCGGAGGCGTACTTCACGCACACCCCGGGACTGCGGGTCGTCTCGCCGTCGACGCCGAATGACGCGTACTGGATGATCCAGGACGCCATCGCCTCGCCCGACCCGGTGATCTTCCTCGAACCGAAGGCGAAGTACTGGGCGAAGGGTGACGTGGACACGACCGAGCGCGCACTGGCTCTGCATGCGTCGCGCGTCGTACGCCGGGGCACCGACGTCACGCTCGTCGGCCACGGTGCCATGGTCACCACTCTGCTGCAGGCGGCCGCCCTCGCCGAGGCAGAGGGCACCTCGTGCGAGGTCATCGACCTGCGCTCGCTGTCGCCCGTGGACTTCGAGCCGATTCTCGACTCGGTGCGCCGCACCGGGCGCATGGTCTACGCGCAGGAGGCCCCGGTGTTCACCTCGCTCGGGTCGGAAGTCGCGGCCACCGTGATGGAGAAGGCCTTCTACGCGCTCGAGGCCCCGGTGCTGCGCGTGTCGGGCTTCGACACGCCCTTCCCTCCGGCCAAGCTCGAGGGCGTGTACCTGCCCGATCCCGACCGCATCCTCGAAGCCGTCGACCGGGTGCTCGCCTATTGAGCCGGCGTACTGATTGGAGCTCGCATGAGCACGCAGACCTTCCTCCTTCCCGATGTCGGTGAAGGGCTTACCGAGGCCGAGATCGTGTCATGGCGGGTCGCCCCCGGCGACCAGGTTGCCGTCAACGATGTCGTCGTCGAGATCGAGACGGCCAAGTCGCTCGTCGAGCTGCCCTCGCCGTTCGCCGGCGTCGTCAGCGAGCTGCTCGTCGCCGAAGGCGCGACCGTGAATGTGGGTGCGCCGATCATTGCACTCACGGCTGCTGCGGGAGTGGATGCCTCGGTCGGCCAGAGTGCGCACGGCGCGCCCTCTGCGGTGGAAGCAGAAGAGGGCGGGGCCGTGCTCGTCGGCTACGGCACCGGGGGAGCGGTGAAGTCGCGGCGGCGCAAGCCGGCCGAGCCCGAGCGGGTGGTGCGCGGGTCGATCGGCGTCGTCGCCAAGCCCCCGATACGCAAACTCGCCCGCGACCTCGACGTCGATCTCGTCGACGTCACCCCCTCGGGCCCGGCCGGCGAGGTCACGCGCGACGACGTGCTTGCGCACGCGTCGCAGGCCAGCGTCTTCCGCAACATCGAGACCCCGGAGTGGTCGGCCGTGCGCGAGGAGCGTATCCGCGTGTCCGCGCCGATGGTCGACGCCGCGGGGCGCGAGGAGACGATCCCTGTCAAGGGTGTGCGCAAGGCTGTCGCATCGGGCATGGTCCGCTCGGCCTACACCGCCCCGCACGTGTCGGTGTGGACCGACGTCGACGCGACCCGCACGATGGAGCTTGTCAAGCGGCTGAAGTCGTCGCCCGACTTCGCCGATGTGAAGGTGTCGCCGCTGCTGATCATGGCGCGTGCGGTGATCTGGGCCGTGCGCCGCACGCCGATGGTCAACGCTGCGTGGATCGACCAGTCGAACGGGTCGAACGGCAGCGACGGAGACGAGATCCGGGTGCGGCACTTCGTCAACCTCGGCATCGCCGCGGCCACCCCGCGGGGCCTGCTCGTGCCGAACATCAAGGACGCGCAGAACCTCAGCATGCGCGAGCTCGCCCAGGCGCTCGAAAAGCTCACCCTCACGGCCCGCGAGGGGAAGACGACCCCCGCCGACCAGCAGGGCGGCACGATCACCGTCACGAACATCGGGGTGTTCGGCATGGATGCCGGCACCCCGATCATCAACCCGGGAGAGGCGGGGATCATCGCACTCGGCACGATCCGGCAGAAGCCGTGGGTCGTCGACGGTGAGGTGCGCCCCCGCTGGGTCACGACCGTGGCCGGGTCGTTCGACCATCGCGTGGTCGACGGCGATGGCATGAGCCGCTTCGTCGCCGACGTGGCATCGATCCTCGAAGAGCCCGCCCTCCTCCTCGACTAGAGCCGTATCGAGAACGGTTCTCATTAGCGGGTAGAGTGAGCCCGTGAAACGTGCAGGGGCAGTCATCGCGGGCATCGCCGCATCCACTCTTCTCATGGCCGGCTGCGCTGGAGGCGGCGCCGATGCGCCCGATGACGGGAAGATCACCGTGGTCGCCTCGACGAGCGTGTATGGGCAGATCGCCGAGGCGATCGGCGGCGATGCCGTCGAGGTCGGCTCGATCGTGACCAGTGCCAGCCAGGACCCGCACTCGTTCGAGGCGAGTGCGCGCGACCAGCTGACGGTGAGCCGTGCCGACCTCGTGATCGAGAACGGCGGTGGGTACGACGCGTTCATGGTGCGACTCATCGACGCGAGCGGCACGACCGCGCCCGTGCTCACGGCGGCGGAATCCTCGCACGACTGGCCCGAGAACGAAGGTCACGACCACATCGAAGGCTTCAACGAGCACGTCTGGTACGACCCGTACACCATGGGGCACCTCGCCCAGGCCATCGCCGACGCACTGACCGCCCTCGACCCGTCGGGTGCCGACGCGTTCGCCGCGAACCTGCAGGCCTTCAGCGACGGCATCGCCCGGCTCGAAGCGGCGCTCGCCGACATCGCCGTGCAGCACGACGGCGTCGACGTGTTCGTGACCGAGCCCGTGTCGGTCTCCCTCGTCGAGGCGGCAGGAATGCACAACGTCACACCGCCGACGTTCAGCCAGGCCGTCGAGGAGGGGCAGGATGTCGCTCCCGCGACGCTCCTCCAGGCGATGAGGCTCATCGAGACCGGTGAGGTGGGGATCGTGATCGCGAACGCGCAGGCCGGGGGGGCCGAGACGACGCAGGTGCTGAGGGTGGCCGAGGCACAGGGGGTTGCGGTGCTGGAGTTCACAGAGACCCTGCCGGAGGGCCAGACGTATCTCTCGTGGATGCAGTCGAACGTCGAGGCGCTCGCCGACGCGGTGGCGGAGTGAGCGAGGCGGTCGCCCCGCTCGAGATCCGGGATGCTGCGCTGCACCGCCGCGGCCGTGAGCTGTGGAGCGGGCTCACCTTGACCGCGGCACCCGGCGAGCTTGTTGCCGTGCTGGGGCCGAGCGGGTCGGGCAAGACGACGCTGCTGCGTGCGATCCTCGGGCTCGATCGCCTCAGCGCGGGTCAGATCACCGCGCTCGGCGAGCCCGTGCGGCGCCCCGGCAACCGCGGCATCGGGTACATCCCGCAGCAGCGCCCGCTGCCGCCCGACACGGCCCTGCGCGGCCGCGACCTCGTCGCGCTCGGGGTGGACGGCCACCGGTTCGGGCTGCCGTTCTACCGACGTGGCGATCGCGCCCGCGTCGATGAGCTCGTGGCTGCGGTCGGGGCGGAGGCGTTCGCCGACCGGCCGGTGGGGCAGCTGTCGGGCGGGGAGCAACAGCGGCTGCGCGCTGGGCAGGCGCTCGCCGACGATCCCCGGCTGCTGCTGTGCGACGAGCCGCTCACGAGCCTCGACCTCGCGAACCAGCAGGCCGTCGTACGGCTCATCGACCGCCACCGCCGCGAGACGGGTGCCGCCGTGCTGCTGGTCACCCACGACATCAACCCCGTGCTCGGGCTCGTCGACCGCATCCTGTACCTGGCCAGCGGCCGGTTCACGCTCGGCACACCCGACGAGGTGCTGAACTCGCGCGTGCTCACCGACCTGTACGGCGCACCGGTGTTCGTGCTGCGGGCCGGCGACCGCCTCGTGGTCGTCGGCGCGCCCGACGCCGAGGCGTCCCACCACCATCACGACGATGGCGAGCACGCATGAACGGGGGCGACATCGGCGACGCCCTGTTCGGCGGGGCGGCCGACTACGGTGCGATCCTCGCCCTCGTGTCGAACTCCGTCTGGGCGGGCGCCGTGCTGGGACTGGTCGGCGGACTCATCGGCGTGTTCGTCATGCAGCGCGACATGGCCTTCGCGGTGCATGGCATCAGTGAGCTGTCGTTCGCAGGCGCCGCTCTCGCGCTGCTCATCGGCCTCGACGTCGTCATGGGCTCGATCGTCGGGTCGCTCATCGCCGCCGCCGCGATCGGCGTGCTCGGGGCGCGCGCGCGCGACCGCAACTCCGTGATCGGGGTGCTCATGCCGTTCGGGCTGGGCCTCGGCATCCTCTTCCTCTCTCTCTACGACGGTCGCAGTGCCAACCGGTTCAGCCTGCTCACCGGGCAGATCGTGTCGGTGCAGTCGGGCGACCTGGGCTGGCTCATCGGCATCGGCGCCGTCGTGATGGTGGCGCTGCTGCTCATCTGGCGGCCGCTGCGGTTCGATTCGCTCGACCCGCAGTCCGCCGCCGCCCGCGGTGTGCCCATTCGGTGGATCTCGCTGGGCTTCATGCTGCTGCTCGGACTCGTGGTCGCCGTCGCCGTGCACATCATCGGCGCGCTGCTGGTGATGGCGCTGGTCGTGACCCCCGCCGCGGCGGCGATGCGCATCGCGAGCGGTCCGGTCGGCGTTCCGGTGCTCGCGGCGGTGTTCGGCGTGGCCTCGGCGGTCGGCGGCATCCTGCTCGCCATCGCCGGAACCCTGCCGGTCAGCCCCTACATCACGACGATCTCGTTCCTCATCTACCTCGTGTGCCGGGTGGTCGGCTCACGCCGCAGCCGCAGCCGCAGCCGCAGCGTGCGCGCAGCGTAGGCCGCACCCAGGGCCGCGTGGGTAGGGTGGTGGCGTGGCTCAGCGGAACACCTGGCAGCGCGAACGCGTGCGCGAGGCCCTCGCCGACGCGCGGAGGTTCGTCAGCGCCCAGTCGCTGCACGCAACGCTGCGCGAGCAAGACACGGGCATCGGCCTGGCCACGGTGTACCGCGCGCTCGCGAGCCTCGCGGCGAAGGGCGAGGCCGACTCGCTGCAGAGCCCCGAGGGCGAGGTGCTGTACCGGGCCTGCGCGACCCCCGGCCACCACCACCATCTCATCTGCCGCTCGTGCGGGCTGACGGTCGAGATCGAAGCGACCGACGTCGAGCACTGGGCCCGCCGCACCGCCGCGCAGCACGGCTTCACCGACGCCGAGCACGTCATCGACATCTTCGGCGTCTGCACGCCGTGCGCCCGCACGCCGGCCGATGCCCCGGTGAGCGAGCATGCGCACCGCTGAGGCGCCGCCTCGGACGCTGATCGATCGGACGGGACGATCCTCGTGAGGATGGATGCTGGTCGGCATCGGCGCACGGGTGATCGGCGTGCTGTTCGCCGTCGTCGTGATCGCGCCCACCGTCATGCCCGAACTGACGACCCGCGCCCAGGATGGGCTGACGGTCACCTCGTGCCGTCGCCCGGCACGGTCGAGACGCACATCGTGCCGATCGACGGCGGCGTGTCGGTCCCGGCACTCGCCGGGTTCGACCGGTCGTGGTGCCAGACCCCGCCACCGCTGTCGCGATGAGCGCAGCATCCACCCCTCCCGCGCTGCGCCCCGCGACGCGTGCAGACCTCCTGCCGCTGCCGCTCGAGGTCGCCCCGCTGCTGCTGGCGGCGCGCCTGCACACCACGGTCGACGGTGAGACGGTCGCGCTGCGCATCACCGAGGTCGAGGCGTACCACGGCCGTGGCACCGGCCCGGTGCCCGACCCGGGATCGCATGCGCGCATGGGGCCGACCGCCCGCAACGCCACGATGTGGAGCGAGCCCGGGCACCTGTACGTGTATCTGAGCCATGGCATCCACTCGTGCGTGAACGTCGTCTGCGGCCCGGCGGGCGAGGCCGGCGGAGTGCTGCTGCGGGCGGGCGAGATCGTCGAAGGAAGGGATGCTGCGCGCACCCGCCGGCCGGCCGCCCGCACCGATCGCGACCTGGCGCGCGGGCCGGGGCGCCTGGGCGCCGCAGTGGGGCTGCGGCACGCGCGGCACGATGGAATCGACGCGGTGGACGGTGCTGTGCGTGCCGGCGCGCTGGCGCGTCTGTGGCTACGTGAGGAGCCGCTTTCTGCGTTCGCTGTCGGACCCCGAGTGGGCGTGGCCGGCGTGGCGGGGACGGATGCCTTCCCCTGGCGCTTCTGGATCCCTGGTGACACGACGGTCTCGCCGTTCCGCTGGGGCCGCGGTGCGGCCGAGGCCGCTGCTGCCGGCCGGTGAACAGGGTGGAAGTCGCGGTCGGTGGTCAGCAGAGTGTGGCTCTGGCGGCGTAGCTTCATGCTAGACTAGCTCTTTGTCTGCGCGCACTCCAGCGCGTAGTTCGTGCCCCATCTTCGCTTCCCGAGTGTGTCGAGGGACGTGCGGGGCGCAGACAAGGGATCTTGGGTGAGGCCGTCCGGTCTCACGGTACAGAGGAGAAATCACTTATGGCAGCAGTGTGCCAGGTGACCGGAGCGGTTCCCGGCTTCGGTCACAACATCTCGCACTCGCACCGCCGGACGAAGCGTCGCTTCGACCCGAACGTGCAGAAGAAGACCTACTTCGTTCCGTCGCTCGGACGCAAGGTCACCCTCAACGTCTCCACTCGGGGCATCAAGGTGATCGACGCGCGCGGTATCGAGTCGGTTGTGAAGGACCTCATCGCGAAGGGTGTGAAGCTCTGATGGCGAAGAAGGCACAGGACGTTCGTCCGATCATCAAGCTGCGGTCGACCGCCGGCACGGGGTACACCTACGTGACGCGCAAGAACCGCCGCAACAACCCCGACCGCATCGTGCTGAAGAAGTACGACCCCGTC
>NZ_JBKEAF010000047.1:0-3737 GCF_047971895.1 Microbacterium sp.
CGCAGGGCCGGATCGTTACCTATTTCGCAGTGGAAGCGACGAATGCTGACGGTCCCATCGTGAACATGATCGAGGACGTCGAGGGGTCGGAGACGACGATCACCCCGGTCGGCGACCCGAGCATCGACATCGAGAAATGGAGCGATGAGGGCGCAGAGCCCGAGTACAACGAGTCCGGAGCGCTCACGAATGACGGCTACAACGGAGACTTCGACAAGGCTCCGGGTAAGGAACTGACCGCAGGCAAGGATCAGCGGCTCAACTTCACCGTCTCAAACGACGGCGAAGAGCCACTCACCGATCTGGTGGTCACCGACAGGTTCGCCGGCGGCAAGGGACACATCAAAGATCTGGTGTGCACCTTCACCGACGGTTCTACCGGCACCACCTGGGCGGGGCCATTCGCGGTCGGCAAGCAATTCGAATGCACCGGCACCCTGCCGGGTCTCGGTGCCGGTGAGACGCACGCCAACACCGCTGAGGTGACCGGCGTCGGGCTCTACTCTGGCCTGAGCGTGAATGACGCAGACGACTGGCACGGCACCGTACCCAAGGAGGGCACCCTTCCGAACCTCGGCGGTGGTGCTGCAACGTTCGCGATCATCGGGGCGCTTCTCTTGCTACTGACAGGTGGCGGAGTGTTGCTGTACAGCCGACGCCGTACAGCAGACGCCTAGTATCGACTAGCGGCGGTGATGATGCCTCAAAAGCTGGGGCATCATCACCGCCTTGCGCATGCGGAGTGTCACTCCGGCCGTCGTCAAGAACCTACGACTGAAGTACCGCAATCCCCCGGACGGAGGCGGCACCCGCAGATGCCGGAGGTTCCCCCGACCATTCCGTCGGAATCATGCGGCAGAACGACGATCCCGTGATCTTGTGAACGAGAGAGGGAGCGGCTCAGTTCACGTCCAGGTGCGTCAGAGGCTTCACGTTCCACATGAGGGTGGCTTCTTCGTGCTCGCTGCTGGTCATCGTTAAGTTCTCTCTTCCCCCCACCTGGCCACGAGTGCAGTTCGCTCGTCGGCGCTCGCCGCACCGGTCTCTTCCATCAGCAGCCGCTGCGCTGTAGCGGCTGCCTCCGGGCCTTGGCTCAGGGTGTCGGGCTTCACTGTGAGGTCGCCGCGCTCAGCGCAAGCCGACAACTCGTCATAGTCAGTGCCCATAGTGCCACTCTCCTACGGGTGGGCCCTGCCGGGATCGAACCGACGACCTACTGGGTGTAAACCAGTTGCTCTACCAGCTGAGCTAAAGGCCCCGAACGCTCTCATTCTATGAGCGCGCGGGGTAGGTTGGTGACGTGAACGCCAGCCCCGCCGATCAGCTGAGACTGCTTGACATCGCCGATCTCGACGCGCGCCTGCGGCAGGCCGACAACGCACGGAAGAACCCGGCGCAGGCCGCGCGCGTGCAGGAACTGCTCGCACAGCGTCAGGAGCAGTCGCAAGAATTGGCGATGCGGCTGGGCGCCCGCGACGACGTCCAGATCGAGCTCGCACGCGTGGAATCCGACGTGGCGATGGTCGATGCGCGTGCGGAACGCGATGCGCAGCGACTGCAGACGGTTACCAATCCGAAGGATGCGCAGGGCCTGGAGCACGAGATCGCCTCACTGGCCAAGCGCAAGTCGGACCTCGAGGACGCGCAGCTCACGCTCATGGAGAAGCTCGAACAGGCCGAGGCCGAGGTGGCGGCGCAGGAAGCGCTCGTCGCCGTCACGAACGAGGAGGGCGCCCGGCTGAGCGCGGAGGGGAAGGCAGCGGTCGCCGATGCCACCGCACGATTCGAGGCCGCCACGCGCGACCGCGCCGCGATCTCTGCAGAGCTGCCCGCAGACCTGCTGACGATGTACGACGCCGTCGCCGCACGCGGCGTGGGTGCCGCGCTGCTGCGACGTCAGACCTGCGAGGGATGTCGCATGGTGCTCTCCGGCACAGATCTGCAGGCGATCCGTCAGACAGCCGACGACGTCGTGGTCACCTGCCCCGAGTGCGGGGGCATCCTGGTGCGCACGGAGGAATCGGGCCTCTGACAGCGCCGACCTGGATCGCTCTCGCGCACACAGGCGACGCCGTCACCGCGGTCGCACTGGACTCGGCCGCCGCCGAACTGTGGCAGACGACGGTGCCGCAGCCGACGGCCGCATGGGTGGCCGATCAGGAGAAGGAGGCTGCTCCGCGCTGGATCTGGAACGACACGGCGCGGTGGTATCCCGGCTTTCTCGCCGCGGGCGTTCGGCTCGCCAGGTGCCATGACCTGCGGCTCTGTCATGCGATCCTGCGCACGAGCGCGTTCGTGATGGATGCCACGGCTCTGCGCGCGGCGACCGCCTGGGCGGCGACCCCGTCGATGGACGACGGTGCCCCCGCGCTGTTCGCGCTCGACACGCACGGTCTTGGTGCACTGCCGGACGACGTGAAGGAGGTGCTGGCGGAGTTCACGCGGCAGCGCCGCGCGATCGATGACGCCCGCGCACCGGGCTCGCTGCGCACGCTCGTGGCGGTGGAGAGCGCCGGCGCCCTCGTCGCCGCCGAACTGCGGGCCGCCGGCCTGCCCTGGAACGAAGCGGCGCACGACACGATCCTCACCGAGGTGCTGGGTGCACGGCCCGCACAGGGCGGGCCTCCCGCCAAAGTACAGGCCACAGCCGACCGCACCCGCATCGCACTGAACGACCCGTCGGTGTCCCTGGACTCCCCGCCGAAGCTCCTGCGTGCACTGCATCGTGCCGGGGTCTTCGTCGAGTCGACCAGTCAGTGGGAGCTGGCCGAGCACCAGCATCCAGCCATCGCGCCCCTGCTGGAGTACAAGAAGCTGTCACGGCTGCTCAGCGCCAACGGCTGGACCTGGCTGGCCGAGTGGGTGCGCGACGGGCGGTTCCGCCCCGTCTACGTGCCGGCAGGTGTCGTGACGGGGCGATGGGCCTCGTCGGGCGGAGGCGCCCTGCAGCTGCCGCGTCTGCTGCGCGCCGCGGTACGCGCCGACCCTGGGTGGACCCTCATCGTCGCCGATGTGGCGCAGCTCGAACCGCGCGTTCTCGCAGCCATCGCCCACGACGAGGCCCTCGCCGCCGCCGCGCAGGGGCGAGATCTCTACGCCGGGGTCGTCGACGCCGGTATCGTCGCGACCCGGAACGAAGCGAAGCTGGCACTGCTGGGGGCGATGTACGGGGCGACCACCGGCGACAGCGCGCGCTTGCTGCCCCGACTGCGCCGTGCCTACCGACGAGCCATGGGCCTGGTCGACGACGCGGCCGCGACCGGGGAGCGAGGCGGAGCCGTGCACACGTGGCTCGGGCGCACCTCGCCCGAGCCCTCGACGCACTGGCTCGATCTGCAGCACAGGGCGGCCCTGCCCGAGGCCCGCGCCGCGGACGAAGCACGCGCACAGCGCGCCGCGCGGGACCGAGGCCGGTTCACCCGCAACTTCGTGGTGCAGGGCACGGCCGCCGAATGGGCGCTCGCCTGGCTTGCCGAGCTGCGAATGCGTCTGGCGGCGCTGCCTGCGGCACCCCAACGGGCCGTGGCATCCGGCCCCTCCTTCGCGGACCGTGCGCATCTCGCGTTCTTCCTGCACGACGAGATCATCGTGCACACTCCGATCGCCCACGCTGAGGCTGCTGCCTCCGCCGTCCTCGATGCGGCGGCCGCGGCCGGCCGAGGTCTGTTCGGTGACTTCCCGGTCGACTTCCGTCTCGATCTGCGCATCAGCGAGGATGCCGCGAAGTCCGCAGGATA
>NZ_JBKEAF010000028.1:0-5985 GCF_047971895.1 Microbacterium sp.
CCGCCGAGGCGGTTGTCACCGGAGGTAGCCCGCACCTGGATGGTCGAGAAATCGTCGTCCTTGCCCACCTCGAGCAGCGACACGTCGAACGATCCGCCACCGAGGACGAAGACGAGGATGAGCTCGTCCTCCTTGCCCTTGTCGAGGCCGTAGGCGAGGGCTGCGGCGGTGGGCTCGTTGATGATGCGCAGCACGTTCAGGCCCGCGACCTCGCCGGCCTCCTTGGTGGCCTGACGCTCGGCGTCGTTGAAGTAGGCCGGCACGGTGATGACCGCGTCGGTGACCGAGTCGCCGAGGTACTGCTCGGCGTCGTGCTTGAGCTTCTGCAGGATGCGCGCCGAGATCTCCTGCGGCGTGTACTGCTTGCCGTCGATGGCCTGGGTCTTCCAGTCGGTGCCCATGTGGCGCTTGACGGAGGTGATGGTGCGGTCGACGTTGGTGACCGCCTGGCGCTTGGCGGTCTCGCCGACGAGCACCTCGCCGTCCTTGGTGAACGCGACGACCGACGGGGTCGTGCGCAAGCCCTCGGCGTTCGCGATGACCTTGGGCTCGCCGCCCTCGAGCACGCTCACGACGGAGTTCGTCGTGCCGAGGTCGATTCCAACTGCACGTGCCATGTGCTTATCCCTCTCATTGGGTGTTCAAAGTCTGATTTCCGGCCACACAAACCTGAGCCGCGATGACTCAAGGGTATACCTGCACTCGAACGGCTGTCAAGTTAACTTGATACGTACAGACTCAAGTTTTGAGGGAGTCATGGATGCTGCGCCCACCCGCGCCGCGACGCCGTCACCGTGAACGTGCGGTCGCGCGCGATCTGCCGCGTCGGACCGACGTACCGCTCCAGCGCGGCACGGTGCCGCAGGTGCGAGTTCCACACCGCCCACAGCTCGCCGCCCGGTGCCAGCACCCGGCCCGCATCGGCGAACAGCTTGTGCGCGATGCCGCTGTGCACCGTCGCGCCGATGTGGAACGGCGGGTTCAGCACGATGAGCCCGGCGCGCGCGCCGGGCTGCGCGCTGAGTGCGTCATCGCGCACGACCTCAACCTGATCGGCCACGCCGTTCGCCGCCACGGTCGCACGCGCCGAGGCGACGGCGGCGGCCGACTGGTCGGTGGCGAGCACCGGCATCCCGGGCCTGCGTCGAGCCAGCTCGACGGCGAGCACTCCCGTCCCGCAGCCCAGGTCGATCGCACGATCCGCCGTCGGTGCCTCGTCGAGGTGCGCCAGCAGCGCCCGGGTGCCGATGTCGATCGCGGGCCCGGCGAACGCTGCACCGTGCGCGACGACGACGAGCCCGGTGCCCGGGTCGACGCGGGTGCGCGGCCAGACGGGATCGCGCGGCGGCAGCGGGTCGGATGCCACGAGCACCCGTGCCTTCTGGCGAGCGTGCGTCACATCCAGACGCCTGACGTGCCGCCGCAGCACATCGTTCATGGTGGGCGTCATGTGCTTGACCATGCCACCGGCGAAGACCCGCACCTCGGGGGCGGCCCAACGGCCGATCGCCTCTCCGAGTTCGTCGAGCGCGTCGAGCGACCGGGGTAGCCGCAGCAGCACGATGCGGGCACCGGCGAGCAGCTGTGCGTCGAGCGCGTGCGACGCGTACGCATCCTCGAGACCGAACCGTGCGGCGTTGGCGGCGAGCGCGAGCTCCCCCGACAGTGGGTCCTGAAAGGTGCGGATGCCGGTGAGCCCGTGCCGCGCCGCCGCCCCGAGCGTCAGCGCACCATAGGCATCCCCCACCACCGCCACCTCGCCGGGCCGGGCCGCGGCGAGCACAGCGGCGGCCTCGTCGAGCAGCAGCCTGTCGGCGGCGTCGGACGCGTGCAGATTCGACGCCTCGACATCCGGGTGCCGCGACAGCCCGGCCAGGTCGTACTCCATGCGTCCACGGTACGGCGCACGGCCACCGCGTGGGGGGTCTTTCGCCGCAGGGTCCCGCGCAGTACTGTGACGCCATGACCGACGCATCAACCCACACGCCTGCCACGGCCAGCCGCTGGCGGCTGCTCGGCGCACTCCCGTTCGCCGCAGCCTGCCTCGTACTGGTGAACGCGCTGTACATCTTCCTCGTCGCCCTCGGCAACATCACGGACTACGACACGAACTTCGCGTTCGTGCAGCATGTGCTCGCCATGGACACGACGAACTTCGGCGGCGCGCCCGGCGAAGGCCTCGACCCTGAGGTGATGTGGCGCGCGATCACCGACCCGGTGATCTGGAACATCGCGTACATCGGTGTCATCGTCTGGGAGTCGGCGACCGCGATCGTGCTCATCGTCGCCGTCGTGCTCTTCGTGCGCGGCTATTTCGGTCGCGGGTTCGGATCGGCCCGCCGCTGGGCGTCGGTGGGTCTGGTCATGATCGTGCTGCTGTTCGTCGGCGGGTTCATCTCGATCGGCGGCGAGTGGTTCCAGATGTGGCGCTCGACCTCGTGGAACGGCCTCGACCCCGCGTTCCGCAACGCGGTGATCGCGAGCATCGGGCTCGTGCTGCTGCATCTGCCGAGCCCCGCGTGGCGCGGCCGCGACGACGAGGCCTGAGTCAGGGCCGAAGAGCCCGCGGACCTCGGCTGACGGACCCCGATACGCTGGGCCTGCGTCGCAACGCCGCGACGCGGCATCCATCTCCCGGGAGGACTCTCGTGGCCGACCAGCCCCCACCTGACCGCGAGCCGACCGAACCGCTGCTGTCGACCGCCGCGTTGCAGACCGAAGGCCTCGACGGCACCCCCGTGCCCCGCAAGCGGGTGTTCTCGTGGGCGCTGTGGGACTGGGCGACCCAGCCGTTCAACTCGGTCATCCTCACCTTCGTCTTCGTCTCGCTGTACCTGGTCTCCGACGCGTTCCTGCCGCCCGAGGTCGCCGCGCAGAACGCCGACGGCACGCTCGTCTGCGCGAACTCCGCCGATGCCGCGACCGAGTACTGCCGCGGGCTGGCCGACCTGTCGAGCTGGTACGGCCTCATCACGTTCGTCGCGGGCCTGCTGATCCTCTTGCTCGCCCCCGTGCTGGGCCAGCAGGCCGATGCCCGTGGCAGCAAGAAGCGCTGGGTCGTCGGCGGCACGGCGTTCCTCGCACTGTTCCAGTTCGGGCTGTTCTTCGTCTACTCCGAGCCGTCCTTCTTCTGGCTGGGGGCGGCACTCGTAGCGCTCGGCTCTGTGGCATCGGAGATCGCGGGCGTCAACTACAACGCGATGCTCGTGCAGGTGTCGACCCCCAAGACGATCGGGCGCGTGAGCGGTCTGGGCTGGGGGCTCGGCTACATCGGCGGCATCCTCGCGCTGGTGATCGTCGTCGTGCTGACCCAGCTGGACTGGTTCGGAATGGATGTCTCCGACGGCCTGGCCTACCGGCTCATCGCGCTGGGTGCCGCGGTGTGGACGATCGTGTTCGCGCTGCCGTTCGTGTTCAACGTGCCCGAGTCGCCGGCCATGGACGATCGTCCCAAGGTGGGGTTCTTCCGCAGCTACGCCGTGCTCGTGCGCGATCTCATCGCCCTGTGGCGCGAGCACCGGCCGACGTTCTGGTTCCTCGTCGCGAGCGCGGTGTACCGCGACGGGCTCGCGGGCGTCTTCGCCTTCGGCGGCATCCTCGCCGCGGTGTCGTTCGGGTTCTCCGCGACCGAGGTGATGATCTTCGGCATCGCGCTCAACCTCGTCGCGGGCGTGTCGACGATCTTCGCGGGCTGGCTCGACGACCGGTTCGGCGCGAAGGCGGTGATCGTCGCGGCGCTCACGATCCTCATCCTCAGCGCGCTGTTCATCTTCTTCTTCCGCGACGGCGGCAAGACGATCTTCTGGGTGGGCGGCATCATCCTGTCGGCATCGGTCGGCCCGGCGCAGGCCTCGAGTCGGGCGCTGCTCGCACGCGTGTCGCCGACGGGCATGCAGGGCGAGATCTTCGGGCTCTACGCCACGACGGGGCGCGTCATGAGCTTCCTCGCGCCGGCGCTGTGGACGGCGTTCATCGCCTGGTTCGGTGCGACGCACTTCGGCATCCTCGGCATCACGATCGTGCTCATCGCGGGGCTCGTGCTGCTGCTTCTCGTGCGGCTGCCCAAGCACGTGCGGCTGTAGGACCTGCTCTCCGTCAATGTCGAAGCGCCCGAGCCTACCCGGCGCGGCAAGCGCCTTCGCGGGCTCGGCTGGGACGAGAACGAATGGATGCCACGGGGCCGCCGCTTCGGGCATCGCGACTTCCCCGGCAACGCCGGACCGAGGCACGAGTTCGCGCCGGGCCCCGAGTGCCAGCCTCGTGGGCATGACGACGACCACGGGCACGGGCGTGATAGCACGCACCACGCCCACCGCCTGACCGCACCCTCGTTCACTTGCCGCGATGCGCGCCCGCCGCCCGCGAAACGCGGCAACCGAACGCCCCGCACGCCCGGCGTGCGACTCGTCCCTTCCCCGTCACCTTCTCCCACGCTATCGGGGAGCCCCGATTCGTGCAGGGGCGACGAGGCGCGTCGGGCGATCAGGCGCCGCGCGCCCCGGCGTCGGTCGCACCCACGTCGGTGCGGTGGAAGTTCTGAAACGAGCGGGATGCCGTGGGCCCGCGCTGCCCCTGGTACCGGTTGCCGTAGGGCCCCGATCCGTAGGGGTTCTCGGTCGCCGACGACAGCCGGAAGAAGCACAGCTGCCCGATCTTCATGCCCGGCCACAGTTTGATCGGCAGAGTCGCGACGTTCGACAGCTCGAGCGTGACGTGCCCACTGAACCCGGGGTCGATGAACCCCGCCGTCGAATGCGTGAGCAGGCCGAGCCGCCCGAGCGACGATTTGCCCTCGAGGCGTGCGGCGACGTCGTCGGGCAGCGTGATCTGCTCGAACGTCGATCCCAGGGCGAACTCCCCGGGGTGCAGGATGAACGGCTCGTCGGGGTCGACCTCGATGAGGTGCGTCAGGTCGGGCTGGTCTTCGGCGGGGTCGATGAACGGGTACTTGTGGTTGTCGAACAGTCGGAAGTACCTGTCGAGCCGCACGTCGACGCTCGACGGCTGCACCATCTCGGGCTGCCACGGATCGAGGCCGATGCGCCCGGCATCCACTTCCCGTTTGATGTCGCGATCCGAGAGCAGCACGGCTTCAGCCTATCGGCGTGCGTGAGGCTTGCCTCCTGCGCACACACCTGTGCGCCGCGCAGCAGCGTCTGCGCACACGGCCCGTCTCACTGATGGATGCCGGTTTGCTAAGCTTGCCGGGCGCCTCCGGCGCATCGGGGCTGTAGTTCAATGGCAGAACTTCTGCTTCCCAAGCAGACAGCGCGGGTTCGATTCCCGTCAGCCCCTCCACAGGATTATCACCAGGTCACGTGGCGATTCGCGTGGGTCCCCCCGTCGCCGTGATTGATCCCCCGGAGCGGATTCGTGCCATAGACGTGCCAGTATGCCCGGTACGAGGGCTGGGAAATCAGCAGCCCTTAATCCGCATGTGCGACACTTGGGGAGGGTCCCGTAGCAGATCGGAGGGGAAGATGGTTACTGCTGATCAGGTCGCATCCGTGATTCTTGCCCGATCCGGGCGGTGGACCGACGCGATGAAACTCCAAAAACTGCTCTACTACGTGCAGTCCTGGCACCTGTCAATCACGGATGAACCTCTGTTCTCCGAGCGGTTCAAGGCCTACCGCGATGGACCGGTTGTGCCGCAAGTGCGACACGCTAGAGCAGATCGCACGACGCGTCGCGCGGATCAAGACCTGACGGGGATCGAACTCGACCCGTTGTCGTCAGACATCGTGGACCTGGTTCTGGCATCCTACGGGTCGCGCTCGGGCGAAGAACTCAGCACGCTCACACACAGCGAAGAACCGTGGGTTCAGGCGCGCGCTGGGCTTCCGGATGATACCCCGGGGAACACGCCGATCAGCGAAGCAACGATGGCTACGTACTACCGGGCCCATCGCACCCTCGGTGGTCGCACAGCATCTGACCTGGCCGCGGGCGGCATTCACCTAAGCGGCGGCGATGCTGGCGCTC
>NZ_JBKEAF010000049.1:0-4258 GCF_047971895.1 Microbacterium sp.
GACGTCAACGCGATCATCGAGACCCTGGTCGACAACGGTGACTTCGTCGAGGTGCAGCCGCTGTACGCGCCCAACATCGTGATCGGCTTCGCGCGGTTCGAGGGGCGCAGCGTCGGCATCATCGCCAACCAGCCACAGGCGATGGCGGGCACCCTGAACATCGAGGCGGGCGAGAAGGCGGCCCGGGTCGTGCGGTTCTGCGACGCGTTCTCGATCCCGATCGTCACGCTCGTGGACGTGCCCGGCTACCTGCCCGGCACCGACCAGGAGTGGACGGGCGTGATCCGCCGCGGCGCGAAGCTGCTGTACGCCTACGCCGAAGCGACGGTGCCGCTGGTGACGGTCATCCTGCGCAAGGCCTACGGCGGTGCGTACATCGTGATGGGATCGAAGCAGCTGGGGGCCGACATCAACCTGGCCTGGCCGACGGCCGAGATCGCGGTGATGGGCGGTCAGGGCGCGGTGAACATCCTGTACCGCGGCGAGATCCGCAAGGCCGAGGAGGCCGGCGAAGACGTCGCCGCGGTGCGCACGCGCCTTGCGAACGAGTACACCTACAACGTGGCATCCCCGTTCCTCGCTGCCGAGCGCGGCGAGCTCGACGGCATCATCGAGCCGGCGCAGACCCGCGTGTCGATCGCGAAGGCGCTGCGCGCGCTGCGCGGAAAGCGGGCCAGCCAGCCGACCAAGAAGCACGGGAACATCCCCCTATGAGCGACGACCTCTCCATCGAGGTGCGCCGCGGCGACCCCGACGACGACGAGCTGGCAGCCCTGATCGCGGTCGTGACCGAGGCGTACGCGGCCGAGGCCGCCTCGGCGACCGCCGATGACAGCAAGCCCGCGACGCCGTGGAGCCGCACCCAGCGACCGCTGCGGCAGCCGGTGCGGCGGGATGTCGCGTGGGGCCGGTACATCGGCTGATCGCCGGGGCGCGGCATCCATCGTTCTTGCTCTGCCGGACCTATGCACCTGCTTTGTCCCCCGAAACACCTACAGACACCGCTCTCGCGGCCCGCGCACACTGGTATCGCTGGAACCCATCAGGCGTTCGGCTGATCTCCCCAGCACAGCGTGAACGGGCGAGACTCCAGCCACCCCGCAGAAGGTCTTCGGGTAAGCGTTCCACACAGCGGCGGGGCGGGCGGCTTCGCGTGCCCCAGGCATCCACTTGCCACGATCTGCGGGCGGGACCCGCGAATCGTGACAAGTGAACGCGGGGGCGGGCGACCACCTGGCGCGCAGGTGCACAGGCGCGCCGGTGGCCGACCCGAGCGGATGCCGACCCCGGCGCCGCGTGCGGACGCTCAGCCCTCGCCCTCCGGTGCACCGCTCTCTTCCTGCAGCGCCCTGCGTCGACGGATCGAGCGCCGGTCCTCACCGACCGTCAGTGACGCGTCGCCCGAGGCGGTATGGGTCGGATCGACCGGCCCCCTCGGTTGGATGCGCCCCGGCTCGAGCGTGCGGGTGACGTCCTCGGCCGTCACGATCGGGATCTGCCCGGTGGCGGTCGTGTACCACTCGGTCAGTGCCGGGTCGTCGGTGTCGATGCCCGCTCCGGCCCCCTCGTTGTGGGCAACCTCTGTGGCACCGAACACGAAGTCGTCGCCGTGCTCGGCGATGCCCCGTCGCACACCCTGCGCGATCGCCGCGCGCGCGTACCGGTTGCGGAGGAGGTAGGGGTCGGTGCGCAGCTCCTTGGCCCACGCGATCATGATCCCCACCACGATGACCGCGAACGGCAAGGCCGAGACGACCATGATCGCCTGCAACCCCGACAGCGCCGTCTGCCCGCCGGCGAGCAGGAGCGCCAGCGCGGCGGCGCCGAGCAGGACACCCCAGAGGATCGTCACCCAGCTCGACGGCTCCGGCTTTCCCCGCTGGCTCATCGACCCCATCACGATTGCCGCGGAGTCGGCCGAAGTGACGAAGAACAGCACGATCGAGATCATCGCCAGCACGGTGAGCACGACCCCGAAGGGCAGCTCGTCGAACACGGCGAACAGGACCGACTCGGGGGTGCCGGCCTCGGCGATTGCGCCGGTCTGCGCCTCGAGGAACATCGCCGTGCCTCCGAGAATCCCGAACCATGCGACGCACACGGCCGACGACACCACGATCACCACCGTGACGAACTCGCGCAGAGTGCGCCCGCGAGAGATCTTCGCGATGAACATTCCCACGAACGGCGTCCACGAGATCCACCACGCCCAGTAGTAGTTCGTCCAGCTCGCCATGAACGCCGCGGCATCTTCGCCCTGCCCGGGGTTGCGTGACATCATGATCCAGAGCTCGCCGAAGAACGCCGAAACGCTCGCCGGGATCATGTTCAGCAGGAACAGCGTCGGTCCGGCGATGAAGACGAACACCCCGATGAACCCGGCGATGACCATGTTGATGTTCGACAGCACGCGGATGCCGCGCTTGATGCCCGACACGGCCGACACGACGCACGCGGCGGTGAGGATCGTGATGATCGCGATCAGCCCCGCATTGCCCAGCGAACCGAGACCGGTGACGACCTCGGCACCGCTGGCGATCTGCAGAGCGCCCGTGCCCAGGGTGACACCGGTGCCGAACAGGGTGACGATGATCGCGAACACGTCGATCACCGCGCCGATCCACCCCTCGGTGCGCTCCCCGAAGATGGGCTTGAAGATCGCAGAGATCAACGGAGCGCGCCCGCGCCGGTACGCGGCGTAGGCGATCGCCCCGCCGACGAGCGCGTAGAACGCCCAGGCCATGGGCCCCCAATGCAGGATCGACTGCGCCAGGGCGTCGAGCATCGCATCCCGACTGCCCGCCTCGGACGAGAAGCCTGGCGGCACGTCGAGGAAGTAGTTCAGCGGTTCGGCGGGGCCCCAGAAGATCAGACCGATGCCCATTCCCGCCGAGAACAGCATCGCGATCCACGACCTGGTGGAGAACTCGGGTGTCTCGTCGTCGGCACCCAGCCGGATCCCGCCGGTGCGGCCATAGCCGAGGACGAACATGAACACGATCGTCACGGCCGCCAGCAGCGAGAACAACCAGCCGAAGTTCTCGGTCACCCAGCCGAGCGAGGCGGCCCCTGTCGCGCTGATGTGCTCGGGGGCCAGGAACCCCCAGATGACGACCGCGAGCACGAGCGCCCCGGCGATGCCGAACACCGCCCAGTTGGTGCTGAACACCCGGGGGGTGTCCTCCACCCCGATCCCAGGAATCAGCGCGGGGTGCGCCGACTCCTTCAGGATTTTCTTCCGCGGAGCTTTTGCCGGCCGGGGGCTGGACTCCGTGTCACGGTTTCTGTCGATCATCGAATCTCCCAGCGCCGGTCGCCGCGCCCCCGGTGTGGAGCGGGTGCGAGTCCACGCGTGTAGCGGTCACGACCACCCACGCTACGGGTACGCACCCGGCAGCACCCAAGAGAACACGCGGTGTAGCCCGAGATCGCTCACCGCTGTTCGGGTTCGAGCAGCGCGACCGCCTCGACGTGGTGCGAGTTCGGGAACAGGTCGTAGGCGTCGACCGACCGCGTCTGGTACCCGAGCGCCCGGAAGGCGCCGAGGTCGCGGGCGAGCGCGACCGGGTCGCACGCGACATAGACGATGGATGCCGGACCCAGCGCGACGATCTGCTCGACGACGTCGCGGCCCGCGCCGGCGCGCGGAGGGTCGAGCACGATCACCCCGTGTCGCAAGCGGTCGCGTTCGAAGGCCGTCGCCTGTGCCGTCCGGCGTGCGAGCCAGCGGTCCACTCGACCGGTCTCGGCGCGGGCTCGGGTGAAGCCGGTGAGGTTCGCTTCGGCGTGCGCAGTGGCACGGCGATCGGACTCGACGGTCGTGATGCGGGCGGCTGGCCCCGCGAGGTCGCCGAGCGTTACGGCGAACAGGGCGACGCCGCCGTACAGATCGAGATGCCCTGCGTCGGGATCGAGGAACACGCCTCCGCTGTGCGGGATCGCCCCATCGGGGTGCTTCTTCTGCATGATCCGCTTCACCGCCTCGGTGAGCGTGTGCGCGGCGAGGCGGTGCACCTGCCAGAAGCCACCGGCATCCACTCGAAACTCACGGCCGCCCACCCGCTCGACGATCGTCTCGCGTGCCGAGTCACCGTGGCGGGGACCGGCGTCGGGGCGGTCGATGACCCGCACGCGGCCGTCGGCGGGCTGCACCAGGTCGATACGCCCGGCCGGGCGGTCGCGCAGCTCGCGGGCCGCCCCGGCGATCTCGGGTGTGGCGCGCGGCAGCGCGTCGACGGTGTCGACGCGGTGGCGGCGC
>NZ_JBKEAF010000131.1:0-31057 GCF_047971895.1 Microbacterium sp.
AGTCGATCGCGTGCACGACGAGCTCGGCCCGATGTCGGTCGTCGTGCATGCCGCCGCCTTCCAGCACCAGGCGCCGTTCGACACCCTCGACCCGGCCGACTGGAGTCGCAGCTTCCGCGTCAACGTCGACGGTGCGTTCCACCTCGTGCGCGCGGCACTGCCCGACCTGCGCGCAGCGCCCTCAGGCCGCATCATCATGATCACGTCGTCGAGCTACTTCGCGCCGCCTCCGGGCATGAGCCACTACATCGCTACCAAGGGCGCGCTGACCGGGCTCGTGCGGGGTCTGTCGACCGAGCTCGGGCCTGACGGCATCACCGTCAACGCCGTCGCCCCCGGGCTCACCGCGACCGAGAACGCGCTCCGCAACATCCCCGAGCAGCACTTCGCCCTGGTACAGAGCCGTCAGGCGATCAAACGTGCCGGGCAGGCCGATGACATCGCAGGTGCGGTCGCGTATCTCGCCTCACCCGACGCCGCGTTCGTGACCGGCCAGACCCTGCTCGTCGACGGCGGCGAGAGCCGCCTGTAGCACGGGGAACGCTGGCGATATCACGCCGCCCGATGACTGGCATCAGCCGGACGGGATTCCGCAATCCACCGTACGCTGGTGTGATGACACTGCTGGCGAAGCCGCCAGGCCCGACACGAGGCAAGGACGCCCAGGCACCCGCCTCCCGACACACAGCAGGAGTGTCAGTGAAGATCACACGCAAACTCGCGATTGCCGCAGGCATCGCCGCCCTCGCCCTCACGGTGAGCGCATGCACAACCGGCGACGACGTCGGCGGCACGACCGAGCCGACCGAGCCCGCCGAGATCAGCGCCGAGGCGCAGACCGCCCTGGACGAAGCCTACGAGGGCTTCGGCCTCACGCTCGACAACCTCGAGTCGACCGAGCCCGAAGCCGGACTGAACTTCTACGTCATGTCCTGCGGCGAGTCCAACGCCACGTGCGCAGCCCCCGCGGCCGCCATGATGGAAGCCGCTGAAGCGGCTGGCTGGAACGCCAACCTCGTCGACGGCAAACTGAGCCCCGAAGGCTTCGCCACCGCGATCCGCCAGGCGGTCGCGGGCGGGGCCGACGTGCTCGTGCCGGTCGGCATCAGTTGCTCCGCCGCGTCCGCCGCGTTCGCCGAGGCCCAGGCCGCCGGCGTCACGATCGTCGGCGGCGGCGGTCAGGACGACTGCGACCCTGCCGGCTGGGACGCCGAGCGCCTGTGGCTGCCCGACCCGCCGCTGCCCACCGGCACCTTCGGCGCGTTCGGCATACTCCAGGCCGACTACGTCTTCGGCAAGACCAACGGCGACCCCAAGGCCGTCGTCATCAACATGACCTCGAACCCGTGGGGCCAGCTCATCACCGACGCGTTCGCGGGCCAGCTCGAGACGCTCGGCGGCGGCGAAGTGCTCGAAGTCGTCGATGTCTCCGACCCCGAGAACGCTGACGGCTCGTACATCCAGAAGGTGACGAGCACGCTGCTCGCCAACCCGGACGCCAACGCGCTCATCGTGCCGACCGACGCGTACCTCGTGAGCGGCCTTGCCGCCGCGATCGACCAGGCGGGTCTGGCCGACAAGCTGACGGTCATCGGCAACTTCGGTTCCGAGGCGGCCATCGACATGATCCGCGCGGGTCAGCCCGGTATCACCGCCACGGTCGGCTCGGCACAGATCTGGGAGGCCTGGGGCTCGATCGACACGGCGATCCGCGTCCGCAACGGGCAGGAGCCGGTCTACATCGGCCAGCAGACGATGGTTGTCGACAAGGATCACAACCTGCCCGACTCGGGGCCGTTCGACGGCACGGTCGACTGGCAGTCCAGGTTCCTCACGGCGTGGGGCAAGTGACCGACGCCACGACGAACCCGGAAGCGGTGGGGGCCACCCCCGCCGCTTCCGGCACGTCGACCTCCGATCTGGCCCTGGAGGTCCGGCACCTCGACAAGGACTTCGCCGGCACCCGGGCGTTGAACGATGCCTCGCTGGCGATCCGCCCCGGCACGGTGCACGCGCTGCTGGGCGGCAACGGCTCGGGCAAGTCCACCGCGATCAAGATCCTCGCCGGTGTGTATGAAGCCGATGCCGGCGACCTCAGGATCTTCGGGCGGCCCTACGACTTGCACGGCTATGTACCCGCGATCGCGCAGCAGGCCGGTCTGCGGTTCGTGCACCAAGACCTCGGGCTGTTCCTCGACCTGTCGATCGAGGAGAACTTCGCACTCGACGCCGGCTACCCGCGCCGCGGCCCGGGCATCGACTGGCGCAGCCTGCGCCGGAACGTGACCAGGCTGCTCGCCGAGTACGAGCTCGACGCATCGCCGACGACGGCCGTGGGCGCCCTGCGCCCATCAGACCAGACGATGGTCGCGATCGCGCGCGCCCTGCAGGATCAGGATGCCGACCAGGAGCTGATCCTCGTTCTCGACGAGCCGACCGCGCGACTCGCCGCAGCCGAGTCCGAGTTCCTGCTCGAGCGTGTGCACCGTCGTGCCGAGGCCGGCCAGACGGTGCTCATCGTCAGCCACCGTCTGCGTGAGGTCCTGGCCGTCTCGGACGACTTCACCGTCTACCGCGATGGCCGCGTCGTCGGCGAGCTCGTCGACGCGTCACCGACGGAAGACGAGCTCGTCGAGATCATGGCCGGCAAGGCGGTGCGCGCGCTGCGCCCCACCGGCGATGTCGGTCACGCCGAGACGACACCCGTCTTGACAGTCAAAGATCTGCGCGGCGGACCTGTCCGCGGCATCGACCTCACCGTGCACCGGGGCGAGATCCTCGGCCTCACCGGCCTCGTGGGCGCAGGCCGTTCGAGCGTGCTGAAGATACTCTTCGGCGAGCACAGCCCCGACAGCGGTGCGATGACACTCGAAGGTAAGCCCTATGCACCGCGCACTGTGGGCGACGCGATGGCTGCCGGGGTAGCGATGGTCCCCGAGGATCGGGTGAACGAGGCATCCTTCATGGACCAGACCGTCACCGAGAACATCGCCCTCGCCACGCTCGACGAGAACTGGACCAACGGCTTCATGCCACGCGGCCGCGAGCGCACGGCCGCGCGCGAGCTGATCACGGAATACGGCGTCAAGGTCGCCGGCCCCGACGCCCTCTACTCGTCGATGTCGGGCGGCAACCAGCAGAAGGTCGTGCTGGCGCGCTGGATGCAGCGCACACCCCGGCTGCTGCTGCTCGACGAGCCCACGCAGGGCGTCGACGTCATGAGTCGTGCCGACATCTACGACAGCATCCGCCGCGCCGCCGCCGACGGCTGCGCGGTCATCGTCGCCTCGAGCGACCTCGCCGAGATCCACGCACTGTGCGACCGGACCCTCGTGCTGAGCCGCGGCAAGATCTCGGACGAGGTCGCCGCCGGCACGCTCGACGTCGACGCCCTCACCAGTCTCGTCCTTCGCGAGAAGACGATTCCCGATGCCGCCACGGAGGCAACCTCATGACCGACACCAAGACCCCGCTGACGACCGAAACGGTCTCGATCGCGGTGAAGCGCACGCCGACGGGACTGCGTCTGCTGGAGAACTACGCGCTGCCTCTGCTGACGATCCTGGTCTTCGTGTTCTTCTCCTTCTTCCCGCTCTCATCGCGATCGTTCCCGACGATGAACAACCTCAATGTGATCCTCGGCAGCAATGCCGTGATCGCGCTGATCGCGATCGCCGCGATCTTCCCGTTGGTGTGCGGCTACTTCGACTTCTCGCTGGGCGCCACGGCAGTCATGTCGCAGGTCATGACTGCCGGCATGATGTCGGTGTTCGGCCTGCCGCTGTGGCTGGCGATCGTCATCTCGCTGTGCCTGGGCACGCTGGTGGGCATCGTCAACGGCCTCTTCGTCACCAAGCTGGGCATGAACCCGTTCGTCACGACCCTCGGCATGATGATGCTGATCGCGGGTCTGCTGTCGTGGTTCACCGGCGGCGCAACGCTGGTCAGCGGCATCGACCCGGCGCTCATCACGTTCGGGTCGACGCGCCTCGCCGGCATCCCCCTCGTCTTCTTCGTGACGTTGCTCATCGGCCTCATCGCCTGGTACTTCTTCGCGCACACGCCGTTCGGGCGGTCGCTGTACGCGATCGGCTCCAATGCCACGGCGGCCAAACTCGTCGGCCTTCCCGTCCGCAAGAACATCTGGTGGAGCTTCATCGTCGCGGGCTTCATCGCAGGGCTCGCCGGCGTCATGCAGCTCTCACGCGTAGGCAGCGCCGCGGCCTCGGACGGCGGGATGCTCTTGTTCCCGGCGTTGGCGGCCGTGTTCCTGGGTGCCACCGCCATCCGCCCCGGCTTCTTCAACGTGTGGGGCACGATCATCGGCGCGATCTTCGTGTCGGTGTCGGTCAGCGGCCTGGCTCTGTCGGGGGCCAGCGGGTGGGCGTCGAGCGTGTTCAACGGTGCGGCGCTGCTCGCTGCGGTCGCCCTGTCGACGTACCTCGGTCGCTCCAAGCGCACCGGCTGAACGGGGCTCCATAGGATGGGGCCGTGACCGATGTCCGCAAGCTCGACCTGAATCTCGTAGTGGTGCTCGATGCGCTGCTCGCCGAGCGCAACCTGACCCGCGCCGGTGAGCACATCGGCATGACGCAGCCCGCGGTGAGCGGGGCGCTGAGCCGATTGCGCGAGATGTTCAACGATCCGCTGCTCGAGCGCGCGGGGAGCCGGTTCGTCCTCACGCCGCGCGCTGAGGCCCTCATCCCCGAAGTGCTGGAGTGCATGGCCGCCGTGCGCCGTACATTCGAGGTGCTGCCCGAGTTCGACCCGGCGACGAGCACGCGCACGTTCATCGTCTCGGCATCGGACTATGTGCTCGCCGAGCTGGCGAGCCCGCTGCTCGCGGTGCTGCGCGACGAAGCAGCCCACACGCGGGTCGAGTTCGTGCCGCTGCCGGCCGACGAGAACCTCTCACCCATCGACCTGCTGCGCTGCGACGTCAGCATCGCCGGGACGGGGCGCGGGGTTCCCGGCAAGCGGGCGTCGCTGTTCTCGGACCAGTTCGTGTGCCTGGTGGATGCCGCCAACCCGGCGCTCGACGACGGCACGCTGTCACTCGACGCACTGCAGCGCCTGCATCACGTGCGCTCGAATTTCGGGCCGCGCGTGACGACGCGTGTCGACGACATGCTCCACGCGGCCGACATCGTCCCGCGTGGAGCCGTGGCCGTCCCGGGCTTCATGGCCGTGCCGTTCGTGCTCGCGGGGACGCCCTGGGTCGGCTGGGTGCCCGAACGCACAGCGAACCGCTATGCGGACTCGCTCGGACTCATGATCGCCAAGACCCCGATCGTGCCGAGCGTGCTCGTCGAGGCGGCTCACTGGCATCCATCGAAATCCGACGACCGCGCACTGCAGTGGCTGGTGCAACAGCTGCGCCGCGCCTCCGAGCTCGTCGAATTCGGCGACGAAGCGTAGCCGCACCCGCGGCCACCGCACGCGGTTCCTGAGCCCGTCGAGGGATCAGTGCGGGATGCCGAGGTCGCGGCTGTTGCCCGCGGTGTCGGTGTGCACGAACGAGTTGTACGCGACGAGGATGTCGCTGAACCTGTCGTTCTTATCGATCTCGTACATGATGACGCCGTCGAACTCGAACGTCTCACCCTTCTTGACCGGGCCGAACAGCGACTCGTCGGCGTCGTGGCGCGCGGTGAACAGCGTGTTCATCTGGATCGCCGCCCGCCCCTCGTCGGAGACGAAGCGCGGAACCGTCAGCCTCTCGACGTAGTCGGGCCAGATAAGCTCACGATAGTGGTGCTTCATGCCGTCGATGCCGGTGAACTCGAGCGTGCCGTTCTTCACGTGCACGTCGGCGGCCAGATAGTCGTCGAAGGTCGTGTCGTCTTCCTCATTGAAGCGGCGGATGTAGTCGCGGAAGTGGGTCTCGTCCATGCTCGCGACGGTACGCCCGCCGACCCACAGAACGGAATATCAGGTGCGAAATACCATCTATCGCACGTGACACAGAATCGCAGCTTCGTTCTACTTGACGCATGTGTTGGCAGGCTCAGAAGCTTGGAACGGTGGATGCCGCGGTACTCCCGGGCTTGGACGGTGATCGATGACGGCGACCCCGAGATGGCGAGCACAGCCCCTGGCCATGGTGGCCGATCACTCTCGCGTGCGCCGCAGGCCTTGGCATCATGGGCCTGGCGATCAGCCCATGGCTGATCGCTGTCGGCATCGGTGTGTTCCTTGTCGCGATCGTTGAAGACGATGAGCCCTCTCGCACGCTGACCCGGTCGCCCGTGCTCTATTGCTGAGCCTGGCGAAGCGCCTCGATCAGGGCGTCGCCGGGGCGTGCCTCTTCGAACGGCGCATCGATCTCGGCGCGGCCGAGCAGCTCGGTCATGCGGCGGCGGCGCTGACGCGGGATGAGCGACACGACGGTGCCCGACCGTCCCGCACGTCCGGTGCGGCCGGAACGGTGCAGGTACGTCTTGAACTCGTCGGGCGCGTCCGCCTGGATCACGAGGTCGATGTCATCGACGTGGATGCCGCGGGCCGCGACATCCGTCGCCACCAGCACGTTGACCCGTCCAGAGGTGAGCCGCTCGAGGTTGCGGGTGCGCTTGGCCTGGTTGAGATCGCCGTGCAGGGCGACTGCGCGGATACCGGCGTCTTCGAACTGCTCGGCGAGCATCTCGGCGTAGGCGCGCGTGCGCGAGAACACGAGGGTCTTTCCCTCACGATCGACGAGGCTCGTCAGGATCTCGGCCTTGTCGCGGTGGTCGATGACGAGCACGCGGTGGTCGATGGTGCCCGAGTCCTGGTCTTCGCCGGCGACCTCGTACACGGCAGGATCCACGAGGAACTCGTCGACGAGGGCCGCGACCTCGCGGTCGAGCGTGGCCGAGAAGAGCAGCTTCTGCGCTCCATCGGCAACCAGGCGCAGGATGCGCTGCATCGGCTCGAGGAACCCGAGCTCCGACATGTGGTCGGCCTCGTCGAGGACGACGATGCGCACCTGTGAGAGGTCGAGCTTGCCCTGCTCCTGCAGGTCTTCGATGCGGCCGGGGGTGCCGATGACGATGTCGACGCCCTTCTTCAGCGCACCGACCTGACGAGCCTGCGGCACACCGCCGTAGACCTGTGTGGTGAACAGGCCGACGCTGCGGGCGATCGGCTGGATGGTGCGGTCGATCTGCAGTGCCAGCTCGCGCGTGGGGGCGAGGATGAGCGCCTTCGGCGCCCGGCCGAACTCGCGGCGCTGCCCGGCCTGCGAGCGCAGGATGGATTCCACGAGCGGGGCGCCGAACGCGATGGTCTTGCCCGAGCCGGTGCGGCCGCGCGCCAGCACGTCGCGTCCTTCGAGGATCGGCGCGATCGTGGCCGCCTGGATCGGGAAGGGCGTCGGGGCGCCCAGGTCGGCCAGTGTGCGGACGATGTTGTCGCCGAGCCCCAGGCTCGCGAACGTCACATCGGCGACCTCCTCGGCCTGCACGGCCTCGGCCTGCAGTTTCTCGTGCACGACGTCGACGTGCGCCTGGTGCGCCTTCGACGTCGTCATACGGGTCCAGTCGTCCCGCCTGGGCCGGTCGTCGCGCCTGGGCCGGTCGTCGCGCCGGGGCCGGTCGTCCCGCCGGGGCCGGTCGTCCCGCCGACCCTGCACTGATGCAGGCTGATCCGGACGGTATCCGCCCCGACGCGGCGAGTCGCCCCATCCAGCCTGCGTTGTTGCACCGTGCCGGTCGTCATAAGAACGGCGGGGCCGGTCGTCGTAGGTGCGCGCCGGACGCGCATCGTCACGGCGGGGGCGGTCGTCGTACGAGCGACGGGGGCGGTCGTCCCCGCGGCGACCCTGCACGTACGCAGGCTGATCCGGGCGATGTCCGCCCCGACGCGGCGAATCGCCCCGCCCAGCCTGCGTTGTTGCACCACGCCGATCGCCACGCTCGTCAGAGAAGCGGGGCTCGCGGCGCCCGTCGCGGTAACCGCCGTCGCGACCGTGCGAGCGGATGCCGCGCGCGGCATCCCGTCCCGCCTTCTCCTGCGACGTCCAGCGGCGCTTGGGCGCGGCATCCGACTCCGCCGGACGATACCCGCGGTGGCCCGGGCTCTTGCTGCCCGGCTTACCCGCGGACGCCTCGCCGGGGCGGCGCTTGCGGTCCTGGTAGGAGCCCTTCTTGCCGTAGCGCGGCTCGAAACTCTGGGCACGGCCTCCGGCCGGCTTCTTGTTCTTGGGCATGGTGGTGTCCTTCTGGATTGTCTCGCGCGAGAACAGCACTCCGATCCGCGCGGCAACGCATGCCACGGCAGGGAGCAACCCGGACAGTCCGTCGGCCGGGGGCCATTCACAGTGATGGTCGTCGGAGCGGATTCGCTCCCACCATCGGCCCCTTGGACTCACAAACCCATCCACGCGAACGCGGCGTCCAGAGCCGACCCCACCACTCTAGCGGGCGCACCTGTGAAGTACCCGCGGCGGGGGCCGCTAGCGTGGCGGGGTGACCGATCCGCACCCCGCCGAGCCCACCGGCATCCAGCATCGCCTGCGCCGGGACGCAGTCACGGCGCATATCGCGCAGGTGGGGGCGGCACTGCGCGGGCTGACCGTCGGCGGGGTCGATGTGGTGCCGCCGTATCCGCTCGGCGTGCGCCCGCCGTCGGCATCGGGGGTGGTGCTCGTGCCGTGGCCGAACCGTGTCCGCGACGGTGTGTGGCTGCATGACGGTGAGCCGCAGCGGCTGGCTGTGACCGAGCCGGCGCGCGGCAACGCGATCCACGGACTGCTGCGCTACACCGCGTACGACGCGACGATGCACGCCGACGACGCCGTCGAGTTGTCGGCGACCGTCTTCCCGCAGCCGGGCTACCCGTTCCGCATCGACACGTCGGTGCGTTACGCACTCACCGGCGACGGCGTACAGGTGACGCACGAGGTCGTCAACAGAGCGGTGGATGCTGCGCCCGTCGCACTCGGGACGCATCCCTTCGTCACGATCGGCAACGCCGACCCGGACGACCTCGTGCTCACGGTGCCCGCATCCGAGCGCTTCCCCCTCGACGAGCGGATGCTGCCGGGCGCACCGGTGCCCGTCGATGGCACGCACTACGATCTGCGCGCGGGTCGGCGGCTCGCCGATCTCGACCTCGATGACGCGTGGACGGGCATCGCCCGCGACCCCGACGGTCGCAGCCGGTGCACGCTCGCCGCGCCCGACGGGCGTCGTGCCGTGCTGTGGGCGGGGCCGGGGTTCGACGTGGTGCAGGTGTTCACCACGACGAGCTACCCGGGGCAGCCGCGCGCCGTCGCGATCGAGCCGATGACCGCACCGGCCGATGCCTTCAACTCCGGCATCGGCGTGCGGTGGCTCGCCCCCGGCGAATCGTGGCGACTCGACTGGGGCATCGCCCTCGAGACGCGATAGGCCCCTCGGCGGCGCACCGCGAGCGGCACGCGAGTCAGTCGGCGTTGCGCCGCGAGCGGCGCGACTGTGGGACCTGCTGCACCGGCGGCAGGCTCGGCACCCCGTCGATGCCGCCCGCGAGCACGGGCTCGGCGGCATCCCCTTGCCCGTTCCGCCTCGCGACCCGGCGCTCCTTGGCCCCTTCGACCAGGTTGTAGAGCGTGGGCAGCACGACCAGCGTCAGCACCGTCGACGAGATGAGGCCGCCGATCACGACGATCGCGAGCGGCTGCGAGATGAAACCACCATGCCCGGTGATGCCGAGTGCCATCGGGGTGAGCGCGAAGATCGTGGCGAGCGCCGTCATGAGAATCGGCCGCAGACGTCTCGAGCCGCCGGCGATCGTCGCATCACGCGCCGACAGCCCCTTCTCGCGGTACTGGTTCACGAGGTCGACGAGCACGATGGCGTTCGTCACGACGATGCCGATGAGCATGAGCACGCCGATGAGCGAGGCGACGCCGAGCGGCACGCCCGTCGCGATCTGCAGCAGGATGGCGCCGGTCGCCGCGAACGGCACCGACACGAGGAGTAGCAGCGGCTGGCGCAGCGACTTGAACGTCGCCACCATCACGACGTAGACGATCAGAATCGCCGCGAGCATCGCGAGGCCCAGCTGTGCGAACGCGTCGGTCTGCTGCGACAGCACGCCGCCGAGCGCGGCGTCGGCACCCGTAGGCAGGTCGACGTCTGCGAGCGCCGCGGTGACAGTGGCCGAGGCCGCGGTCAGGTCGTCGGTGGCCGGGGTGACCGTGACGGTGGCGGTGCGCTGACCGCGCTGGGTCGTGATCGAGGTCGGTCCCTCACTCTCCGCGACGGTCGCCACCTCGTCGAGGCGGATGAGTCCTGCGGCTGAGGAGATCTCGAGCCCCTTGAGCTCGTCGATCGTCTGCGGTACCTCGTCGCGCTGCAGGTAGATGGTTACGCCGGTGCCGTCGAGCTCGACGGTGCCGACCTGGCGCGGCTGCATCGTGTTCGAGACGAGGGCTCCGACGGCCACCTCCGACAGGCCGAGCGAGGCGGCCTTGTCGCGGTCGACGGTCACGGCGGCGTAGGGCAGGGCGTCCGACAGGTTCGAGCTGACCTGGCCGATACCGTCCTTTCCGTCGAGTGCGGCGACGACCTGGTCAGTCGCCTCGCGCAGCGTGTCGGCGTCGGGGGCGGTGACCTCGACGGCGATGTCGCTCGAGCCGAACCCGCCCTGTGCGGTCGACACGGTCACGGTGCCGACGTCGTCGAGGTCGGCGAGGGCGTCCTGCACATCGGTGCGCACGCGGTCCTGGTCGGCGCTCGAGTCCGTGGTGATCGAGAAGGTGATGCCCGCCCCGCCGCCGGCGAACGCGTCGAGCAGTGCCGAGCCGGTCGAGCCGACCGAAGTCTGCACGGTGTCGATGCCGTCGACCGAGAGCAGCACGTCCTCGACCTTCGCAGCGGCGACGTCCTCGGCGCCGAGGCTCGCGGCCTGGCCGAGCTTCTGCGTGACGGTGAAGGTGTTCTGGCCAGAATCGCCGAGGAAGTTGGTCTTCATGAACGGTGCGGCCGCGAGGGTGCCGCCGAGCACGAGCACCGCGAGCAGCAGCGTGACCCACGAGTGCTTGAGCGTCCAGGTGAGGATCGGCAGGTAGACCTTCTGCAGGCGCGACGGCGGGGCGGCCGGGTCTTCGGGGTCGATCTCGTTGCCGTCGGCGTCGAGCAGCGGCTTGCCCGGACGCAGGAACCAGTAGGCGAGCACCGGCACGATCGTGAGCGCGACCAGCAGCGACGCCGTCATGGCGATCGTGACGGTCAGCGCGAACGGCCGGAACAGCTCACCGGTCATGTCGCCGACGAAGGCGATGGGCAGGAAGACCGCGACGGTGGTGATGGTGGATGCCGTGATGGCCGCCGCCACCTCACGCACGCCGAGCACGATCGATCTCATCTTGTCGGCGGCGCCGACGTAATGGCGTTTGATGTTCTCGATGACGACGATGGAGTCGTCGACGACACGGCCGATGGCGATCGTCAGCGCGCCCAGGGTGAGGATGTTCAGCGAGTACCCGAACGCCTGGATCCCGATGAACGTGACCAGCACGCTCGTGGGGATCGAGATCGCCGTCACCAAGGTCGAGCGCACCGACAGCAGGAAGACGAGGATCACGAGCACGGCGAAGGCGAGGCCGAGCAGACCCTCTTGTGCGAGCGCCTCGATCGACTGCTGGATGTAGGGCGCCTGATCGAACACGATCGTGAACTCGGCGGATGCGCCGACCGCGTCCTGCAGGTCGGGCAGCAGCGCCGTGACGGTCCTCGACACGTCGACGGTGTTGGCCGCCGGCAGCTTCGTGATCGAGATGGTGAGCGCCGGCTCGCCGTTGACGCGCGAGATCGAGGTGACCGGGTCGGCGCCGAGCGAGACGGAGGCGACGTCGGCGACGGTGATCGTTCCCGCCGCGAACTGCGCGGCATCCGTCGGCACCAGCGGCAGCTGCGCGATCTCATCGACCGACGTGAGCTTCGCACCGGTCTGCACGGTAAGGGTCTGGTCTCCCTCGGTGACCGTGCCTCCGGGGAACAGCACGCCGTTCTGGTCGAGGGCGTCGGTGATGGCCGCCTGGGTGTACCCGGCGGTGGCGAGTGCGGCCTGGTCGGGCACGATGACCACGCGCTGGCCCTGGCCGCCGAGGATCTGCGCCGCAGCGACACCGTCGACGTCTTCGAGTTCGGGGACGACGGCGGTCTCGAGGCGGTCCTGGATCGTGTCGGCGTCGTCGTAGCCGGTGACGGCGAGCGCGATGACGGGCAGGTCGTCGATCGAGAACGAGATGACGTTGGGTTCGACCGATTCGGGCAGCTGGCTCTTGATGCGGTTGATCGACTGCAGGATCTTCTGCTCGGCGGTGGCGAGGTTCGTGCCGTAGGCGAAGGATGCCTGGATGATCGACGCGTTCGTTGTGCTCGTCGCCGTCGTCGACTCGAGCCCGGGGACGCCCTGGATCGCCGTCTCGATGGGTGTCGACACGTCGTTGTTGACGACATCGGGCGATGCACCCGGGTAGGTCGTGACGACCGAGAGCTGCGGGAACTCGATCGAGGGGATGAGCTCCTGCTTGAGGTTGGTGAGGGCGAGCCCGCCGAAGACGGCGGCGATGATCGTCACGAGGGCGATCAGCGCGCGGTTCTTCAGGCTCAGGACGGCGAGTTTCGACACGGGGGCTCTCAGTCTGCGGGGGTTCGGGTTTCGCCGAAGATGCCGGCGAGGGCGGTCTCGATGATGTGCAGGGGCACCGGCTCGTCGTTCAGCTGTTTATGCCAGAGCAGCCCATCGATGAACACCGCCGCAGCGGTGGCGCGCTCGATGCCGTGGGCCGGTGTCAGCATATCGATGATCTGCCCCGACCAGCGCCGGGCCATGGCCCGCAGACGCGGGTCGTGAACGGCGGCGGTGACGACGGCCCGATCGGCCTTCATCGATGTCGCGTCGACGAGGGCGGCGTGGATGAGGGTTGCCACAGACTGCGCTGTCGCACCCTGCACCGCGAGGGTCTCGCGCGTCGCGGTCATCTGCTGGTCGACGTGCGCAACGAGCAGCTGCAGGGCCGCGTCGCGCAGGTCGTCGAGGGTGTCGAAGTACTGGGTGGTGGCACCGAGGGGAACGTCGGCGCGGGCGGCGACCAGACGGTGCGTGATCGCCTCGACGCCGACCTCGGTGACGAGCTCAGCGGCAGCGACGACGATCGCCTGACGGCGCCCCTCGGGGTCGCGTTTGCGGCGCGCGGCAACGGACATGGTTCTCCTGGACGAACGTACATGTACGTTTGTACAGGCGTGTACCTGAGTGCGCGCTGAGAGTTCACGGCTGCAAGAGCTGTCGACTCGCAGACTCGGCGGAGATGCCCACCGCGAGCAACTAGGACAGGATCGCGATATATCGTGTTACGGTGGGATTACGCGATATATCGCGAGCATACACAAGGAGACCCCCATGACCCTGGAGAAGTGGCTCATCCACCCGGGCGAGACGCGCGTCATCGACATCGAGACCGTGCGCAGCCTCAAGATCGGCCTCGTCGGCGGCCAGGTCGACGTCATCGCCCACGACGAACCCGGTGCACGCATCGAAGTGCACGGTGTCACCGTCAAGGACCTGCGCATCGAGGTCACCGGCGACGCGGTCGAGATCGACCACCCGCAGCTGCGCTGGGACAACTTCCTCGAGGTGTTCCGCAACTTCGGCGCGGGCGGCCCGAAGGCCGAGATCAGCGTGGCCGTGCCACGCGACGTCGCCCTCACCCTCGGCGTCGTCAGCGCCAGCACCCTCGTCTCGGGGATGCAGACCGACGCGAAGCTCAACACCGTCTCGGGCGACCTCATCGTCGACGGACTCACCGGCGACCTCGCCGTCAATGCGGTGTCGGGCGACGTGCAGATCCGCGAGCTCGTCGGCAGCATCGATGCGAACACCGTCTCGGGCGACTTCGCTGCGACCGGTTCGATCCCGAAGGCCACCGTCGACACGGTCTCGGGTGCGGTGCTCATCGACTCGGCGGGCGACGTGCACGAGGTCGGCCTCAACTCCGTCAGCGGCAACGCGACCGTGCGCCTCGACGAGGGGCTGCCCGCGAACTACGTCATCCGCAGCGTGAGCGGCCGGGTGCAGATCGACGGCGTCGTGCGCTCGGGCCAGGGCACCGGCCCCACCACCAACTACTCGGGGTCGACCGGCGAGCTCAGCGGTGCCTTCGCCGATGTGCGCGCCCACTCGGTCTCGGGCGACATCACCGTGCTGCGCAACCCGGCCGGCAAGCCCACGATGGCCGCCGACGAAGAAGGGCAGGAGTGGTGATGACCCCCGTCTTCTCGCACGGCGACCTGCGCCTGTACCTGCTGAGCCTCCTCGACGAGGGTCCGCGGCACGGCTACGACATCATGCAGGCGCTCTCCGACCGCACCGGCGGCACCTACACCCCGAGCGCCGGCACCATCTACCCGCGACTGGCGAAGCTCGAAGAAGAAGGCCTGGTCACCAAGACCGTCGACGGCCGCAAGACCGTCTACGAGATCACGGCGGCCGGCCGCGCCGAAGTCGCCTCACGCGCGGGTGACCTCGAGGGCATCGAGGCCGACCTCGCCGACTCGGTGCGGCTCATCGCCGACGAGGTGCGCGGCAGCGTACGCGAGGCGATGAAGAGCCTGCGCGCCGACCTGGCCGCCGCCGCACGCGACGAGCGAGCCGACGCCCGCACGACGGCCCCGGCCGACGACGCCCGCGCGCGCAGCCGCGAACAGCTGCACGCCGCCGACGCGGCGATCAACGAGTTCCGCGCACGCGTGCGCAGCGATCTGCGCTCGCACGTCGCGCGCGGCGGTGAGCTGGCGGCATCCACCGTCGGCGACCTCGCCAGATCGCTCGACGAGGCGGCCCGCAACGTCACGCGCGCACTGAACGGGTGATCACTCCGGCCACAGGTCCTCGTCGTCGCCCGCCGGGTCTCCCAGCGGCACGACGAGGATCGGCCGGTGCTGTCGGTGCGCGAGGCGGGCGGCGACCGATCCGGTGAAGAACTCGCGAATCGACTCGCCGATCCCCCTCTTGCGCGTGCCGACCACGATCAGCTTCGCGTCGATTCGATCGGCGAGGTGCTTGACGGCAAGCGCGGGGTCGCCGACGAGCTGCTGCACCGTCCACTCCACGGCCTTGCCGTCGAGAACGGTGGATGCCTCGCCCCGCACGGTCTCGAGGTCATCGAGGCCGGGGGTCACGTTCAGGTCGATCGGTGCCGAGTGCACGTAGCCGTCCGGGTCCTCGTAGGTGACGAAGCGCGTGACGTCGACGTTGACGACCACCAGCCGGGTCTGCAGCAGGCCCGCATACCGCGCGGCCTCGTGCAGCACACGCGGAGACTGGCCCGGCACGATCGCAGCAACCACGGCACCGCGGAACCCCGCATCGTCGAGATCGGCCGCGGCATCCGATTCACCGGTCGGACCGTCGTATCGTGCCTCGTCGGTCATCGCGCGCCCTTTCCTCACCCGCCGAGGCCGACCGCCGGTGCAGGGCCCCGTGCTATTCTGAATGCTACTCTTACCGGCCGACGAGCCGAACTGGTGAATGCACGGGAACACTGAATTCCCGCAGCTCAAACTCATGAGGGGGTTACGCATGGGGCGTGGCCGTCAGAAGGCAAAGCACACGAAGATCGCTCGTGAGCTGAAGTACGACACCCACCGTGTCAACTTCGACTCGCTGGAGCGCGAGTTGGGCAACCCGAACGACGAAGACCTCTACGTCGACAAGTGGGCCGACGAGTACGAGGACGAGAAGGCCTGACCGGCACCGCCGGGCCGTCACCACGCGCCGTGACGGCGCTCCCACTCCTGTTCGATCGTGCGACGGCGTGACGCGACGACCCCGACCGGGGCGATGAGCACCGTGATCACCGCGAACATCCACAGGGGTGCGGCCCAGCTTCCGGTGACCTCGTGCAGCAGCCCGAAGGCGAACGGCGCCGCTGCTGCCACGGCATAGCCGGCCGACTGCGCGAACCCGCTCAGCGCGACAGCCGTCTCGTGCGTCTGCGTGCGCACACCGATGAGCACGAGCACGAGCGGGAAGAGCGTCGGCAGGCCGATGCCGAAGAGGCACACCCACAGCCACGGCGCGAGCGTCGGCACGAAGATGAGCCCCAGCACGCCGATCGACCCCGCCGCGACCGCCCACACGAACAGCGGCCCGATCCGGTGCAGCCGCCGCACCAGCAGCGGCACGAGCACACCGAGTGGCAGGCCCATGGCACCGAACACGGCCAGCAGGGCTCCGGCCGCGGCCTCGTCGAGCCCGGCGCTTTCGGCGAGCAGCTGCGGCAACCACATCGCCATCGTGTACACGGCGGCAGAAGACGACCCGAACGCGAGCGCGAGCGCCCACGCCAAAGGGATGCGCACCATGCGCGCCATCACCGAGGCATCCGGGGTGGCGATACGCACGTCGGCCGCACGGCGAGCGCCGACGGCCAGCCCGACCCACGGAACCAGGCCGACCACGGCGGTCCCCACCCACACGCCGAGCGAGAGCCGCCAGCCCCCCGCGTCGGCGACCGGCACGGCGACGATGGCGGGCACGAACACCGCCAGTGCCAGCACCGTCGAGTAGATGCTCGTCATGAGGAACATCCGGTCGGGGAAGTAGGCCTTCACGAACGGCGGAAGCAGCACGTTGCCCACCCCGCAGGCGGCGAAGATGAGCGCCGTCGACACCAGAAGCAGCGTGGCATCCGGTGCAAGGGCACGTACCAGCATCCCTCCCGTCGCCACCACCAGCACGACCAGTGCGAGCCGTTCCAGCCCGAAGCGCCGCTCGAGCGCGGGGGTGAGCAGCCCGAAAGTCGCGAAGCACACCGGCGGTACGCTACCGATGATGCCGACGACCCAGATCGGCACGGCGAAGTCGCCCTCGACCCGGGACAGCACCGGGGACAGGGATGCCACGGACGACCGGAGTGTGAACGCCAACAGCACCAGACCGAAGACAGCGGCCGTGCGGCCGCGCCAGAGGGGTTGCGGTGCCGGGGTCACCCGGCAAGCCTAGGTGTGCCGGTGCGAGTTGCCGTGCAGAACTCCTCTGATTCGGCGCGTGCCCGCCGGGATGAACACCGCGCCGCCGTGCGTCGCTGGCTGCAAGAGAAGGAAGCATCATGAACCACCTCGACCCGATGACCCTGCCCTCCCCCGACCCGGCCGACCCGGCATCGCTCGACAGTCTGCTCAGCGACGACGAGAAGGAGATCCGTGGCGCTGTGCGGCAGACTCTCGACGCCATCGCCGAGCCGCACATCGCGGAGTGGTTCGAGCAGGGCGGCATCCCGAACATCCGCGAGCTCACTCGCGATCTCGGATCGCTCGGCGTGCTCGGCATGCACCTGGAGGGCTACGGTTGCGCGGGCATGACCGCGACCCAGTACGGGCTCGCCTGCCTCGAGATCGAGGCCACCGACTCCGGGCTGCGCTCGCTCGTGTCGGTACCGGGGTCGCTGGCGATGTTCGCGATCTGGCGATGGGGCTCCGAGGAGCAGAAGCAGGAGTGGCTTCCGCGCATGGCCGCGGGAGAGGCGATCGGATGCTTCGGCCTCACCGAGCCCGATGTCGGCTCCGACCCCGCGGCGATGACGACCCGTGCCCGACGCGACGGCGAGGACTGGGTGCTCGACGGTCGCAAGATGTGGATCTCCAACGCGCCGTACGCCGACGTCGCGATCGTCTGGGCGGGCACCGACGAGGGCATCCGCGGGTTCGTCGTGCCGACGGATGCCCCCGGGTTCTCGGCCCCCGAGATCCACCACAAGCTCTCGCTGCGAGCGTCGGCGACCGGCGAGCTGGTGCTCGACGGCGTGCGACTGCCGGGTTCGGCCATGCTGCCCGAGGCGCGCGGTGTGAAGGGCCCGCTGTCGTGCCTCAACGAGGCCCGCTTCGGCATCGTCTGGGGCTCGCTCGGCGCCGCCCGCTCGAGCCTGGAGACGGCCCGCGCCTACGCAAAGGACCGCGTGCAGTTCGGCCGACCCATCGGCGGATTCCAGCTCACGCAGCAGAAGCTCGCCGACATGTCGCTCGAGTACATCAAGGGCTATCTGCTCGCCCTGCACCTGGGCCGCCGCAAGGATGCCGGGACGCTGCGCCCCGAGCAGGTCTCGATCGGCAAGCTCAACAACGTGCGCGAGGCCCTCGAGATCTGCCGCACCGCCCGCACGATCCTCGGCGCCAACGGCATCTCGCTCGAGTACCCCGTGATCCGGCACATGAACAATCTCGAGTCGGTGCTGACCTACGAGGGCACGGTCGAGATGCACACGCTCGTGCTCGGCCAGCTGCTCACCGGCGAGGCCGCGTTTCGCTGAGTCGCCGCACCCGCGCGCACGCCTGCCCCGCGGTTCGGCCCGGCGTCAGCTCGCGATGGTCTCATCGACCCATGCGAGGTACTCGTCGCTGACCGTCCCGGTGATGTAGCGTCCATCGAAGCAGCTCATGTCGAGGTCTTCCACGTCGGGGGCGCCTTCGAGGATCGCCGCCTTGAGATCGTCGATCTCCTGGTACACGAGCCGGTCGGCGCCGAGCTCCTCCGCGATCTCGGGGATCGTGCGCCCGTGGGCGATCAGCTCGTCGCGCGAGGGCATGTTGATGCCGTACACGTGCGGGTACCGCACAGGCGGCGCGGCAGACGCGAACGTGACCGAGAGGGCCCCGGCATCCCGTGCCATCTGAATGATCTGCTTCGATGTCGTGCCCCGCACGATCGAGTCGTCGATGAGCAGCACGTTCTTGCCCTGGAACTCGCTCGACATCGCGTTGAGCTTCTGCCGCACGCTCTTCTTGCGCACGGCCTGCCCCGGCATGATGAACGTGCGACCGACGTAGCGGTTCTTGTAGAAGCCCTCGCGGTACTCGATGCCGAGCTTGCGGGCAACCTCCATCGCCTGAGGCCGCGCCGAGTCGGGGATCGGCATGACGACGTCGATCGACCCGGGCGGTGTGTGCTTCGCGATCGTGTCGGCCAGCCGCTCGCCCATGCGCAGCCGCGCCTCGTAGACGGCGATGCCGTTCATGACCGAGTCGGGCCGGGCGAGGTACACGTACTCGAACGAGCACGGCGCGAGCTTCGGATCGGTCACGCACTGGCGGGTGTGCAGCTGCCCATCGACGGTGATGAACACCGCCTCGCCGGGTTCGACATCCCGCACGACCTCGAAGCCGGCGTTCTCGAGCACGAGCGATTCGCTGGCGACGACCCACTCGTAGGCTCCACCCGTCGAGCCGCCGCCCGAGCCCGTCGAGGGGCGCGCGCCCAGGATCAGCGGGCGGATCCCGAACGGGTCGCGGAACGCCAGCAGCCCGTATCCCGCGATGATGGCGACCGCCGCGTACGAGCCCTCGACGCGACGGTGCACGCGCGTGACCGCCTCGAAGACCTGGTCGGGGTCGAGCTGAAGACCCGAGATGGATGCCTGCAGCTCGTTGGCCAGCACGTTCACCAGCAGCTCGGTGTCGGAGTTCGTGTTGAGGTGCCGGCGATCCTTGTGGAACAGCTCGCCCGTGAGCTCGCGCGTGTTGGTGAGGTTGCCGTTGTGCACGAGCACGATCCCGTACGGCGCGTTCACGTAGAACGGCTGGGCCTCCTCCTCGCGCGCGGCGACGCCCTGGGTCGCGTAGCGCACGTGCCCGAGCCCGACGTTGCCGAGCAGAGCGCGCATATCGCGCGTGCGGTACGCCTCGCGCACCTGCCCCTTCGCCTTGAAGAGATGGAACACTCCGTCGGGCTCGGCGGTCGCGATACCCGTCGAGTCCTGACCGCGGTGCTGCAGCAGCAGCAGCGCGTCGTAGATCTCCTGGTTGACGGGGCCGTCCCCGACCATTCCGACGATGCCGCACATGGATTCTTGCCGCTCTCTAGTCCGCGTAGGTGCCGACCAGGCGCACGGCGCCGCCGTCGACGCCCTTCGCACCCTGTTCGAAGTCGCCGCCGGGCAGGGGCCCATCGTGGACGGTGCCGACCCGCCAGGTGGCGATGCCGGCGGCGGAGAGAGTGGATGCCGCGGCCTCCGCGGCCTCCGCGGCCACCACCGCGAGGAACCCGATGCCGAGGTTCCACGTGCCCTCGGTGTCGGTGAGCGCGAGGTCGCCGGCAGCGGCGAGCACGCGGAACACGGGCGGCGGCGACCACGTCGACCGGTCGACCTCGACCCAGGTGCCCTGCGGCAACACGCGTGCGAGGTTGGCGGCGATGCCGCCCCCCGTGACGTGGCTGAGCGCATGCACCCCGCTGTTCGGTTGCCCTCCGAGCGGCGCCCGCGCCCCGAGCCTGTCGAGGGGTCCCGAGCTCGTCGAGGGCTTCAGCAACCCCAGAAGTTCCTTCGTGTACAGCCGTGTCGGCTCGAGCAGCGCCTCGCCCCACGTGACCCCGAAGTCGGCGGCGGTGTCGCCGTAGTGGATGCCCGCGCCCGACACGATGTGCCGCACCAGCGAGTAGCCGTTCGCATGCAGCCCGCTCGAGGCGAGCGCGAGCACCGCGTCCCCGGGGCGCACGCGCTCGGCACCGAGCACGTCGGCGGCATCGATGACACCCGTGGCCGCTCCGGCGAGGTCGTAGTCGTTCGGTCCGAGCAGGCCGGGATGCTCGGCGGTCTCGCCGCCGACGAGCGCCGTGCCGGTCTGCTCGCAGCCCGCGGCGATGCCGCGCACGAGGTCGGCGATCCGCTCGGGAACGACCTTTCCGCACGCGATGTAGTCGGTCATGAACAGCGGCTTCGCCCCCACGACGACGATGTCGTCGACGACCATGCCGACCAGGTCGAGGCCGACCGTGTCGTGCTTGTCGATGGCCTGCGCGATGGCGACCTTGGTACCCACGCCGTCGGTGCTGGTCGCCAGCAGCGGCCGGGCGAGACCCTGCAAGGCCGAGGCGTCGAAGAGCCCGGCGAATCCGCCGACGCCACCCTGCACCTCGGGTCCGTGCGTGCGCCGCACGGCTGACTTCATGAGCTCGACGGCGAGGTCGCCGGCGGCGGTATCGACGCCGGCTCGTGCGTACGGATTGCGCGCCTCGGACGGAGTGTGGGCCACGGCATCCAGCCTAGTGGCGCCCGCGCACCCGGATCGGCACGCGAATACACTGTGGGGCATGGTCGGCGGCACACCGGAGTGGGTGATTCGAGAGGATGCGGCGCAGCCCGTGATCCTCGCGCTGTACCTGCGCCACGTGCTCGGCATCCGCTCCCCCGACGAGCTTCCGCCCCTGAGGGGGATACCCCCGTGCGAGACCGTCCGCGAGGAGAGCGCCCAAGCGCAGTTGGAGCGCGAGTGGCGGGAGTACTGGGCGATGACCGTCGAGCCGCAGGCGCATCCGTCCGAGGTGCCGCTCGGGCTCGTCGACGGCTTCGGCACGCTCGTGGCGCTGCCGCTCGAAGGCGCCGACGCGCTGCGTGCGGCGGTCGCGCCGTTCGGCGCCGAGGCGGTCGAGTACTCGAAGACGATGAGCGACCGGTATGCGCAGGATGCCGCGGCGCGCCCCGGTGTCTCGTACCGCGCCTACGCCAGCGCGATCGCCGAGCACGAACGCCAGGTGGGCCGGCGGGCGCACTCGTTCGAGCTGAACGTGCAGGTGCTACCGCTCGCGCAGCGCGGAGTGTGGTGGATCGGCTCGCTGACGGTCGCGGTCACCGACGGCCTGCGCGGCGACGTCGTCGCGTTCGACACGGCGATCCACCCGATCATCGCCGAGCTCGCGTAGCGCTCAGCGGAAGCCCTCGGCGATCAGCCCGCACCCACTCGTCCGCGCGACGGAACCTTCCCGCGCTCTCATCCGCGAATCGCGCGTGTATGTCGGCGTGATTCACGCAGAGCTCTTCAGTCGACCGTCTCCACCGTCTCGTGGGCGACCTCGACCTGTTTCGTGCGGCGGCCGACCACACGATCGAGGATGATCGCGACGACCCCGCCGACGATCAGCCCGACGGCGATGCCCACGAGGGCGAGGAAGCCGAACACCTGCCCATCGGTGTACACGGCCCCGTTGTCGGCGGCGAAGTCGTTGCCGTCGAACGCGAAGGTGAGGATCATCGCGGCCAGCACGCCGAGCGCGGCGCCGAGGGCGAGGAACACCCCGTACTTCGGCGAACGCCGTACGGCCACCGTCTCGACGCGGTCGCTGACGACCTCGCGGTGTGCCGGAGGGGTGGATGCCTGGGCATCGATGTGCTGAGGGGGCTGCGCCGTGTCGGCCATGCCTCCATTGTCGCACTGCCAGAGGAAGGACGCCCCACGCGGAGCCTGCGCGGGGCGTCCCTCCGGGGTGATCAGGCCGCGGCGCCGCTCTTGGCAGCGCGTCGGCGCGTGATCACGATGGCCGCCACAGCCCCGGCGACCAAGACCAGGACGATGCCCCCCACCGCCCATGGCCACACCCACGTCTCCTCCTGCGCAGAGATCGGCTCGACGGCCATCGGGCCGGAGGCATCCGCCTCGCCGCCCGGCGCGACGGGCGCGACCTCGCCGCAGTCGCCGCTCACCGGCAGCGTCGCCGTCACCGGGTCGAACTCCTCGCCCGCGACATACGTGCCGAACGCTGCGGCACCCGCGTCGGTCAAGCTGGCCGGTGCCGCGTCGATCGAGATCACGCCGTCGACCGCCGCCGGCACCGCGAACTCGACGAACCGCACGCCCTCGACCTCGACGGCCTCGCCGTCCTGCGTGGTGCCGGTGATGTCGAACACGAGGTAGCCGGTGGTGCCGACCAGCTCGACCCGCGCATCGGCGAGCGTCATGTCGAGCGCACCGTCGTGCCCGGTGAAGCGGATCGATCCGCCGAAGTCGACCAGACCCGCGTCGGTGTCGGGGTCGATCGAGCCGGTGCCGCCGGTCCACACGTAGTCGGGGTACTCGTACACGACGCCGTCGAGCGCCCAGCCGCCACGGGCGATGCCCTCGACGTACGTGCGGAACGACTCCTTGTAGCCCCAGTTCAACGTCGCGCCGTCGATAGCGCACTGGCCGACGGCCGCGGCGCCCCGGTCGAGGGTGAACTGGATGCCGCGGCTCACCGAGCCCTGAAGGGTGAGGGTGTGCTCGCCGTCGGCGACGGACACCGGCAGCGTGCCGGTCCAGCTGGCGACGCCTGAGGCATCCGCGTCGACCGTGCCGAGCACCGTCGGCGTCGAGTAGACCACGACCGAGATGTCCTGCTCGTTCGGCTGGAAGCCGGGCACCGTGATCGTGACCTGCTCGCCGGCCTGCAGCGCGTCGAGAGTGGCGGCATCGACGTCGATGCCGTCCGTGGCGGGCGGCGTCGACGGGATGGTGTGCGTCTGCGCAACCGCCGCAGCGGCAACAGTTCCGCTCGAGCCGACGGGCGCCGCCGAGGCCGATCCGATCGTGAACGTCACCGGACTCAGGGTCGTGCTGTAGCCGGCGAGCACCTGGCTGGCACCGGCCGAGGTGAGCGACGCCGGAGCGTTCGTGAAAGTCACCGCGCCGTTCGACGTGGTGCGACTCGCCGCGCCGAGGTTCAGGGTGGCGAAGTGCACCTGGCGTCCCCCGCTGGTGACGTACAGTGCCGCACTCGAGGGCGAGGTGACCCGCACCTGCGGATGGGCGACGGTCACGTCGAGCGCCCCGCTGTGGCCGTACAAGCGCACGGCGCCGGTGTAGCTGACGGTGCCGGTCGCACCGTCGAACGTGCTGCCGGAGGCCTGGCCGAACTGGAACCGGCCGCCCGACTGCGTCGCGCCGCCGCTCACCGTGATGTTCCCCTTGGCGATGGTGCCGGTCACATAGGAGAGGAAGCTCGATGAGATCGACCAGCGCAGCGAGCCGCCGGCCACCGATGCGGGCGGCGTGGTGGGCCCGGTCGGCGTCACCGGCGGCGTCGTGGGCGGCACGGTGAACGTCAACGGCTGGAACAGCTCGTACGAGGTCAGTGTCGCACCGCCGCCGGGGTAGGTGTACACACCGTAGTCGCCGTCGCGTGCCGCGGTCTGCGACACCTCGACCTCGATCTCGAACGTGCCGTCGGCCTCGATCAGCGCATACTGCGCATTGGTGCCGTCGGGGTTCCGCATCGAGTACGAGGGCTCGGGCAGCAGCCACACGACCGAGTCGGCGGGGCGGCTGCCGCTGCCCGCACCGCCGGACGGCTTCCAGTCGTCGGCGAACGCGCCCACGGCGACGTACACGCCCGAGGGCTGACCGAACAGCGGCGGGCGGGTCCCGAGCGGTCCGTCGGCGGCGCCGAACCCCGCACCGGTCACGGTGATCGTCTCCCCGTCGGGGTCGAGCTTCGTCGCCTTCGACACGGTGATCTGCGGTGCCGACACCGGCTTGATGACATCCCACTGCTCGGGGGTGACCGCGATGTCGGCGCGCGCGTAGATGTTCTCCGGATCGGGGTTCGAGTGCTTCTTCCACACCAGCACCTCGTACGTCTTGGTGCGGTCGAGCTTGTCGGCCGGGGCCACGATCTCGAAGTCGATCATGCCGTCGGTGATCGCCGGGAACGGCATCTCGAAGGCGACGTAGCCACCGGCCGTGTCGAGGTCGCCCTCGGTGTCCTTCTCGATGATCGCCGCGTACGCATCGGCCATGTCGCCGAGCGCCTCACCGTGCACGTGCACCATGAGACCGTCGGTCGTCGCCTCGGTCACCGTGGCGCTCAGCGGTGCCCGTGCGCCGGCGTAGTCGACGAGCACGCTCTGCTCCTGTGCGGCATTCGGCGGTGTGCCGACACCGCCCGGATAGGTGTAGATGCCCCAGTTGCCGTCGGCAAGCGGGGCGGCGGGCGCGGCGACCTTCACGGTCGCGGTGAACGACCCGTCATCGGCGATCGGCGTCCAGGCGCTTCGGATGACGCTCTGGTTCGGCTCTGAGACCTGCACGAGCACGCTTTCGGCGAGCGCCCACTGGCGAGCGGCGTTGTTCATGACGCGTGTCGCCGTGCCGTTGCCGGTCGAGGGCTGCCAGTCGTCGGCGAAGCTGCCGAAGACCACGAAGGTGCCCTGCGGCAGGTCGGCGGGGATCGGCATCCCCATGCCGCCGACGTTCCCGACCGGGTCGTATCCGGTGCCCTTGACGACGAGTTCGTCGCCCTCGTACACCTTCTGCCCGGTGTACGGCGTCGTGCCGTCGGCCAGGAAGACCTCGACCGTCGGCTCGAAGACGGGCGCTTCGGCGAATGCGAGGGTCGCCTTCGCGTCCTGCGTGCGATCGGCCATGCCCGTGTGGCTCGCCGCGGTGAACACCGAGGTCGCTGCGCCGCCGAGCTGCTTCACCGCGAACTCGACCGCGAACGACCCGTCGGCCGTGAACTGGTTCGGCTGCGGGTTTCCGCCACGGTCGACCGACCCCGGCGGGTAGACGACCTTCGCACCCGACGTGCAGCCCAGCGCATGCGACCAGAGGTCGGCCGGCAGCTCGGTGTCGGCGCACAGGAACACGTAGATGGCCTGGTCGGGGTTGTATCCGGTACCGGTCACGGTCACGGTGTCGGCCTCGGGGTCGAGACCCGTGTTCGGCGACACGGCCAGAACGGGTGTGGATGTCTCAGGCTCGCCGGAATCGCCATCGTCGCCTTCGCCCTCGTCGCCTTCGCCCTCGTCGCCGGAGCCACCCTCACCCTCAGCGTCTCCCGAATCGCCCTCGTCGCCGGACGCGGGGAAGACCGCGGCCCAGTCCGCCTCGGTCACCGGCAGGCTCGTGCGCGCGACGATCGCCGCCTCGGTCGGGTTGCCGTGCGCATACCAGACGAGCGCCTCGTACGCGGCTCCGGCGGTGAGAGCGCCGGCCTCCACGACGTGCGTGCCCGATCCGGCGCCCGACGGAAAGAGCGCGTTGGGCACGAAGGAACCCGAGCCCAGCACCTCGGTCGTGCCGGCCGGGACGATGCCGACGTACACGCCGGTGTTCTGCGGCGGGGCCAGCGGCGACGTCGGCACCTCGGCGAAGTCGACCTTCACCTCGAGACCGTCCTCGGTTGCGCTGACGACGGATGCCGTGGCGCTCGCCGCAGGGGCTGCGGTCGCCGGCGCGGCGTAGCCGACACCCGTGACGACGAGGAAGAGGGCGAGCAGGGTCGCTGCGATCGATCGGAACCGATCGGCGACGGACGGTGCAGGGGTTGTGACGTTCACGTTCTCTCCGTGTGCGACCTGGACGCGTGCGCCGGAACGCACCGGCCCGGGGCGACAGTGCATTCGGGATCGGAAGGAGGCTTGAATTTGGTTAGGCTTACCTAAACTTCTTCGATCGAAAGTAGACCACTCTCTCAGCGATCGTCAAGTTTTAGGTTAGGCTAACCTAATGATTCGCATGGCTTCTCTTCTGCTCGCGGCATGCGTGGCACTCGGGCTCACCGGCTGCGCGGGCGCACAGGCATCCACCGGTCCCGGCTCCAACACCTGCCGCCCCGCCGCCGAGCCCCTCGCCTCACTCACCCTCGTCGACGACGTGCGCGCGGCGACCGGCCGGTCCACGGCCTGCCTGCCCACGCACGCCGTCACCGCCGTCGACGACACCACCGCCCCCGCCGTTCCCGTGTCGGTCACCGACGCGGAAGGGCGCCCCGTCGAGGTGACGGCTGTCGACCGCATCCTGCCCGTCGACATCTCGGGAACGATCGCGGCGACCGTCTTCGCGCTGGGCCTCGGCGACAACGTCGTGGGGCGGGATGCCTCGACCGCCTTCGCCGGCACCGCGGACCTGCCCGTGGTCACCAAGACCGGGCACACGCTCAACGCCGAGGCGATCCTCGAGCTGGCCCCCACCGTCATGCTGACCGACACCACGATCGGCCCGAAAGAGGTGCGGCAGCAGCTGCGCGACGCGGGCATCGCCGTCGTCGTCATCTCCGACGAGCGGCGCCTCGACACCGCCGACGACCTGGTCGTCGAGATCGCCGCTGCGCTCGGCGTGCCCACGCGCGGCGCCGCGCTCGCCGAGCGCATCACCGCCGACGTCGCCGCCGCGCAGGCCGAGATCGCGGCCGTCACGCCCGCGGCGGAGTCCGACCGGGCGCGCATGGTGTTCCTCTACGTGCGCGGCAACGCGAACGTGTACTACATCTTCGGGCGCGACTCGGGTGCCGACTCGCTCATCGACTCGGTCGGCGGCATCGACGTCGCCAGCGAGATCGGCTGGGAGGGCAGCAAGCCCATGACCGCCGAGGCGCTCGTGGCCGCCGAGCCCGACGTGCTCGTCATGATGACCGACGGGCTGGCCTCGGTCGGCGATGTCGAAGGACTGATCGAGCGCGTACCCGCCGTCGCGCAGACGCCTGCCGGCCAGAACGGCCGGGTCATCGACATGTCCGACACCGAGATCCTCAGCTTCGGGCCGCGCTCGGCCGAGATCATCCGCGCCCTCGCGCGCGCCCTGTACGCGCCGGCCGATTCGCGGGCGCTCACGAGCGACGCGACGCCAAGCGCGCCGTCCTCGTGAGCGAAGAGGTCGTCGTCCCGGTCCCCACCAGGCACCGGACCTCGCGGTTCGTCGTGATGACGATCGCGCTGGCCGTCGCGCTCGTAGCGATCTGCGTGGTCTCGCTGGGCCTCGGCCAGTACGTCCTTTCGCCCGGCGAGGTGATCGGCGTCCTGCTGCAATCCGTCGGCATCGACACCGCGTGGGCACCTGACGCACCGACCGCAGCGGGCGTCATCCTCGACATCCGTCTGCCGCGCATCGTGCTGGGCCTGCTCGTCGGGGCCGCGCTGGCTGTCTCGGGCGTGCTCATGCAGGCGATCTTCGGCAACCCGCTGGCGGATGCCGCGGTGGTCGGCGTCTCCTCCGGCGCCGCCCTCGGCGCCGCCGCCTCGCTCACGTTCGGCCTCACCGTGTTCGGACTGTGGACGACCCCCGGGTTCGCGTTCATCGGCGGCCTCATCGCCGTGTTCTCGGTGTATCTGATCAGCCGCTCGGGCGGGCGCACCGAGGTCGTGACGCTGCTGCTCACCGGCATCGCGATCAACGCGATCGCCGGCGCGGGTCTGGCCTTCCTCACCTTTCTGGGCACGACATCGACACGCGAGCAGATCGTGTTCTGGCAGCTCGGCTCGCTCAACGGCGCACTCTGGCAGAACATCGCACTGGTCACGCCGCTGGCCGCCATCGGGGTGCTCGCGGGGCTGCTGGTCGCACGCCGGCTCGATCTCTTCGCGCTCGGCGAGCGCACGGCCCGCCACCTCGGCGTGCGGGTCGAACTGCTGCGCGTCCTCGTGATCGTCACCGTTGCGCTGCTCGTGTGCGCCGCCGTCGCCTTCGCCGGGATCATCGGCTTCGTCGGGCTCGTCATCCCGCACCTCATGCGCATGGCGATCGGCCCGGCGCACCTTCCGCTCGTCATCACGAGCGCCCTCGGCGGGGCGCTTCTGCTGGCCGCAGCCGACCTCGTCGCACGCACCGCGGTGCCGCTGGCCGACCTGCCGATCGGCATGCTCACCGCGCTCGTGGGCGGGCCGTTCTTCCTGTGGCTGCTCGTGCGCACGCGCCGCCAGTCGGGAGGATGGGGATGAGCGTGCTGGTCGCCACCGACGTGTCCGTCGCCGTCGACGACGGCCGCGAGATCCTCGCGGCCGCGTCGATCGAGGTGTGCTCCGGGCAAGTGCACGCCCTGGTCGGGCCCAACGGCGCCGGCAAGTCGACTCTGTTCGGTGTGCTCGCCGGCGACCTCGCCCCAGCGCGGGGATCGGTGATGCTCGACGACGCGCCGCTGCGCGACATCCGCCCCCGCGATCTCGCCCGCCTGCGCGCCGTGCTGCTGCAGTCCAACACCGTGTCGTTCCCCTTCACCGTCGAGCAGGTCGTGCGCATGGGTCGGGCGCCGTGGGCGCGCACCCCCGCCGAGGACGACGACGACCGGGTCGTTGCCGCGGCGATGGCCGAGACGGATGTCGCGGGGTTCGCGACGCGCACCTTCCCCTCTCTGTCGGGCGGTGAGCGTGCCCGGGTGGCCCTCGCGCGCGTGCTCGCCCAGGCCACCGGTGTGCTCATGCTCGACGAGCCCACCGCCGCCCTCGACCTCAAGCACCAAGAGGACGTGCTGCGCATCGTGCGCACCCGGGCGGCCGCCGGTGCGGCCGTGGCGATCGTGCTGCACGACCTCAACGTCGCTCTCGCCTACGCCGACCGGGTGACCCTGCTCTCCCACGGGCGGGTCGTCGCCGCGGGGGCGCCTGCCGAGGTGCTCACCGCCGCGCGCATCGAAGAGGTCTACGGCCAGCCCGTCGACGTCTTCCCCCACCCCGGCACCGGCGTGCCGATCGTGGTCCCCCGACGGTAAGGCACAGCACACCGCCCGCCCGTCGCCGCGCGCCACGCCCCGCGCGCTACGCGCCAAAACTCCTGATCTCACCGACACAGGAGACACGGTGCCCCAACCCTCCTGCCTTCACCAGATCAGGAGTTTTGGCGAAGCGCGAGGACCCGACGTCGGCAGGCCGGATGATCGGCAGGAAGGCAGGGCGGAAGGGCGGAAGGGCGGAACGGAGACGCTAGGGGCGCAGCGGCAGCAGGTCAGCCAGGTGCGCGCGGGTGCCCGACGCGCGGATGAGTCCCTCGGATGCCGCGACGTTCCAGTTCTGCTCGCCGAGCGCGACCGCGATCCACGTCATCGGGTCGATCTCCACCACGTTCGGGGGCGTGCCGCGGGTGTGCCGCGGGCCCTCGATGACCTGCACCGCGCCGAACGGCGGCACGCGCACCTCGACGGAGTTGCCCGGGGCCTTCTCGGCGAGCAGTTGCAGCAGGTAGCGCACTGCGGTCGGCAGGTCGTTGCCCTCGGGCTCGCCGCGGCGCACCCCCGCGAGCGCGGCTCGCCCGTCTTCCGAACGGATCTTGCGGGCCATGCGACCACGGTACCGGCACGCACCCCACCTCGGCATGTCATTCGGTCGTCGCATCTGCACAGTCCGGCCGCGAAACACCCACCGTATGCGACGACCGAACGTCGGCGGCGGGCGGTCTCGCGGCGGCGAGCGGTCGCATGGCTGTAGCAGGGCGGTGCGGCGACCCGACGACCGTCGACACGGGCCCGGATAGGCTGGCGACGTGAGAATCCTGGTCCTCGGCTCGGGCGCGCGCGAGCACGCCATCATCCTCGCCCTGCGCTCCGAAGACGCCGGGCACGAGCTGTTCGCCGCCCCCGGCAACGCCGGCATCGCCCACGATGCGACGCTCGTCGGCCTCGACCCGCTCGACCCCGCGGCCGTCACCACGTTCGCGAACGACGAACACATCGACCTGGTCGTGATCGGCCCGGAGGCCCCTCTGGTCGCCGGTGTCGCCGACGCGCTGCGCGAGCGTGGCATCCCGGTCTTCGGCCCCGGCCGCGCGGCCGCCCAGCTGGAGGGCTCGAAGGCGTTCGCGAAACGCGTCATGGAGGCCGCGGGCGTGCCCACCGGCCGCGCCGTGCACGCGCAGACGAGCGCCGAGGTCGAGGCCGCGTTCGACGAACTCGGTGCCCCGCACGTCGTGAAGGCCGACGGCCTGGCCGCCGGCAAGGGCGTCATCGTGACCTCCGACCGCACGGCGGCGCTCGCCCACGCCGAGACGTATCTGCCGCACGGACCGGTGCTCGTCGAGGAGTTCCTCGACGGACCCGAGGTGTCGCTGTTCTTCCTCAGCGACGGCGACACCGTGCGCCCACTCGCCCCCGCCCAGGACTACAAGCGCCTGCGCGACGGCGACGCCGGCCCCAACACCGGCGGCATGGGCGCATACTCGCCGCTGCCGTGGCTGACCGAGCGCTTCGGCGGCGAGGCCGCGTTCGTCGACGAGGTCACGCGCACGGTCGCGCAACCGGTGATCAGACAGCTGGATGCCGAGGGCACCCCGTTCATCGGACTGCTCTACGCCGGTCTCGTGCTCACCGACACCGGCGTCAAGGTGATCGAGTTCAATGCGCGCTTCGGCGACCCGGAGACGCAGGTCGTGCTGCCGCGCCTGGTCGACCCGTTGTCGGAATTGCTGCTGGCGGCCGCATCCGGGCACCTCGAGGACTTCCCGAACCCCGGTTTCGCCGAGGCGGTCGCGGTCACCGTGGTCGTGGCGAGCGAAGGCTACCCGGAGAACCCGGTCACGGGTCGGCCCATCGCGGGGCTGGATGCCGCGGCATCCGTACCGGGAGTGCACCTGGCCCA
>NZ_JBKEAF010000115.1:0-26112 GCF_047971895.1 Microbacterium sp.
TCACGCTCTTCACGTGCCCGTCCAGGGTGGGCTCGCGGGTGTCGTGGGGAGGTGTGATCGCCGCGCAATCGCTTCCGCGCGAGTGTACAGACGCTGGCACCACGGGTGCATACTGGGCCGTATGAACGAGACTACTTTCACTGTCGATTCCGCCGACGGACTCCATCTGCACGTGTACCGGTGGGCCGGTGCGGGGCAGCCACGCGCGGTCGTGCAGGTCCAGCACGGATTCGCCGAGCACGCCGCGCGCTACCGGCGATTCGCGCACGCCCTGACCGACGCGGGGTACCTGGTGTACGGCATCGACGCCCGCGGCTCCGGTGTCACCGCGGCGGGGAACTACGGTGACTGGGGACCGGACGGCTGGGCGGGCTGGGTGGACGACCTCCGGGTGGTGAACACCTGGATCCGCAGGCAGAACCCCGGGCTGAAAGTGGCGCTGTTCGGTCACAGCAGGGGGTCGTTCGCGAGTCAGCAATACCTGCTCGATCACTCTGCCGACGTGGACGCCGTGGTGCTGTGCGGAAGCTCCGACACAGCGGCGATGGCCGGAACCCTCGGTGGGGATGTGCCGATGGATCTCTCGGCGTTCAATGAGCCGTTTGAGAACCGCACCGGATACGAATGGCTCAGCCGCGACGACGCGGAGGTCGATCTCTACGTCGCCGATCCCGGATGCGGATGGTCCGCGCCTGTGCCGCCCGGAGCATCCGATGTGGGGCAAGCCGCCGACCCTACCCGGATCGCGAAGGTGCGCGCGGACCTTCCCGTGTTGATGGTATCCGGTGAGGCCGACCCGCTTGCGGGCGGGGGCGCTCTGATCGAGGCGGTCGCGCAACGCTACCGTGAGGCGGGCCTGGACGACGTCAGCGTCATCATCTACCCGCAGGCACGACACGAACTGCTCAACGAGACGAACCGAGACGAGGTCACCACGGACATCCTCGCGTTCCTCGATCGGGCCCTCTCGCAATGACCGCAGAGGAACTGTCCTCATCGCTGACGCTCCGGGGTGGAGCGTCCATTCCCACGGTCGTCGAGATCGCTCCGCGGCGAAGCGTCCCTCCCACGCAGGTCGTGACCGGCTTGCCGCCGGTTCTGCTTGCCCGTTGTATCCGACGGCACCACCGGGCATTATGTGCGTATGAGTGAAGGTACGCAGCAATGTACATTTGGGATGGAGGGCCAGTACGTCGACCTGGCGGCGGAGGTGTTCTCGCTGCTCTCGGCTGCCACGCGCATCAGGATCATCCTCGCGCTGCGGGATGGTGAGCTCCCGGTGGGGGAGTTGGCCGGACGGGTGGGCAAGAGCCCGACGGCGGTGTCGCAACATCTGGTGAAACTTCGCTGGGGAAAGGTCGTCGGCACCCGTCAGGAGGGCACGCGGGTGTTCTACAGCCTGATCGACGAGCACGCGCGGGAGCTGGTCTCCCACGCCGTGTTCCAGGCCCAGCATGTCGTGGACGTGTTCCCCGAGCATCACGTGGAGGGCTCCAACACGATCCGCGTCGACAGCGACGCGTCGGGGGCGGGCTCGTGAGCACGGCGCCCGTCGAGACGGAGCCGAAGGCTGCGGCTGCCGGCTTCTGGTCGGAAGTGAGTCTGTGGCGGCGGATCGACCGTTGGGATCTGGCGCGCACGCTGTTCGTGGCGGCATGCGCGGTCGCGGTCGGCTTCGGGTTGACCTGGCCCTCGCCGCAAGTGCCGGCGATCGCCCTGATCGGCCTGGCCGTGGGGTGCTGGCCGATCGTGGTCGAGGCGTGGGAGGACGTGCGGCACCGGCGGATGAGCATGGAACTGTCCATGCTGATCGCGATCGTCGCCGCGGCCGCGATCGGAGAGTGGCTGACCTCGCTGATCATCGCCGCATTCGTCTTGGCAGCGGAGATCCTGGAAGACCTGTCGATGGATCGGGGCCGGGACGCGCTGACCGATCTGATGTCGTTCCTGCCCGCCGTGGTGCAGGTCCGCGACGGCAACCGCATCCGCGACGTCGCCCTGACGGACGTGGAGACCGGCCAGACCGTCGTGGTATCGCCCGGCGAGCGGGTGCCGGTCGACGGGACCGTGCTCGTGGGCCGGTCGAGCCTGGACCAGTCCCGTATCACAGGGGAATCCCTCCCGGTGGACGTCGATCCCGGCGGGTCGGTGTTTGCGGGCTCGATCAACCAGCTCGGGGCGCTCGAGGTCCGCGCCGAGCGTGTCGGTGCGCAGTCCTCCTACGGCCGGATCGTGGAGGCGGTGCGGGAGGCACAGTCCTCCCCGGCGCCGGCGCAGCGGCTCGCGGATCGGCTCGCGGCCTGGCTGGTGACCTTCGCGATCACTGCCGCGATCATCACCTTCCTGGTCACCCGGGACTGGACCGCGACCATCGCGGTTGTCGTGGTCGCCGGCGCCTGCGGCATCGCCGCGGGCACCCCGTTGGCCGTGCTCGCGGCTATCGCCCGCGTTGCACGCACCGGCGCATTCGTCAAGGGCGGTGCCCATCTGGAGGCGCTGTCGGCAGTGGATACGATCGTGTTCGACAAGACCGGTACGCTCACCGAAGGCGAGCCCGTCGTCGTGGAAGTCCGCCCCGCACCCGGCATCGACCCGGACGCGGTGCTCGCAGCAGCCGCCGCCGCGGAGCTGTATTCCGAGCACCCACTGGGGCAGGCGATCGTCACCCACGCGCAGGAGCGGGGCTTGAGCATCGAGCAGCCCGAGACCTTCGGCTACGAGCCGGGCCTCGGCCTGACCGCCACGGTCGCTGGTCTCGAAGTCCGTGCGGGGAACGTCGCGCTCGTGCCCGAGGCGCCTTCCACGGCCGACGACGGGCGGGCGACCGCCGTGCATGTCGCTATCGACGGCACCTATGTGGGCAGCGTCCTCCTCGCAGACACGGTGCGGGACTCCGCCCGGAAGTCGGTCGCGGATCTGCGAAAGATGGGGTTGCGGGTCGTCATGCTCACCGGCGACCGCGAGAGCACCGGCCGCGCGGTCGCCGCGGAGCTCGGCATCGACGAGGTCCGCGCCGAACTACTGCCGGATGAGAAGCTCGCCGTGATCGACGCGGAACGCGCCGCCCGGCACAAGGTCGCGATGGTCGGCGACGGCGTGAACGACGCCCCCGCCCTTGCACGTGCGGATGTGGGGATCGCAATGGGCTCAGGCACCGATGTCGCTCGCGAGAGCGCCGACGTCGTGCTCATCAGCTCCGACCTGGGCGACCTCACCCGGACCGTCTACACGGCCCGTCGTGCCCGGCGGATCGTGATGTTCAACTTCGCCGGCACCATCGCCATCGATCTGATCGGGATGGGCCTGGCCGCATTCGGGCTGCTCAGCCCGATCATCGCTGCGTTCATCCACGTCGGCAGCGAGACCGCGTTCGTCCTCAACTCCGCCCGCCTCATCCCCGGTCGTCGCCGACCAACCTGACCACCAGCGCACGCCTTGCGCGGATCGTGCCCGGAGCGAAGTCTTGAGCCCGCTGCTGCTTCTCCCTGCCATCGAGCACCTCTGACTCGTTGCGTCAGATTCGCACATGATGTACGAACCCTGCGACGATCAGCAGGGAAATCCCTGGTCAGAAGGTATCTGGAAGCGTCGGGCGCACACCGAACCGCCGTCGTTCCCAGCTCCGACGATCCCGACGCGCATCCGGTCCGTTCATTCGCAACTCACCGCGAGCCCGTCAGAGCGAAGGGGAGCGTCAGGAGCCTCATGCTTGCGATTCACACATAGAGCGATTTCGAACTGACATAATGTGCATTATCGGCGCGAGGCGGCGAATGGCGACGACGGTCACAGCAGCCCGCTGAGCAGCCGGGCGCGCTCGGCGATGGCATCCGCATGTCCATGAACGCGAACGTGGTCGCATCCTCCGCAACCTTCGCACACGGCAACCTACCCGCGACGACCCCACAGCACACGCAGTCGCTCGCCCCGTCCACTGTCGCCATGGTCGCCTTACCGCCCCGCGGCCCAGGATCTGCCGCACGCGGTGCTCTACTCTGCTCACGTGAGTGTGTACGAGGATCCGGTCGACGGCAGCACGTATCCCCTGGACGTTCCACGATGGCGTTCTGACACGGGGCGCCCACTGTGGATCGGTCCCGGCCGCGGCATCACCCGGGATGACATCGACAGGTCCACTCGTTCGCTGTGGCGCTACGGCGCGGCGTTGCCGGTGGCGATCGAACGCCCGATCACGCTCGGTGAGGGCGTCACGCCGCTCCTCGAGCGCCCCTGGAACGGCGGAGGCCGCCCCCTGTTCAAGGCCGAGTGGGTGAACCCGACAGGCAGCTTCAAGGACCGTGGCGCGAGCGTCATGCTGTCCTACCTGCGCGCGCACGACATCACCGAGGTGATCGAGGACAGCTCCGGCAACGGGGGCTCCTCGGTCGCCGGCTATGCGGCCGCCGGTGGCATGCGTGCGACGATCTTCGCCCCCGCATCGACCTCGCCGGGCAAGATCGCCCAGGTGCGCGCGTACGGGGCGCGGGTGCGGCTCGTCGACGGCCCGCGCGAGGCTTCGCAGGACGCAGCCATCCGCCGGGCCACGGGTGCGGCGTTCTACGCAAGTCACAACTGGCAGGCGTTCTTTCTGCAGGGCACGAAGACCCTGGCCTACGAGATCTGGGAGGACCTCGGCTTCCGTGTTCCCGACAGCGTCGTCGTCCCGGTGGGCGCCGGCAGCATCCTGCTCGGCTGTCACCTCGGGTTCCGCGAACTGCGCGACGCCGGACAGATCGATCGGATGCCACGGCTGTTCGCGGCACAGCCGCTCAACTGCTCCCCCCTCGATGCCAGTGTCGCGGCGGGAACGGACGAGTCGGTCCCCCGCCCGGTCGCACCCACCGTCGCCGAGGGCACGGCGATCGCGCATCCACTGCGCCTGCGCCAGCTGGTCGCCGCCGTGCGCGACAGCGGCGGTGGCACCGTCGCCGTCCCCGAAGCCGACATCGTGCGCGCCCTCGACGCCCTGTGCACGTCCGGGATGTTCGTCGAACCGACCAGCGCGACCGCAGCCGCCGCCTACGATCGTCTCGTGGTCGACGGCCGGATCCGCGCCTCGGACGAGACCGTGGTTCTACTCAGCGGAGCCGGCCTGAAGGCACCTGCCCGCGTCGAGGAGTTGCTGAGCACCGTGCGCGCGTGACTCGTCACGACGACACGATCGGAGAAACACGGCGCAGAAGCGACGCCGCTCCCCCGCCGCGGCACTAGCCTGAGGGTTACCACTCCCAGGTTTCTCTCAGAAAGGAAACCCATGTCCACTGGAACCGCAGCCGGCAAGAGCGCTGTCAACGGCATCCGGACCGCCTTCGGTGTCGGCGGCCTCATCGCACTGATCGTCGGTATCCTGATCCTCGTGTGGCCCGGAAAGACGGCCGTCGTCGTGACCGCGATCATCGCGATCTACGCCATCGTCGCGGGCCTCGTCTATGCCGGAATCGGAATCTTCTCGAAGTCGCTGGGCGGCTGGGGCCGCGTCGGCAACATCGTCCTCGGGATCGTGTTCATCGTCGCCGGCATCATCGCCTTCATGAACCTGCAGACCACGAAGGATTGGCTCTTCATCTTCATCGCCATCCTGGTCGGCATCATGTGGATCGTCGAAGGCGTCGTGTCGCTGACCACGCTCGGCAGTTCGAGCTCGAAGGGCTGGACGGTGTTCTACGCGATCATCAGTATCATCGCCGGTATCGTCCTGCTGTTCTCGCCGATCTGGGGGGCACTTGTGCTGTGGTGGCTGCTGGGCATCTCGCTCGTGGTGCTCGGTATCATCCAGATCGTCCGTGCCTTCACCTTCACGGGCCGCGCCGCCTGACACGCGTCGACGAGCAGGGCCCGGGAATCGCTCCCGGGCCCTGCTTTTCGGTCACACCGCGACAGGTAGGCGGCGGTTCCACCAGTCCAGGATCGCGTCGAACCGCTCCACCCGGTGCCGTGGCTGACCGCCGCGGGTGAGCTCGTGCGTCTCACCCGGGAAGATCAGCATCTCGGCGTCGACGCCGTTCCGCTTCAGCGCACTGAAATAGCGCGTCGCCTGCTCGAGCGGGCAGCGGAAGTCGAGCTCGGAGTGCACGACGAAGGTGGGCGTGCGCACCTGGTCGACAACGGCCATCGGACTCTGCGCGGCGATCGCCGCGGCATCCGCACCGACATACTCGTCGCCGAAGAACGAACCGATGTCACTCGTGCCCTGGAATGAGACGGGGTCGAGGAACCCGCGCTCGACGATCGCACCGGCGAAGCGATGGTCGTGTGCGATGACCCACGCGGTGAGGTACCCTCCGTACGAGCCGCCCTGTACGCCCACGCGCGAGCCGTCGAGCGCGGGTTCGTCGGCGACGACCCCGTCGAGGAAGTCGATCACATCGTGGAAGTCGACGGTCCCCATCCGCTGACGGATGCTGCGCCCGTGCGCACGGCCGTAGCCCGCGGAGCCGCGCGGGTTGCAGTAGACCACGGCGTACCCTGCGTCGACCAGCACCTGCGTCTCGTCGAACACGTGGATGCCGTAGGAGGCATACGGTCCGCCGTGGATCTGCAGGATCACCGGAAAGGGCCCCTCGCCGTCTGGCCTGGCGACCCAGCCGTGCACCGGATAGCCGTCGCGACCCGTGATCGTCACCTCGTGCGGCTGCACCACGCCGACCGAACGCAGCTCCTCACCGAAGGCGGTCAGCACCCGGGAACGGCCGCCTTCGACGAGCACCAGCTCACCGAAGGACGACGGGGTCGCGACCGCGGCGACCGTGCGCTCGGCCGCTGTCGCATGTCCCGCGACCTCGATGTCGCCGCCGAGCAGCTCGATCACGTCTCCGTCGCGCGACACGCGCACCAGGCGCTGCCGCCCGCGGGTGCGGTCTTGCACGAGAAAGTCATCACCGATCGCGTCGAGATGCGTTCCCACCTCGCCAGGATCGAACGCATCCGGATCGGTCAGCCGCGTCGGGCCTTCGTCCCCGATCAGCCACAGCGCGATCGGGGGTGCGACGAAGTCGACACCGCTCTCCCCCGCATCCGCCGCCAGCGCGACGAGCGCGCCGTCGGGCGCGACGAACAGTCCGCCCACCGACAGGTTCGCCTCGCGACCCAGCACCTCCCGCACGCCCGACCCGTCCGCCCGGAGGGCGACCACACGCGTGCGCAGGTCACGTCGACGGGTCTCGATCTCGTCCGCGACGGCGAGAACCTCGGAGCCGTCGGTGTTGAAGGTCACCCCGGCGTACGAGGCATCGCCCTCGGTGATCTGCTGCGGGTCGGTGGGGACGAGCTTGGGCTTGGGCGGCTCAAGCCCCTCGGCGACCACGGCCGGCGCCGGCTCGTAGAACGGCTCGGACCCGGTGTCGGGCGCCGGGACCACGAAGACCTGTGCCGGTCGGTCGCCGATGTACCCGAGCCCGTTGGCATGCCAGCGGATGCCGGTGATGTGCCGCGGCGCCTCGGCCGAGGCATCCAGCCCCTCGACGCTCCCGTAGCGCCCCCTCTCGGGAATCCGCGCAGTGAACGCGAGAGTGCTCGAGTCCGGGGCCCACGCCAGCTCGCCGACACCGAGCGGGGCGTCGGTGACCTGCACCGGTTCCCCTCCCCCGGCATCGACGACGAAGATCTGCGGTCGACGTCTGACGTCGCCCCGCAGGAACGCCACGCGCACCCCGTCGGGCGACAGCACAGGAGCACCATCGGCCACGCCCCGGGTCAGCCGGCGCGCCTGCCCGTCCGGTAGATCGATCCGCCACAGCTGACCGACGCCACGGTTCGCAGCCAGATCAGGCCGCGACGTCGCGAAGATCACGAACGATGCATCCGGGGCGATGGCCGGGCGTCCGACCGCGACGAGCTTGTCGATGTCGACAGCGCGCATGCTCACTCGCCCGCGAACGACGACGTGTCGCCCACGAGGCGGGTGTTGTCACCGGGCACCGGGTCGACCGCAGCCCGGGCGACCTCTGCCGCGAACTCCGACACGTTGTACAGACGGCCGGCCGATTCCCGGCGTGAGGCGATCGCCCCCGGGTTGACCCGCTCCAGCAGCGTCGCCGTGATCGTTCCCTCGATCATGTCGCCCGACACGACGACGAAGCCGATCCCCTTCGATTCCAGTTCCGGAATGAACTCGCGCAGCGCGTCTTCGCCCGCACGCTTGGAGCGCGCCACCGGCTCGTACTCGCGCATCGTCGGGGTCGTGCGGATGAAGTGGGCCTGATGGCTCGTGACGAAGACGACCCGTGCACCGGGACGCAGCAGCGGCAGCGCCGCACGCAGCACGTTGACCTGCGCATCGCGGTTGAGCGCGAGCGCGTAGTCCTCGGCCATGCCCGACTCCATGCCGCCCGACGCGTTGAGCACGAGGATGTCGAGTCCGCCGAACTCCTGCTCGACCGCGGAGAGCATGTCGGCGATGTCGGCGACGACAGTGAGGTCGGCGCCTGCGACCAGCACCTCGGACCCGCTCTCACGCAGCTGGGCGGCGAGCTTCTCGGCACGCGGGGCCTTGTTGCGGAAGTTGATGACGACGTTCGCGCCGGCGTCGGCCAGGTACCGTACGGTGTCGGCACCGATGCCGCGCGACGATCCGGTGACGAGGGCCGTCTTGCCGGTCAGAGAACGGGGGGAGAGCACAGGATTCTTCTCGGTCACGCATCGACACTACCTGCTAGATTCGAAGCACTGGGAGGACCCCAATGGAGATCATCGAACAGTTCGCCTGGGTCGGATGGCTCGTCCTCATCCTGATCTTTCTCACCGTCGAGGCGCTTACTCTCGACTTCACCTTCCTGATGCTGGGGATCGGCGGCCTGGCCGGCCTCTTGTCCGATCTGCTCGGCGCGCCGGTGTGGCTGCAGGTCATCATCGCCGCCGTCGTCGCGGTGCTGCTCATCCTGCTGCTGCGACCACCGCTGCTGCGGCGTCTCCATCGCGGAGAGGACACCACCCCGTCGAACGTCGCCGCCCTCATCGGACTCAGCGGCGTCGTGATCGCCACCGTCTCGTCGGCAGACGGTCAGGCCAAGCTCGCCAACGGCGACGTCTGGACCGCCCGCACGCACACCGGCGAGCTGCCGCCGGGCGTGCCCGTGACCGTCACGCGCATCGACGGCGCCACCGCCTACGTCACGGCCACTCCCCCCGAAACGAACGAGGACATCACCACGTGAACGACATCATCCCCCAGGCGATCGGCTGGACGCTTGCCGCCGCTGCTGTCATCTTCGCCCTCGTCGTCGTCGGCCGGTCGATCCGGATCATCCCGCAGGCCACCGCCGGCATCGTCGAACGACTGGGTCGCTACCACAAGACCCTCACCCCAGGGTTGAACGTTCTGATCCCGTTCATCGACCGTCTGCGGCCGCTGATCGACATGCGCGAGCAGGTCGTGTCGTTCCCCCCGCAGCCGGTCATCACCGAGGACAACCTGGTCGTCTCGATCGACACCGTCGTGTACTTCCAGGTCAACGACGCCCGGGCCGCGACCTACGAGATCGCCAACTATCTCAGCGCCGTCGAGCAGCTCACCACCACCACTCTGCGCAACGTCGTCGGCGGCCTGAACCTCGAAGAGGCGCTCACCAGCCGTGACGAGATCAACGGGCAGCTGCGCGTCGTCCTCGACGAGGCCACCGGCAAGTGGGGGCTCCGCGTCTCCCGGGTCGAGCTGAAGGCGATCGACCCGCCGGTGTCGATTCAGGACTCGATGGAGAAGCAGATGCGCGCCGAGCGCGACCGGCGCGCGGCGATCCTCATGGCCGAGGGCTCGAAGCAGTCGCAGATCCTCGAGGCGGAGGGCCGTCGCCAGGCCGAGATCCTCAAGGCCGAGGGCGACCAGCAGGCCCAGGTGCTGCGCGCCCGCGGTGAGGCCGAGGCGATCCACACCGTGTTCGAGTCGATCCACAAAGGCAACCCGGACGACAAGCTGCTCGCGTACCAGTATCTGCAGACTCTGCCGAAGATCGCCGACAGCGCCTCGAGCAAGCTCTGGATCGTGCCGAGCGAACTCACCGACGCCCTCAAGGGACTGTCCGGCGCATTCGCGACGAAGGCGGATGCCGCCACTCCCCCCGCGCCGCAGTCCATCCCACCGGCGCCACCGGCCTGACTCGGTGCCGCACCCCTACTTCGACCCTCCGCGGCCCCGTGTGCTCGCGCACCGCGGACTCACCGTGCCGGGCGACGAGCACGTCGAGAACTCGCTCGCCGCGGTCACGGCGGCGATCTCGGCCGACGCGACCTACGTAGAGTCGGACTGCCATGCCACCCTCGACGGTGAGGTCGTGCTGTTCCACGACGACAGCGTCGAGCGTGTCACCGGCGATCCGCGGCTGGTCGCTGAGCTGACCCTGCGCGAGCTGCGGGGGCTGATGGCCGACCGCGGCGGGCTGCTGACCCTCGCAGACGCGCTCGACGGTTTCCCCGACACACGGTGGAACCTCGACGCGAAAGCGTCGGCGGTCACCGAGCGCATGGGAACGCTCATCGCCCCGCACGCCCACCGCGTGCTGGTGGCCTCCTTCTCCGATGCGCGACGCCAGGCGGTGCTGAACGCGACCGCGGCTGCGGGTGCCGGCATCCGCCCCGCCACCTCCGCTGGGAGCCGCACGATCGCCGCGACGCTCGCCGCTGTCGCCGCGGCACCCACCCCCGTGCTGCGCCGCATGCTGCGCGACGTCGACGCGCTGCAGATCCCGCCGCGACAGGGAGCGGTGCGAATCCTCACCGATCGCCTGATCCGACGGGCGCACGCCGCCGGCGTGGAGGTCCACGTGTGGACCATCGATGACGTGGACGAGATGCGGCACCTGGTCGGCCGCGGTGTCGACGGCATCGTGACCGATCGCGCCGACCAGGCATTGAAAGCGCTTGCATGATAACCTTCACCGTCCGCTGTGCGTTGACTGGGAAAGCACCCCGACGGTCACCCCCTCGGAGTATCCGCACAGGCTGATCCGTTATACCTGTGTGAGCGAGGAGAGGACCACAAAATGGCAGATCGCAGCTTGCGCGGCATCCGGCTCGGTGCCCAGAGCCTACAGAGCGAAGAGGGCGTCGTATTCGAAGAGCGCACGGAGCATCTCTACCGCTGCGCCGAGTGCGGACGTGACACGAAGCTCATGTTCGCGCACGACGCGGAAGCACCCGCGACATGGGAGTGCCGCACGTGCGGCAGCGAGGCCGTGCGCCGCGTCGGCGACACGACCGTCGAGGTCGACCGTTCGAGCGAGAAGGCCGCCCGGTCGCACTGGGACATGCTTCTCGAGCGCCGCACGATCCCCGAGCTCGACGAGCTGCTCGAAGAGCGGCTCGCCCTGCTGCGCTCGCGCCGCGGCGGCCACGGCGGAGACGCCGACCGTCTGAGCGCCTGACGCGCCAGACCCCGAAGACGCCGCCTCACCGAGTCGGCGTCTTCTCGCGTCTGCCCCGCAGCCCGGTCGCAACCCCCAGCAACACGATGACGGCCGCACTCCCCCACCCGAGCACGCCGTGGATCCACGGACCCAGCACGACGGCGGGCGTGAGACCCGTGCGCAGCGGCACATCGGCGAGCAGGTGACCGGCGACATCCGCGCCCAGCTCGGCGATCTCCGCGCCGTCGGGCGCGATGAACTGGCTCGTGCCCACGGTCGAGATGTTCACGACCGACCGGCCCGTCTCGACCGCGCGCATGCGCGCGAAGGAGAGCTGCTGCAGGTTCTCTGACGTGCCGCGGAAGTCGGCGTTGTTCGTCTGGAAGAAGAAGACCTCGGCGCCGTTGTTCGCGCCGTCCCAGACCACGTCGTCGTAGATCACGTCGAAGCAGATCGCGAGCCCGACCGGCACGCCCTCCACCTCGAACACCGGCACCGCGACGCCCGGCGTGTACTCCCGTTGGATCAGGTCGATGAGGTCGGGGGCGAACTGCCGCCACAGCCACCGATCAGGCACGTACTCGCCGAACGGGACGGGATGGCGCTTGTCGTAGACCTGCACGGGGTCGTCGGCGCCGGCCTCCCACAGCAGCGACGAGTTGAAGTACTCGCTACCGCGCTGGGTGACCGCCGCGATCACGAGCGGCGCGTCGATGCGCTCCGCCAGGGAGTCGAGCACGGATGCCGTCACCGGGTCGCGTGTCGGGTCCGAGTCGACCGCACCCTCGGGCCACACGAGCACGTCCATGTCCTCGCCGATCATCGGTGCGGTCGCCGCCAGCTGCGCATTGAGCACATCGTTGGCGGCACGTCGATCGAAGTATCCCGACGGCCCGTTGCCCTGCGCCGCGCCGACGCGCAGCGTACCGGCGTCGATCGTCGGGAACTGCGGAAGGGCGAACAGGGCGACCAACGTCAGGGCGGCGGGCAGAGCGGTGCGGATGTCACGGAGTCGCCGCTGGCGCGCGTACTCGATCGCCGCCGTGCAGACGAACACGATGACGAACGTGAGACCCGACATCCCTCCCCAGGACGCGGCATCCGCCAGCGGTCCGCCGGCCTGCGTCACCCCGATCCGCCCCCACGGGAACCCCCCGTACGGGAACGTCCCCTGCACGAGCTCGCGCAGGGTCCACAGCCCGGCGACCAGGGCGGGTAGCGCGACCAACGCCCACCAGCGGCCCGGCAGCACCCGCGGCAGCCAGCGGTAGGCCAGCGTGATCGGCACCGCGAGCGCCATCATCAGCACCGCCTCCAGCAGCGACAGCGCAAGCCATGGGACCGGGCCCAGATAGCGCGCCGTGAAAGCGAGGTTGGTCAGTGTGAACGACGCCCCGAAGGCCAGACCCACCACCAGAGCGGTCGGGATGCTGCGCCCCACCAGTCCGATCAGCCCCAGTGGCACGGCGGCGAACACCATCGGCCACCAGCCGAGCGGCGGGTAGGCAGAGGTGAACAGCAGTCCGCCGGCAATCGCCGCGACGACGGCGACCCACAACGGCAGGAGCGGGCGCGGGCGGACAGGGTGTTCGGGCACCGTACGAGCCTACGTCGCCCGCATCACACCGAGCTGTAGGCGACGATGCCGCGGCGCACGGCGTCCAGCGCCTTGCGCGCCGTGACGGCGACGCCCGGATCGGCCACGATCGACAGCTGGTCGAGCAGATCGATGGTCTGCTTGGCCCAGCGGACGAAGTCTCCCGCAGCCATGTCCGCCTCGATCAGCGCCCGGTCGAGGGACAGCCCGCGCGCCCATACCAGCATCGCGGGCGCCAGACCCGTGGCGATCGGCTCGGTTCCGGGCAGCGTGTGTTCCTGCTCGAGGTCGTTCAGTCGCGACCACAGGTCCTGGGTCTCGTGCAGCGCCTTGCGGAACGGTCCGCGCGGAAGCCGGTGCTCCCCCTGCTCGTCCTCGTCACGCCGAGGCTCGTACACGAGGCAGCAGGCGAGGGTCGCCAACGACGCGGCATCCAGCTTCTCCCACAGCCCCAGCCGCAACGACTCCGCCACCAGCAGATCCCGCTCACCGTAGATACGCCGCATCGTGCGACCCGCATCGGTCAGGGTCGTACGGCCGTCGTGCTCGCGGACGTAGTCGAGTTCGTGCAGCACGTCGACCACGCGGTCGAAGATGCGGGCGACCGTGCCCGTGCGATTCTCGATCTGGCGACGCAGCTTGCCGACGGTGCGCGTGAGCGTGAAATAGCGCTCGCCCCAGCGCGCATGGTGCTCGCGATCCGGGCACCCATGGCAGGAGTGACGCTGCATGCGGGTGCGCAGCTCGGCGATCTGCCGCTGCCTGCGCTCCCGCGTCTTGTGGCCCGCTGTCACGTCCTTGCGATTGAGTTTCTCGAGGTCGCTGAGCTCGCGGCGGATCCGGGCATAGTCACCGAAGTCGCCCCGATCGCAGGCCATCGCCTTCGCGTATCCGTCGAGCGTCTCCTCGGACTCGCGCACCTGGCGGGCCCGTCCCACGACGGCACGGTCGGCCTGGAACTGCGCGAACGACGACTCGAGCACCTTGCGTGCCTCGGTGCGCCCGAACTGGTCGATGAGGTTGACCGCCATGTTGTACGTCGGGCGGAAGCTGGAGTTGAGCGGATACGTGCGCCGAGAGGCGAGGGCGGCGACCGACTGCGGATCCATGCCCTCGGTCCACTGCACGACCGCGTGCCCCTCGACGTCGATGCCCCGACGGCCGGCACGACCGGTCAGCTGCGTGTACTCGCCCGAGGTGATCGCCACGCGCGCCTCGCCGTTGAACTTCTCGAGCTTCTCGAGCACGACGGTGCGCGCAGGCATGTTGATGCCGAGGGCGAGCGTCTCGGTCGCGAACACGGCCTTCACGAGCTTGCGCTGGAAGAGCTCCTCGACGACCTCTTTGAATACCGGGAGCATCCCCGCGTGGTGGGCGGCGACGCCGCGCTCGAGGTTCTCCTTGAACTCCCAGAACCCGAGGACTGCCAAGTCCTCGTCGAGGAGGGTGCGGGTGCGCTCGTCGACGATCGCACGGATCTCCAGACGCTCCTCCGCGGTGGTCAGCCGCAGCCCCGAGCGGCGCACCTGCTGCACCGCTCCGTCGCATCCGGCTCTGCTGAAGATGAAGAAGATCGCCGGCAGCAGGTTCGCGCGCTCCAGCAGTCGTATGACGTCGGGCCGGTCGAGTCGTTCGATCCGGTGCACGTTGCCGGGCCGCACCGGGCGGCGACCCCCGCGCGAGGGGCGCCGGCGCACGCCGTCGTACTGCGCGGCGGCACGGCGGGCCTGTACGGGCCGGTTGGGCTCGTAAGTCTGCCCCTTGAACGAGCGAAGGCGCATGAGCTCCTGGTTCACCTGGGCGGTGGCCACCCCCGCCCGGTCGTCGAACAGCGGCAGCAGATCGCCGCGCACCAGCACGTGCTGTTCGAGCGGCACGGGCCTGGTCTCGGACACGATGACGTCCGTGTCGCCGCGTACGGTGTCGAGCCAGTCGCCGAACTCCTCGGCATTGGACACCGTCGCGGACAGCGACACGAGCCGGACGTCCGCCGGCAGGTGGATGATCACCTCTTCCCACACGGCGCCTCGGAACCGGTCGGCGAGATAGTGCACCTCGTCCATGACGACGAACCGCAGGCCGCGCAGCGCCGAGGAGCCGGCGTACAGCATGTTGCGCAGCACCTCGGTCGTCATGACCACGACCCGGGCGTTGCCGTTGATGTTTGTGTCACCCGTCAGCAGACCCACGTTCTCGGCCCCGTACACGGCCTGCAGCTCGCGGAACTTCTGGTTGGACAGGGCCTTCATCGGCGTCGTGTAGAAGGCCTTCGCGGGGTGCCGCGCGTCGTCGTCATCGCGCATGGCCAGGTGCACTGCGAACTCGCCGACGATCGTCTTGCCGGCACCCGTGGGTGCGGCCACCAGGACGCTGCGTCCGGCCTCGAGCGCCTGGCATCCGGCCACCTGGAACGGGTCGAGATCGAAGGTCTGGGCGGCGGCGAACGCCGCGGTGACGGGATGCTGCCGCGCCTCCTGCGCTGCGGCGTAGCGCTCTGCCGGCGTGCTCACCCGCCCGCTCCGGCCGCCGCGTCGGGGGGCAGCATCCGCGCGTCGCGTTTGCTCTTGCGCCGGTCGAAGAACAGCGCCAGACCCGCGGCCGCGAAGTACAGGACGACGAGGATGCCGGCCAGCAGCAGCATCGAGAAGACCTCGATGGCGGGTGTCGCGATCGCGGCGAAGATAGTGGCCACGAGCACCGCCACCCGCCAACCCTTCAGGATTCCCCGGCCCGAGACCACGCCCGCCAGATTCAGCGCCACCAGGAAGACCGGCAGCACGAAGGAGACGCCGACCACGAGCAGTAGCTTGACGATGAAGTCGTAGTAATAGTCGTACTGATACATGAGGGCCTGCCCCTCAGGAACCAGCGTCGCCATCACCTCGATGATGTGTGGCATGACCAGCCAGCCGACGGCGCACCCGGCGAAGAACAGCGGAATCGCGGCGGCCACGAAGCCGATCGTGTAGCGGATCTCCTTGCGGGTGAGGCCCGGCATGACGAACGCCCAGATCTGCCACAGCCAGACCGGGGCCGACAGCAGCAGGCCCGCGGCGAACGCGATGCGCATCCGCAGGTCGAACCCGGACGCGACCGTCGTGAACATCAGCGCGACCTTCTGCGTATCGCCCCGCTGTTCGGCGACCAGGTCGATGGGCACGGTGAGCAGTCGGATGATCGGATCGGTGACGATGGCCGCGATGATCATGCCCACGATCAGCGCCGCCGCAGCGATGAACAGACGCTTGCGCAACTCGATCAGATGCTGCCCCAGCGACATCCGCTTTTCGCGTTTGGGCGAATCGGGCTCCTCGACGCGCGGGGGTTCCGTCGTCACCACGTCCGGTCAGGGTTTGGGGTCTGGCGCCGTGCCGGGATCGGTCGGCGGCTCTTCCGCGGTGTTCGCGGCCGTGCTGTCGTCGGACGTGGCTGCGCGGGTGGCGTCGTCATCCTTCATCGCCTTCATCTCACCCTTGAAGACGCGCGCGGACTGACCCATGCTCTTGGCCAGCGCGGGCAGCTTGGCCGCCCCGAACAGCAGCAGGATCACGGCAAGGATGATCAGCAGGTGCGGCCACCCGAATGCGCCCATGGTGCAACTCCCTTGAATGAGTGTGGTCCCGGCCCCAGTGTAACCCGCGACGGCCTGCCGCACGCGAACCGGCGCGTCAGCGCCCGTACTGCGCGAGCGCGGCCCGCGCCCACTCCGCGGCGGCGACCCGCGCCTCGTCCGGCTCGAGCACCTCGACCGCGCCGCCGCGTCGGGCCGCGAGGCGTTTCAACGCACGAGGGTCGCTGACATGGAGCGTTGCGGTCGAGCGGCCCGTGGCATCCGCCTTCGCCTCCACCTCGGCGTGATCCAGATACTGCCCCAGGAGCGGCGCCACGTGCTCGGGGTAGCGGATGCGCGCCACGACCTCGCCGTGCGGTCCGGTGAACAGCTCTGTCTCGCTGTCGTCGTGAGCAGCGGCCGGAGTCTGTGTGACGACGAGGTCGCTCACTCGCTCGAGGTGGAACGTGCGCACAGCCTGACGCAGGTGGCACCAGCCGCGCAGATACCACTGCGCGTCGATGGCCAGGATGCGGATGGGATCGACGGTGCGCGTCATGACCTCACCGTCGATCGGACGGTACGTGAACGACACGGCCCGCTGCCGCGTCATCGCATCCGACACCGTCGCGCGGACGTCGTCGACGGGGTCGAGGGCGAGGGCGAGCTCTCCGGGCGGGGCGCCCGCACCGCGGGCGAGCTTGGCCAGGAGTCCCGCCACCACACCCTGCTCGGCCACGACCGGCACGGCCTGCGCGAACTGCAGTCCGGCCAGCAGCGCGGCCGCCTCGCGCGAGGATAGGCGCGGAGCCCGTTCGAACGCGACGACGTTGACGAGCACGATCTCGTCGCGCTCGTCGAACGCGTCCCAGTCGATCGAGAACAGCTCGTTGTCCATCCCGCCGGGCAGCCCGATGACGTTCAGGTTCTCGACCATCTCGCGCATGACCCCGGGCGTGACGCGGAACAGCCGGGCAGCATCGTCGACCCGCGTCGGGCCGTGCTCGACGACATACGGGACGAGCGTCATGACGATGGCGACGCGGTCCGCGGCGACAGGGTTCGAGCGGGCAGGGCTCGAGCGGGCAGGGATCGGACGGGCACGATTCGAGCGGTGCGGGGAATCGGTCATGCGAGGCTCCCTGCGCCGCCGACGTGCAGTGCGCGCACGCGCTCGAGCCGCGCGATCACTTCGTCGCGCAGCCGGTCAGGGGCCGCGACCCGCACCTCGGGGCCGTACGAGGCCAGTTCGTCGGCGAGGATGTGTACGTCGACATAGTTGATCGAGAGCGCATCGCCGTTCGTGTCGGCGTGCGCCCGTCGGCGCAGCCGCAGGTCGGCCTCGGTGCCCGGCTGCACCTCGACGACCGCCACATTGCGCCGCGCCACCTCGGCCAGCTGGGCGAGCGCGTGTGCACCGGCGCCTTCACGTTCGGCCTGCTCGAACGGCTCACGTGTCAGCTCGACGCGGCCGACGATGCGCGACAGCAGGAACGTGCGCTCCTCACCGACCTCGAGATCGATGCCGTACACGTGCCAGCGCCCCTCATACTCGACGATCGCCAGCGGCGACATGCGCCGCGTCCGTGGGGCCTCATCGCCGGGCTTGACGTATGAGAACCGCACCACGCGGCCGTCTTCGTTCGCGCGGCGCAGTGCGGGGAACGCCGGGTCGCGCAGGCTGATGCGCGGCGCGAAGCCGATGATGGGCTCGTCGACGTCCAGGCCGAGCGAGCGGATCTTCCGCAGTGCGCTCTGCGCATCGGCCGACAGCGACTCCTCGCTCCACACGGCACCGGCGAGGTTCAGCACGGCGACCTCGGCAGGAGTGAAGGTCAGGTCCTCGGGCAGCACGTAGTCGGTCTTCGGGATGCGGTACCGCGCATCCCGAAGGTCGTCGGGATCCGTCGGATCGCCGAGGGTGTGCAGGGGCACGCCGAGGGTGCGCAGCTCTTCTTTGTCGCGCTCGAACATACGCTCCAGCGCATCCTGCGTGCGGCCTTCGTCTCGGGCCTCGCGATAGCCCGACACCGTCGAGAGCACCTGCTCCTTCGTGAGTCCTCGCGTGCTCGCCATGAGCGCGACGATGAGGCTCAGCAGGCGCTCCTGCGGTGTGATCTTGGCGGGCACGCCCCCATCCTAGGCCGCGCCGTACGGCACGCGACTCAGCGGAGGGGGGCGGCGTCGTCGACGCCGAGGATGTCGATCACATACACGACAGCGGTGTCGGCGGGCACGCCCATGGCGGCGCCGGCGACCACCTGATCGGCGGGGACGACCACCAGCACCTGCGAGCCGACGGTCTGCCCTGTCAGCGCGTCGGCGAACCCGGGCTGCTGCGCGGCGGACACCTGCACGGCCGCGGGGCTCGCTCCCCACGTCGTGTCGAACACGTCGCCGCCCACCTGCCACGGCACTCCCGTGTAGTTGACGCGCACCGCGTCGGCCTCGCCCACGACCGGGCCGCCGCCGCGGATGAGGGTCTGCACGACGATGTCGCCCGGCGCGGAGGTGTCGGGGACGATGACGCCGGGCTGCCCGCTCGGAGCACGCACCACCGACGGCAGGTTGTGTGAGTTGTTGAAAACGAGGGCTCCCTCCGCGCGCGGCAGGTACGCCCTACTGACGTCCACGACCGCGACCGTCGAGTCGTCGGCGCCCAGACCCAGCGCGGCCGCCGTCTCGGGCGCGACGCCGCCCGGCGGCAGCGCCAGCACGACCCGCGAGCCTTCCGCGGCGCAGGACAGCAACGCACCGATCTCGGGGAACGTGTCGGCCCACGCGGCGACCGTGAACGTCCGTGTCGTGTCGCCGTCGAACGGGGTGGAGATGAGCTTGCTGCCGGTCATGCCGTCGAACACCGCCACATCGAGCGCGACCAGCTGATCGTCCGACGTGATGCGCGTGCCCGTGCCCTCGACGGTCTCCCAGGTCTGCGGCACGTCGGCATGGAACGGCGTGCCGAAGGACACCCGCGGGTCGGAGCCCAGCTCGCCGGAGACGTCGAACTGCGCCTGCAGCTCCGCATCGGCGTGAGGCGGCGGCGTGCAGCCGCTGACGTCGCCGGCGGTGCAGCCCGCCAACGTCAGGGTGGCGAGGCCGAGGACCGTGAGAAGAGCCGGGAACTTGCGCACCGGATGAGTCTACGCGGTCTCGTCTGCGATGCCCGACGGCGCCTCGTCTGGCGCGCTCTGCGCCGCGGCGCGGCGTGCACCATCCGCCGCACGCTGCGCCTCGCGCACGCGCTTGCGCAGGTTGCGGTCGGTGATCTCCCTGTCCCCCACCGCGCCGGGGGTCCACGCTTCGACATCGTCGTCGCTGTGCCCGACCTTGTTTCCACGTCGCTTGCGCTCGGGCGGGATCGCCCCCGGCGCCAGCCGGCGGGCACTGACCAGGAACCCCGTGTGAGCCACCATGCGATGATCCGGGCGCACGGCCAGACCCTGCACGTGCCATCCGCGCACCATCGTCTCGTTCGCCACCGGCTCGGTGAACAGGCCCGTACCGCGGAGGTACTCGGCGACGCGGCTGAGCTGCGTCGCAGTGGCGACATAGCACAGCACCACACCGCCCGGGGTCAGCGCATCGGCCACCACGTCGATGCACTCCCACGGGGCGAGCATGTCGAGCACCACTCGATCGACATCGCCCGGCGCCACCGTCACGGGCAGCGCGGTGGCGAGATCGCCGATGACCATCTCGTGGTTGACCGGATCCGCACCGAGGAACGTGGAGATGTTCGCCCGCGCGACCTCGGCGAAGTCCTCGCGCCGCTCGAAGGAGAGCAGGCGACCCTGTGCCCCAATCGCACGCAGCAGCCACAGCGACAGCGCCCCCGACCCCACGCCCGCCTCCACGACGGTGGCACCCGGGAAGACGTCGGCCTGCGCGATGATCTGCGCGGCATCCTTCGGGTACACGATCGCCGCGCCCCGCGGCATCGACATCACGAAGTCGCTCAGCAGCGGCCGCAGCGCCAGATACTCGTGGCCGGCACTGTTCTCCACGACGGATCCGTCCGGGATGCCGATCAGCTGGGCGTGCCGCAGCACGCCGTGGTGCGTGTGCACCTCGCCCGCCTCTTTCAGCGTGATCGTGCGCAGCCGCCCCTTCGGGTCGGTCAGCTGCACGCGGTCCCCCACCCGGAATGGACCGGACGGTCGCGGCGGATCGAGGGCGGTCATCGGTTCCCCTCGCGTATCGCGCGCACGCGCACGGCGTGCCGGGCATGGAGCTCGCGGAGGTCGTCGACGGCACGTCCTTCGAGCGTGGGCCAGATCGCGCGAGCGCCCATGCCCTCCAACGACACGATGTTCGGAACGCCGAGCGCCACGGTACCCGCGGCGACGGCGCTGCGCAGGCCATTCGGCGAGTCCTCGATTGCGACGGTGTCGGCAGGATCGACACCGAGCGCAGCACACGCCTGCAGATACGGATCGGGATGCGGCTTCGGCCGGGTGACGTCGTCCCCGGCGACGACGACGTCGAACGCATCGAAGTCGATGATGTCGACCACGGCGTGCGCCATGCGGCTCATCGACATCGTGACGAGCCCCGTCTTCACACCGGCCGACCGCAGACTCGCCAGCAAGGCCTGCGCCCCCGGACGGAACGGCACGCCTTCGGTGCGCAGCTGCTGCATCACCTCGTCGGTCAGATGGTCGACGATGGCAGGAACGGCCATGCGCACCCCCGCATCCTGGAAGATGCGTGCTGCATCTTCGAGCCCGAGACCGACCAGTCCGAGCGCCTGCTCGTGCGACCACGTCCCGCCGAAACTCTCGACAAGAGGGGTCTCGGCGGCCATCCAGTACGGCTCGGTGTCGACGAGTGTGCCGTCCATGTCCCACAAGACGGCGCGCAGGGGTGCAGAACCAGCAGCGGCGTTCACCCCGCCAGCCTACCGAGCAGCCGAGCACACCCCACCCGTGTGCGCCTATCCTTGAGGGATCCCAGGGCACGGGTCAGGAGGTGGCATGGAGGGTCTCGGGCGCAAGGTGCTCGTGGCGGCGTTCGACGGCTGGAACGACGCCGGCGAAGCGGCCACGGCCGCGGTGAACGTCCTGCAGGAGTCCGGAGCGTACGAAGAGGTCTACTCGATCGACCCCGAGCTGTACTTCGACTACCAGTACACCCGGCCGATCGTCTCGTTCGACGCCGACGGGCGACGTGAGCTCACGTGGCCCCGCACCGTGCTGTTGCGCCCGGCGCGTGCCCGCCGCGGCACGCAGCTGTGGCTGCTCACCGGCGTCGAGCCGGCGCGGGCCTGGCAGTCGTTCGCCAACGAGGTTGTCGACGTGGCCCTGCGCGAGGACATCACCGGACTCGTCGCCCTGGGCTCGATGATGTCCGACGTGCCGCACACGCGCCCCATCACCGTCTTCACCGGCAGTGACAACGAGGTGCTGCGCGACCAGCTCACGCTGGAACGCAGCTCGTACGAGGGCCCCGTCGGCGTACTCAGTGCCCTGTCGTTCTTCGCCGAGCGCGTCGGCATCCCGACCGCCAGTCTCTGGGCGAGCGTTCCGCACTACGTCTCCGGTCACGCGCCGTCGCCCAAGGCATCCCTCGCCCTTCTCGATCGCCTCGAGGACCTCACCGGCGTCGCCGTCCCCCGTGGCGACCTGGCCAGCGAAGCGGCGCGGTGGGAGGCGACGATCGATGCGGCCGCGGCGGACGACGACGAGATGACCGAGTACATACAGCAGCTCGAGGCCACCCGTGACACGTGGGACGACCCGGAGGCATCCGGCGATGCGATCGCGCAGGCGTTCGAACGCTACCTGCGCCGCGGCGACCCGGGCAAGCCGGGCAACGGTCAGTAGGGCTGGATCACGCCCAGCGACAGCAGCACCAGCAGCACCGTGCCGAGCGCGACCCGATACACCACGAACGGCAGGAAGCTGCGCCGCGAGATCCACTTCATGAAGACGGCGATGACGCCCAGGGCAACGACGAAGGCGACGACCGTCGCCGCGCCCGTCTCCACCAGCGTGTACGGGCCCTGCTCCCCCGCACTCTTGAACAGCTGGTAGAAGCCGCTGCCGAACACGGCCGGGATCGCGAGCAGGAAAGCATAGCGGGCAGCCGCCGCTCGCTCGTAGCCCAGGAAGAGTCCCGCCGTGATGGTGCCGCCCGAGCGGGAGACGCCCGGGATGAGCGCGAGTGCCTGCGCGAACCCGAAGATCACACCGTGACCGACGGTGATGTCCTGCAGCTTACGACGCTTGGCGCCGACCAGGTCGGCGATGCCCAGCAGTACGCCGAAGAAGATCAGCATGCCGGCGATCAGCCACATCGACCGGAAGACCGTCTCGATCTGATCCTGGAACAGCAGCCCGAGCACAACGATGGGGATCGTGCCCACGATGATGAGCCAGCCCATGCGCGCATCGGGGTCGTTGCGCGGCACCCTGCCGACGAGGGAGCGGAACCAGCGCCCGACGATGCGCACGATGTCGCGCCAGAAGAACACCACGACAGCCGCTTCAGTGCCGATCTGGGTGATAGCCGTGAAGGCCGCTCCCGGATCCTCTGCGCCCGGCAGGAACTCGCCGAGGATCCGCAGGTGTGCGCTCGACGAGATGGGAAGGAACTCGGTCAGACCCTGGACGAGCCCGAGGATGATCGCCTCGAGAAAGTGCATCGATGTCCTTCAGTAGGAGCGCAGGAGGTCGGTGAGCACGTCGCGACCGAATTCGAGGGCCGAGATCGGCACCCGCTCGTCCACACCGTGGAACATTCCGGTGAAGTCGAGGTCGGCCGGCAGTCGCAGCGGCGCGAAGCCGAAGCCGTCGATGCCGAGCCCGGCCAGTGCCTTGTTGTCGGTGCCTCCGCCCATCAGGTACGGAATCACCGGTGTGCCCGGGTCGTGTCGGCCGAGCGCGGCGACCATCGCGTCGACGAGCGATCCTGCGAACGGGACTTCGAGCCCGATGTCCTGGTGGACGATCTCGACCGACACGTCATCTCCGATGAGTCGGCGGATATCGGCGACGACCTCCGCTTCGGTGCCGGGCAGCGTGCGCACGTCGATGAGCGCCTCGGCCCGATCGGGGATCACGTTGTGCTTGTAGCCGGCGGTCAGCCCAGTCGGGTTGGTCGTCGTGCGCAGAGTGGCGCCGAGGAAGCGGGAGGCTGGTCCGGCAGCCGCGACGACGGCGTCGGGGTCTGCGGGGTCGATGCCCGACAGTGCGGCGATGTCGGCGACCATGCGCTGCGTCGCCGGCGTCAGCGCGATGGGCCACTCGGTGCGGCCGAGCGCCCCGACCGCCTCCGCCAGTCGCGTGACGGCGTTCTCACGGTGCAGCGATGAGCCGTGCGCGGCGACTCCGCGTGCCACGAGCCGGATCCAGACAAGCGCCTTCTCCCCGACCTGCAGCAGGTAGGCGCGGCGGTCGCCCACGGCGACCGAGTAGCCGCCCACTTCGCTGATGGCCTCAGTGGCACCGGCGAACCAGCCGGGACGGTTCGCCACGACCAGGGCCGACCCCTCGACGCCGCCGTCCTCCTCATCGGCGAAGAAGGTGACGATCAGATCCCGCTCGGGCTGTGCGCCGGAGCGAAGGATGTCGGCGACCGCCGTGAGGATCATGGCGTCCATGTTCTTCATGTCGACGGCACCGCGGCCCCACAGCATCCCGTCTCGCACGACGCCGGCGAACGGGTCGACTGTCCAGTCGTCCGCGATGGCGGGCACGACGTCGAGGTGTCCGTGCAGCACGAGCGCCGGCTTGGTGCGATCGCGCCCCGGCACCCGGGCCATCACGTTCGTGCGCCGCAGGACGGGCTCGTAGTACTCAGGGGTCAGGCCGAGCCCTTCGAGGTACGCGCCGACATACTCAGCCGCTTCACGTTCGCCACGCGCCTTGCCGCCGCCCCAGTTCGAGGTGTCGATACGGATCAGGTCGCGCGCGACGCTGGCGACCTCGGGCAGGTCGTCGGCTGCGGTGGGCATGCGCTCCAGGCTACCCGCTGCGTGAACGCCGACGAACGCTGATCTGAGACCCGTTTCGTCTTCGTTCGATATCCGCCAGGAATCGAATCCCGGATAGGGGCGGCGGACCGACGCATGAGTACGCTTGGCCCCGTGCCCACACTCGACACATTCGCCGCCTTTGCCCTGGCATCGGTGATCCTCATCGTGATTCCCGGGCCGAGCGTACTCTTCGTGATCGGGCGTTCGCTCTCCTACGGTCGGCTCGGCGGTCTGCTCAGTGTGCTCGGAAACGGACTCGGCGTATTGCCGCTCGTCGCAGCGGTCGCGCTCGGGATGGGCACGATCGTCGCGCAGTCGATCGTGCTGTTCACGATCATCAAACTGCTCGGTGCCGCATACCTGATCTACCTCGGTGTTCAGGCGATCCGCCACCGCAAAGACGACATGACGAGCGACGGCGAATCGGCACGGCGGACACTGACGCCCGCGGTGATGCTTCGACAAGGGTTTCTCGTCGGCGTGACCAATCCGAAGACCATCGTGTTCTTCGTCGCCGTGCTGCCACAGTTCGTGAGCTTCGGGGCCGGAACGATCCCGTTGCAGATGATGGTGCTCGGGCTCGTTTTCATCACGATCGGCTTCGTCTGCGATGCGGTCTGGGCAATCCTCGCCGGCACCGCGCAATCCTGGTTCGCGAAGTCTCCCCGCAGCCTCAGCGGGATTCGCGCGACCGGCGGCGGGCTGATGATCGGCCTCGGCGGCAGTCTCGCGCTGACCGGCAACAAGGCGTAGCGCGACACGGCCGCGACCAACGACCAGGCGCACGAGCTGAACGAGCGCATACGTCACGAGCGGGTGCGTCGTGGGCTGGTCGACGACCACCGCACGACGACCGGCAGCGACGGCCTGAGCATCGGCACAGGCGACGTGATCCAGACCCGGCAGAACGACGCCGACGTGCAAGTGGCGAACCGTCAGCCCTGGACCGTCCAGAGCGTCGGGAACGACGGGACGGTGTGGGCGAAGGAGAACGGTGCCGGCCGGAAGCGGCAGCGCACCGTGCGCCTGCCTGCCGAGTACATGCACCTCGCCGACGCCTCCGGCGTCGACGTCGGCGTGACCCGAGGCCGGGAGCTAAACCTGCTCCATATAGTGGCCGACGACGTGGACCACGCACGGGAGCGCTGAGTCAGCGCGCCCTCGGAGGCTCCCCTCCGAGCCATGTCATCGCCCACGCCGCGAAGCTCAGAAAGCAGGCCGAACACGACCGCCGCGGCCTCGCGCGGATCGAGGCGCTGCCCGTCACTGAAGCCGCGCAACTTGTCCGCGAACTCACCGCCCGCGATGAGGCCGAGCGGGAAGCCGCCGGGCGCACCCAGGCTGCGCGTGAGGCGCGGGCCGCTCAGCTCGGACAGTTCCGACCGTCGCCTGGCCACGGGAGGACGGGGCCGGAACGCGGTGGCCCCGGGAATTAGTCGCTGCGACGCACCCGCACAAGGGCTCCCTTGGGTCGGCTGGCGTCGACCGCCCTGAGACACGATGGATCAATGACCCACGCTGGCGCGAGTGTTGTTCGCGCGCGGTCGTCCTCCTGGTGGGTGGTCATCGTCGCCGAGGTCGTCTGGTTCGGCCTCTGGTACCTGACACCGGGACTGCTGAGCAACGGGGTCGGGCATCTGTTCACGGACGA
>NZ_JBKEAF010000061.1:0-13298 GCF_047971895.1 Microbacterium sp.
CACCTGCCGCGGCCGGCGTACCCCGTCGTGATGCCGACTCCGCCCCGCCCGGACGAGCAGGTCGGTCTCGGTGCGGCGCCAATCACGCGCCGTCAGGCGCGGGAGCAGGAGCGCATCCGCACGGCGTCGGTTCCGGTGGTCACACCGGTCGATGCGCCGGAGGAGACGGTGGATGCTGCCGAGCCGGCACCCTCCGCGTGGGCGCCCGTATCGGGCGAACCGGCTGCTGCCGAGGAAGCGGCTCCCGTGTCGAGTCCGGTTGTGGTCGTCGACCGCGACGCCGACGATCCGGACGATGCGCACGACGAGCCGTTCGGTCTCGCCTCCGGCTCCGTAGAGGAGTCGCAGGACGAGCCCGATCCGCAGGACGAGCCCGATCCGCAGGATGATGCCGCACCGGGGGACGAGTTCACGCCTCAGACGTCCGCGCAGGAGCCGGACCAAGCCGATTCGCGACCGCTGCTGCGTCCCGGGTTCGGCGGTGCGCTGCTCGACGAGTCGAGCACGCCTGCGAAGGGACCCGGCGGAACGTCGCTGCCTCCGTCGTTCGATGAGCTGATCGCGCGAGGCTCGTCGACGACTGGGTCTGTCGCGACGTCGAACGCGCTGATCCTGGCACCGGCCGAGGCACCGCTGACGGCACCGGTCACATCGACCGGCGAGGTGCTGATCACCGGCACCTTCAACCTCCCCGAGGGTCTGGGCTCACTCGGGCTCTCGCACGGGGCCACTGACGGTAAGGAGGCGGATCGGGCGCTGGCGGACAGGGAGCTGCCCTCCGCGTCGTCGCCGATGCCGATCGCCGCGAGCGCGGCTGTCAGCACGATCAAGAGCGCCAGCGAGATCATCCGCCCGCCTGCACCCGAGAAGGGCAGCAAGCTCATGCTGACCCTCGCGATCACGGCGGGCGTGCTGGCCGTCGCGCTCATCGGCGTTCTCGTGGTCGCGGCCGTGACCGGAGTCTTCTCGTGACCGCGACGGATGCATCACGCGCGATGCTCGATGTCGCCGTGGCGGCGGCGGACAGCAAAGGCGGCGAAGATCTGGTGGCGTTGGATGTCTCCGAGCCGCTGCCGCTCGTCGATATCTTCCTGCTCGTCACGGGGCGCAGCGAGCGCAATGTCGCCGCGATCGCTGATGAGATCGAGGATCGGCTGCTCGAAGTGGGACACAAGCGCCTGCGTCGTGAGGGTCGCACCGAGGCGCGCTGGGTGCTGCTGGACTTCGGCGACCTGGTCGTGCACGTGTTCCACGAGCAGGAGCGCACCTATTACGGCTTGGAACGTCTCTGGAAGGACTGCCCGGTGGTTCCCGTGTATGAGACCGCGTCAGGAGTGTAGTAATCTGATCGGGTTGCCCGGTCCGCCGGAACAGCGTCTGGGCCTGTGGCGCAGCTGGTAGCGCACCTGCATGGCATGCAGGGGGTCAGGGGTTCGAGTCCCCTCAGGTCCACCGCACGCACAAGGCTCGAACCCTTGCCAACGGAAACGTTGGTCGAGGTTCGGGCCTTGTTCGCGTCTGCGGCCCAGGTCAGGGCGTTGGCGTTGGCGTTGACCAGCGGATCGAGGAGCATCTCGAAGGGCCGGTTTGTGCTCGACGCGCAGCTCGTTGTCCTCGTCGATGAAGACCTTGGTGAAGAAGGCCTGGTTGCACAGCCGCCGGTTGGTGTCGTCGCACCTGCGGTAGATGTCGGCGCAGTCGCCCAGCAAGCCGAGCGCGTCGTCGAGGTGGGCGCGGGCGTCGGCGTCGTCGCCGAAGTGGGCGTCGATGCGGCGAGTCACCTGGTCGAGTTCGGCGAGGATGCGGTCCTGCTCGCGCTTGAGCACTGAGAGCGGGATCGCGTCAGCGTAGTGCGCCTGCATGAGGCGATCCTGCTGGCCTTCGAGTCGGTCGCGGTTGGTGGTAAGACGTGCTAGTTCCTCGGTTTCGGCGGCCATGAGCCTCGAACGGCTATGCGGTCGGCGTGCGCGGGCGGATCGCCGCCGACATCGTCGATGCCTACCGGAAGTCCCACAGCGAATCCGTCGCCGTTGCTGACTGACGAACTCCCGCAAGACCCGACGAGTGAGGGGACGCAGAATCTGCGGCCAGGCGACAAGCGCATGAACCTTCGCTACACAGGCTCCTGCCGAAGATGCGGCAGAGCGCTGGCGCGCCATCTACGAGCGAACTACGAAGACCGTCACCTGCCCCAATACCAGTGCTCGATCGCGGGGACCGCCAGGTGTCCGCGCCCCGCGAACATGAGCGGCGACGCGAATCCCGCTCTGGCCGGGACCATCCGCCGACCGGACGGCAGCATCGTGGTCGGGCGCGAGCCGTCGGTATGGAAGGGGCTGAACGAGCCGCACCGGCAGGACAGGCGGTGGGCGACGGCTGGGAGTCCGGAACAGATTTCGCATCGGCTGAAGATCGACTTCCTGGATGATGAGTCCATGCGGATCAGCCACGAGGCGATCTATCAGTCGCTGTTCATCGAGGGCCGTGGCGCGCTCAACGCGAGCTCTTCGCCTGCCTGCGAACCGGTCACGTGCTGCCGCAGCCGCGGGCACGGATGCGGAACTGGCCGCAAGGGCATGTCACTGCGGACGTTGTGTTCTCGACACGCATTGGCATTGCGCATGCCCGACAGGAGCTCGATGGGTCGTTCACACAGTTGAAACTGACGTTCCCCGACACGCCAGCCATTCAGGGCTGCGCAGCACGATCTCATGAACGGGCAGATGTTCCTTCACCTTGAGTCGCTGGCGGGGCTGTGCCGATCGTGAGGCCGCCCTTGCGCCGGTGTACGGAGAAGTAGCGCAGCCCCTGCGGGCCGGCGATAAACCGTCGTTGCGAGCGGGGTGGCAGCCACACCAGGATGCCGGGGGTGAGCGCGATGTCGTCGCCCGCGGTCTCGAGGGTACCGGCGCCGTCGAGCCCCAGGATGAGCACGTCAAGATCGGGGCCGTCGTGGCGGGCGATCTCGTCGCCGGCGGGGAGCGCGATGACATTGGCATCCAACCCGCGACCCGGGGGAGTAAGACGCCATGCGGCGCCGGCGACCGTGCCCGTGGCATCCATCGTCTCGTCGATCATGCCGACCACCCGCGGAAGGTGTGCGTCGTCTTTTTCCATCACTCCTCCGCGCCCCACCCTACGACTCGCCTCGCTACGCTGGCCACACGCACACGTGAGAGGAGCCGCGCCATGCACGCGAGGTCGCACGAGTCGGTGACGAACCTGCACCAGCTGCAGGAGGAGCTGCTCGCCAAGGCACATGCCTCTGGCGCCGGGCGCGCCGCGGCGACGGTGTACGGGGGTCGTGACAGCATCCTGCGGCAGACCGCGCTGGCACTGACCGGCGGCGCCGAGCTCGCCGAGCACGACAGCCCACCGGAGGCAACGCTGCAGGTGCTGACCGGACGAATCGTCCTGCGCGGCGCCGATCGCGAATGGCAGCTCGCGGCGGGGGAGCTCGCGCCGATTCCGCCCGAGCGCCACGCCGTCGACGCGGTCGAAGACAGCGTGTTTCTGCTCACAGTGCGGCGAGCGGTGGCCGATGGCTCGTGACCGGCATCGCCGCCGGGTACCGATGGCGGCACTCGGGGTCACGGTGGTGTTCGCGCTGGCCGGTTGCGGTGGCTCTCTGCCCGCTGTGGAGAGCTCCCCTGCCTCGGTGGCGCCGACGATCGACGCAGCGGTGACTGCGGACCCTGCCCTGCGCACCGGCCTGTGGTCGCCCGTCGGCTCACCGCTGGTGCTCGCCTCCGGCCTGGACGCCCCGTGGTCGGTCGTACCACTGCCGAGCCGCGGTGCTCTCCTCAGCCAGCGCGGCGACGGGGCCGTGGTCGAGCTTGCACCCGACGGCACGCTACGCGCCGCAGGGCACGTGCCCGGCGTCGTGGCACAGTCGGAAGGCGGCCTGCTGGGGCTCGCACTCTGGCACGACGAAGACGACGCCTCATGGCTGTACGCCTACCTCACCGCCGCCGACGACAACCGCGTGGTGCGGATGCCACTGACCGGGGCGCAGGGTGCGTACACCCTGGGTGAGCCGGCGATCGTGCTCGACGGCATCGCAAAGTCGGCGACGCACAACGGCGGGCGCCTCGCCTTCGGGCCCGACGGCATGCTGTACGTCACGACGGGCGACGCGGGCGATCCGGGCCGTTCGCAGGACACGGCATCGCTGAACGGCAAGATCCTGCGCCTCACCCCGGAGGGCGACGCCGCGCCGGGCAACCCATTCGGCAATGCTGTGTGGTCCTTCGGGCATCGCAACGTGCAGGGCGTCGCCTGGACCAGCGACGGAACGATGTGGGCGAGTGAGTTCGGCCAGAACACGTGGGACGAGCTGAACGTCATCCGCCCGGGTGCGAACTACGGCTGGCCCATCGTGGAGGGGATCGGCGGGGACGAACGGTTCACCGACCCGACCGCGCAGTGGGGGACGGCGGATGCGAGCCCGAGCGGCCTGGCCGCCGCAGGCGACACCCTGTTCCTGGCGGCGCTGCGAGGCACCCGACTGTGGATCGCCGACACCGACGGCGAATCCCTCCTGGGCGACCCCCGGGCCGAGCTCATCGGGGAGCACGGGCGCCTGCGCGATGCGGTGACCGCACCGGACGGGTCGCTGTGGGTGCTGACGAACAACACCGACGGACGTGGCGACCCGCGCACAGACGACGATCTGCTGCTGCGCGTGCCGCTGGAGAGGAACAGTACGCAATGAGGTCATTCTCGCGGGGCATCCGTGTCATCGGGGGGGCCACTCACCACGTGGAGAACCAGCCGCCCTGGCACACCGACAGCAACGAGTACGAGCTGAACGCACCGCTGCGCGGCGCCGTCGCTGCGTTCGGTGGGGGATGGGCCGACGACGAGTTGAGCGCGACCGGCGCCCACGTCGGATCGCTCGACTTCCAGCGCGATGCCTATCTCGCGAACGTGCACACACCCGTGGCACACTCCCACGACCGCTGGGGGTTCCGCCTCGACGAGGTCGAGTACGACCCGTCATACCACCGCGTCATCGCTGCCGCCATTGCTCGCGGGGCGCACACCTCGGCGTGGGCGCACCCGCGACCGGGAGCCTCCGTCGCCCGCGCAGCGACCTTCATGCTCTTCGCCCAGGTCGAGCCCGGACACGCGTGTCCCGTCTCGATGACGCACGCCGCCGTCGCGTCGCTGCAGGCGGTGCCGGGGATCGCCGCGGAGTGGCTCCCGCGCATGTACGCCCGCACCTATGAGCCGCGCCTGCTGCCCGACGACCAGAAGCCCAGCGCGCTCATCGGCATGGCGATGACCGAGAAGCAGGGTGGGTCGGATGTGCGCGCGAACCTCACCACAGCCGTGCACCTGGGTGGCAACGCCTATCAGCTCAGCGGCCACAAATGGTTCTGCTCGGCCCCCATGTCGGATGGATTCCTCGTGCTCGCCCGGGCGCGCAGCGGCAGCATCGATCAGGGCCTCACGTGCTTCTTCGTGCCGCGTGTGCTCACTCACGGCACGCGTAACGTGTTCCGCATCCAGCGATTGAAGGACAAGCTCGGCAATCGCTCGAATGCGTCGGCAGAGATCGAGTTCGACGGCACGGTCGGCCATCTCGTCGGCGAGCCGGGCAGGGGCGTGCGCGCCATCATCGAGATGGTGCAGCGCACTCGGCTGGATTGCGTGCTGGGCACGGCCGCCGGCATGCGTCAGTCGGTCGCCGAGGCGCTGTGGCATGCGCGGGGGCGCGAGGCATTCGGCGCGCTGCTGGTCGATCAGCCAGCGATGGCCGGCGTGCTCGCCGATCTCGCGCTCGAAGCCGAGGCGGCGATGCTCACCGGCATGCGTCTCGCGCAGGCGTTCGAGTCCGACGCGTCGGATCAGGATGCCGCTTTCCGGCGGCTTGCCACGCCCGTGTCGAAGTACTGGGTGTGCAAGCGCGGGCCGGGGCACGCGTACGAGGCGATGGAGTGCCTCGGCGGCAACGGATACGTCGAAGACTTCCCGCTCGCGATGCGCTACCGAGAGCAGCCCGTCATGGCGATCTGGGAGGGGGCGGGCAACGTCATCGCGCTCGATGTGCTGCGCGCTTTGACCCGCGAGCCCGAGGCGGCCGCCGCCTTCGCGGCGGAGCTCGAACCGACACAGGGGGCCTCGGCACTGCTCGACGCGCACGTCTCGCGCACGCTGCGACTGCTGGGCGAACTGGTCCACATGGACCCCGCCGACGCGCAGGCGAGCGCACGCCGGGTCACCGAGGCGCTCGCGCTGGGCCTGCAGGCATCCCTCATGCTGCGCCATGCCCCCGGGGCGGCCGCCGACGCGTTCATCGCGACCCGGCTGGGCGGCGACCGCAGTGCACTGTACGGCGCGCTGCCGGCCGGAGCGGATGCCGCCGGCATTCTCGCCCGCCACTGATCCGGTGACATAGGCTGGGCGCGTGAAGCACTGGGTGCCGCGGGGCATGGGACTGCTCGTCGCCGCGGCCGCGGCGGCCACGTTCACGGTCGGCGGCCCGACCGCGGCGGCGGGTGCGGACGAATCGGCATCGAGTGTGCAGATCGTGGCGGCAGCCGTTGACGACACGGGCGAGAGCGCTGCGGCGCGCGTCGCCGGCATGACGACCGAGCAGAAGGCGGCGACGGTCGTCATGGGGCATATCGCCACCACCGACGCCACCGTGCTGCACGATTACATGCAGCGCACGCAACTGGGCGGGTTCATCCTGATGGGCGCGAACATCCCCGCCGATGAAGGGGCGCTGCGCGCCATCACGGCGGCCCTCACGATCGACCCGGCGCTGCCGCCGCTGCTGGCCGTCGACGAAGAGGGCGGCCAGGTGACCCGGCTGCCCTGGGACGACTTTCCCGCCGCGAACACGCTCAAGAACGAGCCGCCGGAGGCGACCCGGAACGCGTTCCGGGCCCGCGCAGCGCTGGTGCAGCGCGCCGGCATCGGGGTCAACTTCGGCATCGTCGCCGACATCGCCGACGGGCGCAGCTCGTTCATCTACGGTCGCGCGCTCGGCACCTCGCCCGATGCCGCCGCGGAGCGCGTGGCCGCTGCCGTCACGGGCGAACACGGGCAGGTGCAGTCGACTCTCAAGCACTTCCCCGGGCACGGGGCCGCCCCCGGCGACTCGCACGCCGGCATCCCGGCGACCGACATGGCCAAGGCGGACTGGGCGGCCGCGGACGGAAGGCCGTTCGCCGCCGGAGTCGACGCGGGGGCGCAGCTGGTGATGTTCGGACACCTGCGATATCGCAGCATCGACCAGGCACCCGCGTCGCTGTCGTCGGAGTGGCACCGAATTCTGCGCGACGAACTGGGGTTCACGGGGCTCGCGATCACCGACGACCTGGGGATGCTGCAGGCCAGCGGTGAGCCGGGACTGAGCGATCCGGTGGCCAACGCCGTGGCCGCGCTGCGGGCAGGGAACGACATGGTGGTCGCGGTCATGTTCACCGACGCGGGCAGCGCGGGAAGTGTCATCGCCGGCATCGTCGCCGCGGTCGCCACCGGCGACCTGCCGGCCGAGCGGCTCGATGAGGCCGCGACGCGGGTCACCGCGCTCCGCCTGCAGGTCGCGGCGGGAGGGCGCGGTTTCGTGCCGTGTCCCGACTGCGCCGCTGCCGGGTGATACCGGCGTAGGCACCGCTCACGGCACTGGTGCAATGAGCTGCGGGCCGTCGTTGCGCACGTTGCCGACAGCCATGCCGACGACACGGTCGTCCAGCGTGCGCGCGAGCTCGGGCGCGGCGTCGACGGCCGCTTCGAGCACGTCTCGCGCGTGATCGACCGTCGGATCGAGCCAGGCATCGGCGAGATCGGGGGCGACGAAGACCGGCATGCGGTCGTGGATCGAGCCGAGCCGTCCGATCGCGTCACGGGTGAGGATCGTGAAGCTGAGCACCCAGCGGGCAGGGTCGTCGTCGAGCATGGCCGGATCGGCCCACCACGCGTAGAGTGCTGCGAAGAACAGCGGGGAGTCGTCGGCGGGGTGGACGTAGTGCGGGACCTTGCGAATCTTCCCGGCGGCGTCGGTCACGTGCTTCCACTCGTAGTATCCGGATGCCGGCACGACGGCGCGGTGGCCGTACAGGGCCGTGCGGAACATCGGCTTGCGCGCGAGGTCTTCGGAGCGGGCGTTGAACGCACGAGCCCCGATCGAGAGGTTCTTGGCCCAACCGGGGATCAGGCCCCACCGCGCGGCTTCGAGTCGGCGTGTGGACGGATCTGTCTTCGCCGAGTCGAGCACGATGGCGACCCGATCGGTCGGGGCGACGTTGTACGAGGGTGCCGGCAGGTCGTCGGACACCAGATCGACACGCAGCACTGAGACGAGCTCGGAGCCCACGTTCGCAACAACGAATCGACCGCACACGACTGTCAGGCTACGCCGGGGTGTCGTCGCCGGTGGAGAGAACGCCAGCCTCTTCGAGCTGCTCGAGGATGCCTGCCCCGTCTGACTCGGTGACCCACGGCACGGTGGCGGCGCTGCGACCGTCGACGTGTGTGCGGCCGCCTGCGAGCACGGCTTCGGCGGGGGAGAGCTGGCGGATGGCGACCGCTCGCACGTTCTGCGGATACTCGCCTGCGAACGTCGTGTAGATGGCGTCGTCCTGCTGGCCGTCGTCGCCGATGAGCAGCCATTGGATCTGCGGGAACTCCTCGGCCAGCCGACGGAGGTTCCCGAGCTTGTGCTCGGTGCCGCTGCGGAACCAGCGGTCGTGGGTCGGCCCCCAGTCGGTCAGCAGCATCGCCCCCTGGGGGAACAGGTGCCTGCTGAGGAAGCGAGACAACGTGGGTGCCACGTTCCAGGCACCCGTCGACAGATAGATCAGCGGCGCACCGGGCCGCTCCCGCAGCAGACGTTCCATCAGCACCGACATGCCCGGCACGGGCTGGCGCGCGTGCTCGTCGACCACGAACGAGTTCCATGCGGCCACCAGTGGCCGCGGCAGTGTCGTCACCATGACCGTGTCGTCGATGTCGGAGACCAGGCCGAAGCGCGTGTGCGGACCCACGATGAACACGCGCGCATCGACGGGCTCGCCGTTCTCGACGGACATCTGGAAGGTGCGCCAGCCGGGTGCGAGCGAGGCCGGGATCACGGTGTCGACCACCCCGCCGCGGTCGGCGACGACCTCGTGCGTGACACCGTCGATCGTCACCGAAACCTGCGCGTAGCCGACGGGGATTCCTGCGAAGCTGCGCCAACCGCGCACACTCGCGAACTCGCCGCCGCCGCGCCGGCGCGGCGGAACGATCAGCACGCGCCCCACGACGCGGACCCATTCCGTGGACCCGTAGCCGGGGAAGGCCGCGACCGTCGGCGTGAGACCGCGGGCACGGGCGCGCCGCTCTCGCCACGCATGCAGCCGGTACTCGAGACGTGCGAACCAGAGGACCTTTGCGCGCGCAGAAACGGGCGCGGTCGTCTCGGGCATCCCCTCAGTCTTCCACGTCCTCCTCGGAGTCCAGCGCCAGGTGCTTGGCCTCCGATCGCTGCAGCAGCTTCTTCGCCGCCCAGATCAGCAGGAGGAAGACGATGATGACGCCGACGAAGATGTAGCCGACGAAGTGCACCCGGTCGGCCAGCTCCCGGTACGTGCCGGCAGCCAGCGCGGCGACCGGGATGTAGATGCCCGCCCACACGATACAGGCGGGTGTCGTCCAGAGCAGGAACCGACGGTAGCCGAACCCCGACATGCCGACGGTGAGCGGCACGAGCGAGTGGAGCACGGGCAGGAACCGCGAGATGAAGATCGCCGGACCGCCGCGTCGGCGCAGATAGAGCTCGGCGCGTGCCCAGTTGTGCTCGCCGATGCGCTGCCCGGTCTTGGAGAAACGGATCTTCGGACCGAGGAAGCGGCCCAGCCAGAACCCGATGCTCTCGCCGATCAGCGCGCCGACGACCACGGCGACGCCGAGCGCGATCCCCGCACCCACCGAGTCGACCGCGGTGGCCGCCACGATCACCACCGTGTCGCCGGGTACCACGAGTCCGATCAGCACACTGGTCTCGAGCGTGATCGCGACGCCGGCCAGGAGCATCCGGACGACGGGGTCGACCGCCTGCACCAGATCGAGCAGCCATGACAGGAACTCGTTCACAGCACGAGCCTAGAGGCGCACGCCGTGCGGCCGCTGGTCGTACGCTGGAGGTGTGCCGTCGTCGCCGTACACTGCTGTCGCCCTGGAGGGCTGGACGGAACCCGCCGCACTGTTCGTCGGCTGGATCGCACGGCACCCGCACGTGTTCTGGCTCGACGCCGGATCGGGCGCGACCGACGGGTGGAGCTGGTTGGGGATCGGCGAGCCCGCAGACGAGCAGCAGGTGCGCGCGGTCATGGTCGGCGCGCGCACGCAGCAGGTGGATGCCTGCGGCCCGTTCCGCGGCGGCTGGGTCGGCTGGGCCGCGTACGAGGCGGGCGCGGGGGCCCTCGGCGCACCGACGGCCCCCGACGCCGACGGGCCGGGGAGCGTGTGGCTGCGCGTGCAGCGCATCGTCGCGGTCGACCACGCGGCCCGCCGGCTGTGGGCGATCGGCGTCCCGGGCGACACGGAATGGGCAGAGGAGGTGCGGCGGGCGCAGGCATCCGTCGTTCCACCCGTCGTCGCCGACGCGCCCGACGTGGGTGTCGCGCGGGTGCGTCACGCACCGGGCGAGTACGCCGATCTGATCGCGCGGTGCCGCGAGGCGATCCGCGACGGCGATGCGTACCAACTGTGCCTGACCACGCGGTTCTCGGTGTCAGGCGAGATCGACCCCGTCGACGCCTATCTGCGGTTGCGCAGGCTGACGCCTTCGCACCACGGCGGCATCATCCGCAGCGGTGCCCACGCGCTGCTGAGTGCGAGCCCGGAGCGCTTCGTCGAGTGCGCCGACGGCATCGTGCGCACCCGGCCGATCAAGGGCACCCGGCCGCGCTCGGACGACCCGGCCGAAGACGCCGCCCTGGCGCAGGAACTGCAGGGGCATCCGAAAGAGCGTGCCGAGAACGTCATGATCGTCGACCTCATGCGCAACGATCTCTCGCGGGTGAGTGTGCCGGGCAGCATCCGCGCCGACCGGCTGCTCGAAGTCGAGTCGTACGCCGCGGTGCACCAGCTGGTGAGCACCGTCGCGGGCACGCTCACGGCCCACGCGACAGTCGGCGACGTGCTCGACGCGGCCTTTCCCGCAGGCAGCATGACGGGTGCGCCCAAACTGTCGGCGATGACGATCCTGCACCGGCTGGAACGGGGCCCGCGGGGGGTTTTCGCGGGGTGCTTCGGCTACGTCGGCGCCAACGGCCGCATCGACCTCGCGATGGTGATCCGCAGCATCGTCGTCCACGACGATGGCGCCTACGTCGGTGCGGGAGGCGGCATCACGTGGGGCTCGGAGCCGGCCGCCGAAGTCGCCGAGGTGGGCGTAAAAGCGCGCGCACCGCTTGCTGCCCTCGGCGCCGTGCTGCCGGAGGGCTGGTGAGCCCCGTTCTGGCCGGTGACGTCCGGTAATCTGGAGATTCCCGCGTCTGCGGGCCCCGGCATCCAGATCGATTGGCTCTTCGTGTCCCAGAACTCGCCCCTCAGCGGCCCCGACTCCGACGAGGGCGGCTACGACGCCCACGCGATCCAGACGCGGTGGCAGAAGCGCTGGGCCGAGCACGATCCGTTCCGCGCGGGCGGTGACCAGGACACGCGCCCGCGCAAGTACGTGCTGGGCATGTTCCCCTATCCGTCGGGCGATATGCACATGGGCCATGCCGAGAACTACGCCTACGTCGACGCCGTCGCCAGGTTCTGGCGGCACCGCGGCTACAACGTGCTCAATCCGATCGGCTGGGACTCGTTCGGACTGCCCGCCGAGAACGCCGCGATCCAGCGCGGTGCCGATCCACGGGAGTGGACGTACCGCAACATCGATCAGCAGAAGGCGAGCCTGAAGAGCTTCGGCACGTCGTACGACTGGAGCCGGGTGCTGCACACCAGCGACCCCGACTACTACCGGTGGAACCAGTGGCTCTTCCAGCGGCTGTACGAGCGGGGGCTGGCTTATCGCAAGGCCAGCCCGGTCAACTGGTGCCCCAACGACCAGACGGTGCTCGCCAACGAGCAGGTCGTCGACGGGCACTGCGAGCGCTGCGGCGCCGAGGTCGTGAAGAAGAAGCTCACGCAGTGGTACTTCAAGATCACCGACTACGCCGACCGGCTGCTCGACGACCTGAATCAGCTCGAGGGTTTCTGGCCGCGCAAGGTCATCCAGATGCAGCGCAACTGGATCGGCCGCTCGGTGGGCGCCGACATCGAGTTCGAGATCGAGGGTCGCGCCGAGAAGGTGACCGTGTTCTCGACGCGCCCCGACACGCTGCACGGCGCGACGTTCTTCGTCGTCGCACCCGACAGCGACCTGGCCGCAGAGCTCGCCGCTGGGAGCAGTGTCGAGGTGCGCCTGAGGTTCCAGGACTATCTGGAGCGCGTGCAGCGGCAGACCGAGATCGAGCGGCAGAGCACCGACCGGCCCAAGACCGGCGTGTTCCTCGAGCGCTACGCGATCAATCCCGTCAATGGTGAGCGTCTGCCCATCTGGGCCGCCGACTACGTGCTGGCCGACTACGGGCACGGTGCGGTCATGGCCGTGCCCGCGCACGACCAGCGTGACCTCGACTTCGCGCGCGCCTTCGACCTGCCGGTGCGGGTGGTCGTCGACACCATGGCGCCCGTGACCGGTGCGATCCCGGTCATCGAGGTCGACGACGACGGCGTCCCGATCGATCCTGGCACCGGGCTCGACGAGCTCGACCCCGCCGTGACCGGCGTCGCGCTGCCCGGCGAGGGGCGCATGGTCAACTCCGGATCGCTCAACGGACTGAGTAAGCGGAACGCCATCGCGCGCGTCATCGCCGAGCTGGAGGCCGCGGGCACGGGCCGGGCGGCGAAGAACTTCCGGTTGCGCGACTGGCTCATCTCCCGTCAGCGCTTCTGGGGCACCCCGATCCCGATGGTGCACACCGAGGACGGGCGCACCGTGCCGGTGCCCGACGATCAGCTGCCGGTGCGCCTGCCCGACGCCGCGGGCCTCGATCTGGCGCCCAAGGGCTCCTCGCCGCTGGGGGCGATCGAGGACTGGACGTCGGCCACCGACCCCGAGACGGGAGAACCCGCGCGTCGCGACCCCGACACGATGGACACCTTCGTCGACAGCTCGTGGTACTTCCTGAGGTTCCTCTCGCCTGGCGACGACGCCGAGGCGTTCTCGTCGCGCGAGTCCGACCGCTGGGCGCCCGTCGACTCGTACATCGGCGGCGTCGAGCACGCCATCCTGCACCTGCTGTACG
>NZ_JBKEAF010000126.1:0-16242 GCF_047971895.1 Microbacterium sp.
CGGACTGCTTGCGCTTGCGGTCGATGCGCACGCCGACCTGGTCGCGCTTGTCGATCTCGAACTCGAGCCACGCGCCGCGGCTCGGGATGATGCGGGCCGAGACGATGTCCTTGTCGCTGGTCTTGTCGGCGACACGGTCGAAGTACACGCCGGGGCTGCGCACCAGCTGCGACACGACGACGCGCTCGGTGCCGTTGATGATGAACGTGCCCTTGCTGGTCTGCAGCGGGAAGTCGCCCATGAAGACCGTCTGGGTCTTGATCTCACCGGTCTGGTGGTTCATGAACTCGGCCTCGACGTACAGCGGGGCCGCGTACGTCTTGCCGCGCTCCTTGCACTCCTCGATGGAGTACTTCTCGGGCTCGAGATAGGGGTTGGTGAAGCTCAGCTGCATCGTCTCGCTGAGGTCTTCGATCGGCGAGATCTCTTCGAAGATCTCCTCCAGGCCGCTGATCTCGGCGATGTCGGTGCGACCGGCGGCCTGCGCGGCAGCCAGGCGCTCCTTCCACGCGTCGTTGCCGACGAGCCAGTCGAACGACTCGGTCTGCAGCGCGAGAAGGTCGGGGACCGTCAACGTGTCAGAGATCTTGGCGAACGAAAGTCGCGATGCTCCGCGTCCGTTCTTGAGGGTGGTGGTTATTGCGTTGGGCGCAGCAGCCAAGGGGGTTACCTCCGTAAGCCCGGGCGGGGCTAGGTTCCTTGTCGTGGGTGGCGGGCTCTCTCCTCCCCGAAACCTGCGCGTCACACCTCATCGATGCCGATGAGGGAGCGCAGCCACAGCCGACCACCATATGAAGGCAGGGGGAATCCAAGAGCGCAACTAGCAACTATACCCGTGATGACGCGCCGTGTCCACTCGCTGCTTGACGATGGCCATCCCGTCGGGTATAACCGCGCGTCAGAGCACCGGGCGCGCATGTCGGAAGCGGATGCCGGTGCCCGGCCGGGCCTGCGCGAGCGCGTCGAGCGAGGCATCCGCCACCACCGCGATCACCGGGTATCCGCCGGTCACCGGGCCATCGGCGAGGAGGATCGTCGGGCGCCCACCGGGCGGCACCTGCAGCGCCCCCGGCACCATGCCCTCGCTGGGCAGCTCGCCGTCGCGCGTGCGGTCGAGCGCCGGGCCGTCCAAGCGCATCCCGACACGGTCGGCGTCGTTCGTGACGACCCACCGCGCCTCGAACAGGAGGCGCTGCGCGTCGGCCGGGAACCAGTCGGCACGGGGCCCCGGCGCCAGTTCGAGCTCGAGCTCGGCGTCGTCGGGCGGCCCCCAAGGGGCGAGGTCGGCGGGCGGGATCGGCGCGTCGGCGACGCCCACCGGCAGCACGTCGCCCGCAGCCAGCGGAGCGTGGCCGAGACCGGCCATGAGGTCGGCGGCGCGCGCCCCGGCGACCACCTCGGTGTCGATGCCGCCGCGCACGGCGAGGTAGCTGCGAGCGCCGCGGGCGAGCCAGTCGACGTGCAGCTCGGTGCCGGCCGGCCACCGCGCGGCGCCGTACGGGTCGATCGCCTCCCCGTCGATGCGGATCGGCCCCCAGCCACCGGCGACGGCGACCCACAGGTCGCGCTCGGCGACGGCACGGAGGCCGCCCATCGTCACCTCGATGCCCGCGGCGCGCTCGTCGTTGCCGACGAGCCGGTTCGCCGTGCGCAGCGCACCGCGGTCGAGGGCACCCGACCGTGCGACGCCCTCCGCCGCGCGCCCCGGACGTCCGAGGTCCTGCACGGTCGCCAGCAGACCGGGCTGCGTCACGCGCACGGCGTCGCTGCGCTCCGCGCCTGTTCGCGGCGCACGCGCCACCGACCCGTGCAGCGGATGCCGCGAAGACCCGCGCGCAGGGGACGACTCCTCGACGAACTGCACGCGCGTGCCGGGGGCGAGCAGCGCTGGGGGCTCGGCGCCCGGCCGCCACAGCGGGGCGGGCGTCGTGCCGATCAGGCGCCACCCGCCGGGGGTCTCCCGCGGGTACGCCCCCGTGAACCCGGCGGCCAGGCCCACGGCACCCGGGGGCACACGGGTGCGGGGCGTGCCCAGCCGGGGCACGTCGAACCGCCAGCCGTCGCTGACCAGGTACCCGAAACCGGGCGCGAAGCCCGTGAAGGCGACCGTCCACTCCGCGTCGCGGTGGCGGCGCACGAGCTCGTCGACGTCGACGCCCAGCAGCGCCGCGGTGTCGGCCAGATCGGGGCCGTCGTAGGCGATCGGCAGCTCGACGCGAGGGCCGGAGGCATCCACACGCCGCCCCCGAGCCGCGCCGGAGCGCTCGATCCACGACCGCGCGGCCGAGAGTGCCAGCACGTCCGGGTCGAGGCACACCAGCACCGTGCGCGCAGCCGGCACCAGCTCGACCACTCCGGGCGGGCGGGATGCCTCGAGCCGGCCGTGCAGTGCCAGCACCTCGTCGAGCGCGGCCACCTCGACCAGCAGGGCGCGCTCGCCCATCGGCAGGATGCGCGCGGGGCTCACCACGGCGCGCGCACCTCGACGCCGGCGGCATCCAGCGCCGCACGCACCGCCCGGGCCATGGCGACCGCCGACGGCGAGTCGCCGTGTACGCACAGTGAGGCCGCGCGCGCCTCGATGCGGGACCCGTCGACCGTGTCGACCACGCCCTCGCATGCGAGCAGCACGGCGCGCTCGGCCACGCGCTGCGGATCGTCGAGCAGGGCGCCGGGGTCGGTGCGCGGCACGAGGGTTCCGTCGGGCAGGTACCCGCGGTCGAGGAAAGCCTCTCGCACGAACGGCAGCCCCGCCGCGGCGGCCGCATCGGCGAGCGCGTCGCCCAGACCCAGCACCGGCACCGCGCGACCGCGCCGGGTCGCCAGGTCGGCGACCGCCGCCGTGACGGCGCGTGCGACGGCAGGTCGCGCGCCAGCGGCGTGATAGAGCGCGCCATGCGGTTTCACGTAACGGATACCGGCGCCCGCCGCCTCCAGCGCGGCGAGCTGCGCCGCGACCTCGACGCGCAGCGAGGCCGGGTCGATCGCGAGCGCGGTGCGACCGAAGCCCGCGCGGTCGGGGAAGGACGGATGCGCCCCCAGCGCCACCCCGAACCGCGACGCGCGGGCGACCGCCGCGCGCATCGACGCATCGTCGCCGGCATGCCCGCCACAGGCGACGCTCGCGCTGGAGACGACGGCGAACATCGCCTCGTCGTCGGCGGTCGGCACGCCGTCGACCGTCTCGCCGAGGTCGGCATTGAGGTCGATGGTCGCCATGCCCCCACGGTAGCCGGGGTGAGTACGGTGGGGGGATGGCGCGTGCGCACCTCGAGCCCGACGACGCCCCGCGGGCCCGCCTGTCGGACGGGACCGTCGCGCGCATCGTGCCGTCGCGGTTCGCCGGCGGCTTCGAGCTCGAGGTCGACGGCACCCCGCAGTCGCACGTCGACCCGGGCGATCCCACCCACCTGCACTTCGAGTACGTCGCGCGCATGGGCGCGGTGATCGACGGACTGCGGATGCCGGGGCAGCCCCTCACCGCCGTGCACCTGGGCGCTGGGGCCCTCACCCTGCCCCGCTACGTCGAGGCGACACGCCCCGGTTCGCGCCAGCAGGTCATCGAGCTCGAGCCCGCTCTGATCGAGCTGGTGCGGGAGCATCTGCCGCTGCCGCGGCGAGCGGCGATCCGCACGCGCATCGGCGATGCCCGTGAGCGCCTCGCACGGCTGCCAGACGCCCTGCGCGGACGGGTCGACCTGCTCGTCTCGGACGTCTATTCGGGCGCCCAGACCCCGGCCCACCTCACCACCATCGAGTTCTACACCGATGCCGCGGCGCTGCTCGCGCCCGACGGCGTACTGCTGGTGAACGTGGCCGACGGCGGCGGGCTCGCGTATGCGCGACGCCAGATCGCGACGGTGCGCGAGGTGCTGGCCCACGTCGTCGTGCTGGCCGAGGTGCAGGTGCTCAAGGGGCGCCGGTTCGGCAACCTCGTCATCGCGGCGTCGGCGGCGCCCTTGCCGACCGCGCTGCTGCCGCGGCTGATGGCCGCCGGCCCGCACCCGGCGAAGGTGGCGCACGGCGCCGAGCTCGATGAGCTGGTGCGCGGGTCGCGCCCGGCGACGGATGCGGATGCCACGCCGTCGCCGCGGCCCACGGCATCCCTTTTCGAGCGCTGACCGGCGGGATGGATGCCGGTGCCCGGCGTGCCACGGCCGCGGAACGCCATGGCCGGGGCAGACTGTACGGCGAGCGGAGGGAGCGACGGTGAGTTTCATCAAGGGCTACGACCCCGACACCTTGCGTGAGACGGTCGACACCCGTGAGTGCATGGACCGGCTCGACGAGATCGGCGAGCAGCGCAGCCTGCCCGCACTGCTCGAACGGGTGTGGCTGCTGAAGGTGCTGGACCGGCTCGAGGACTCGCTGGTGCTGGCGGAGGAGGCGGTGCGCGTCGCGCGCATGGCCGGCACCCGCAAGGATCTGCTGCGGGCACGCATTCTGCACGCGTCGGTGCAGCAGTTCCGCGGCGCATACGCCGCCGCAGAGCATGAGCTCACCACGTGCGCCGAGGAGGCCGAGGGCCAGGAGTGGCCGGGTATCGCCGCGTTCGCCTACCAGCATCGCGGCAAGGTGCACTACGACCGCGGCGATTTCGAGCAGGCCCGCGCCGACTTCACGCGCGCGCTGTTCCTGCGTCAGGAGCACGGGGTGCCCGACGATCAGCTCGAGTCGACGCTGCTCGCGATCGACGCCGCCGACCGGCGCCGGTTCTTGCCGGCCGCCGCCGGGTGAGTGTCGGGGATACGTTCTCGTCTCGCTGCATGTCTGATCTGCACCGTGTGCGCGGTTGGGCCGACGCACTGATCCGCCTTCATCTCGACGACTCGTGGTCGTTCGGGTTCGACAACGCGAAGCGCCGCGCCGGACTGTGCGACTTCCAGCGCCGACGAATCTCTCTCTCGCGGTACCTCGCGGCCCGCTACGACGACGACACGAACCATCAGACCCTGCTGCACGAGGTCGCACACGCGCTTGCCGGTCCCGGCACCGGGCACGGGGCTGCGTGGAAGACGATCGCCCGCGACCTCGGATACGTCGGCGGCACGACCCATCACGGCGAGACGGCGACCGAGCTGGCGCCGTGGGTCGGGCACTGCCCGAGCGGACACGTCGTCTACCGGCACCGCCGACCCACACGAGCGACCTCGTGCGCGCAGTGCGCGCCGCGGTTCGACGCCCAGTTCACGCTCACATGGACGCGGCGTGAGATCAGCCGCTCCACCCGGCTCGCGGCCATGACCCCGCGGTGAGCCGACGGGTCACAGAGCCTTGAAGACCCCTCCGCACAGCACGGGCACGGTGGAGGTGGCATCCAGCTCGGCCGCGCACAGCACCTCGTCGTGCAGGCCGCGTTCGATGAGCTCCTGCCCCGATCCGCTGGCGGCCAGCAGGTGTCGCAGCCCGCCCCGCAGCCCGCGGAAGGCCTCACCGGCCCCGGCCGCCTCCGGTGAGGAATGGTCGAGCCCGAGCGCTGCGAGCGCATCGATGATCGCGCCCGCGCCGAGCTGATCCTCCACGGCGAACCGCGGTTCACCCGCGCCGAACTCACCGCAGGCGATCACCGCGATACTCGTCCGCGCGCCGCGACGCTGCTGCTCGGCGAGCACGGCACGGGCGACGGCGGTCGCGTTGCGCAGGCATCCGAGCAGCACGAGTGGCGCCGGCTCACGGCCGACCGCGGCCGCGGTGACCGCCGCACCGTTGATCGACACAGCGTGCAACTCGGCCATGGCCACGCTGTCGCCGCGGGCGACCGCGTCGGTCACCGTCGTTGAGAACCGCAGCACGTCGACGACCACGACGATGTCGGCACCGGCCAGCCGCGCGAGCCCGGCAGCACCCCACTCGACACGCACCTGATAGCGATGTTGGTCGAAGGGGTGCGGCATCCCGCCAGCGTACGCGTCTCCGTGCACGCCGGGTCAGCGCCCGAGTGGAAGACTGGGCGCATGCGGATTCTGCTGAAGCTCGAGATCGGCTGCGACGTCGATGCGGCGTGGCGTGCGCTGCACTCCCCGCGCGCCGTGGCCGAGCTGTACGGCCCGATCGTCGACCTCGATCCGCTCGACCCGGCCGGTCTGGCGACGAGTTGGGCATCACCGTCGGTGGGGGTCGACGGCGCCGTGGGCGTACAGCTGCGACTGGCGAGCATCCTTCCCCTCGGTCGGCAGCTCATCCACCCCGGCGATCTGACGCTGACCGACCCGCGCGACGGCGAGCCGGTGCGGGTGCTCCGCGATGCCGGCATCCCGATCTCCGGTCCGCTCGCGGCGCTGGATGTCTGGGACCACCAGATCGCCGTCTCCCCGTCGCCGCACCACCCGGAGCGCACGCTGTGGCGCGACCGGCTCGTGATCGGCGGCGCAGCGGCTCCGCTGCTGTGGCCGCTCCTGTGGGGCGTGTGGCAGTGGCGTGCCGCACGCCTGCGCGTGCTCGCTCCCACGTGGGCACACGACCTGCCCGAACGCAACGCTGCAGAGGCCCCGTGAACCACGGTGCGCCAGGAGGCGCCGCGGGCTGGCGGCGCATCCTCACCGCCGCTCGACGTAGAGGAGCATCAGACCCCCTTTACGGAATCGCGACGTTCTGGAACTGTGGGGTCACTGCAACAAGCGCGTGAGCCAACGGAGGCACAAGTGACGACGGTGAAAGCGGCCATCAGCCAGACCACCTGGACCGGCGACAAAGAGTCGATGCTCGACAAGCACGAGCAGTTCGCGCGGGATGCCGCGGCTCAGGGCGCCCAGGCGATGAGCTTTCAGGAGCTCTTCTACGGCCCCTACTTCGGCATCACCCAGGACCAGAAGTACTACCGCTTCGCCGAGTCGGCCGACGGCCCGATCGTGCAGCGATTCGCGTCGGTCGCCAAGGAGCTCGGCATGGTCCTCGTGCTGCCGATCTACGAGGAGGCGCAGACCGGCGTTTACTACAACACGTCGGTGCTGGTCGACGCCGACGGCAGCGTGCTCGGCACCTACCGCAAGAACCACCTGCCGCATCTGGAGAAGTTCTGGGAGAAGTTCTACTTCCGCCCCGGCAACCTCGGCTACCCGGTGTGGGAGACGGCGGTCGGCCGGGTCGGCATGTACATCTGCTACGACCGGCACTTCCCCGAGGGGTGGCGCGAGCTGGGCCTGGCGGGGGCGCACATGGTGTTCAATCCGAACGCGACCAAACCGGGGCTCAGCAACCGCCTGTGGGAGGTGGAGGGCCCCGCCGCAGCGGTGGCGAACGGGTACTTCGTGCTGCAGCCGAACCGGGTCGGGCGCGAAGACAACGAGTACGGAGAGGATGCCGTGGCCTTCTACGGCACGAGCCAGGTCATCGATCCGCGGGGGGACTTCGTCGGTGCGCGCGGCTCGAGCGAGCACGAGGAGGTGCTCGTGCGCGACCTCGACATGGACATGGTGCAGCAGATGCGCGACGACTGGCAGTTCTACCGCGATCGCCGGCCCGACACGTACGAGGGGATCGTCGCCCCATGACCACGACCCTCATCACCGGCGGCACCGTCGTCTCGGCCACGGGCCGCGGCGAGGCCGACGTGCTCATCGACGGCGAGACCATCCAGGCGGTGCTCGCACCGGGTTCGCAACTGCTCGGCAGCGACCTGAAGGCATCCGTCGACACCGTCATCGACGCCACCGGCAGGCTGGTCATCCCCGGCGGCATCGACGCGCACACGCATATGCAGATGCCGTTCGGGGGCACCGAGGCATCCGACACCTTCGAGACGGGCACACGCGCGGCGGCCTGGGGAGGCACGACGACCATCGTCGACTTCGCGATCCAGCGCTACGGCGAGCGCGTACAGGACGGCCTGGCGCACTGGCACGAGCTGGCCGCGGGCAACTGCGCGGTCGACTACGGGTTCCATCAGATCGTCGGCGGCGTCGACGACGACTCGCTGTCCGCGATGCGGGGGCTGCTCGACGAGGGGGTGTCGAGCTTCAAGCTCTTCATGGCGTACCCGGGTGTGTTCTACTCCGATGACGCGCAGGTGCTCAGGGCCATGCAGGTGTCGGCCGAGACGGGGCTCATGACGATGATGCACGCCGAGAACGGCCCGGCGATCGACGTGCTCGCCGAGCAGCTGGTCGCCGCGGGCAAGACCGACCCGTACTATCACGGCGTCGCGCGGGCCTGGCAGCTCGAAGAGGAGGCGACGCACCGCGCGATCATGCTGGCGGATGTCACCGGCGCGCCGCTGTACGTCGTGCACGTGAGCGCCAAGCAGGCGGCCGCGCAGATCGCGTGGGCGCGCGACGACGGCAAGAACGTGTTCGGCGAGACGTGCCCGCAGTACCTGTATCTGTCGCTCGAAGAGCAGCTGGGCGCCTCAAGCGACCAGTGGGGCACGTTCGAGGGGGCCAAGTGGGTGTGCTCCACGCCGCTGCGCTCGCGCGCCGAGGGCCACCAGGACAGCATGTGGCAGGCGCTGCGCACGAACGACCTGCAGATGGTGTCGACCGACCACTGCCCGTTCTGCATGAAGGACCAGAAAGAGCTCGGTATCGGCGACTTCCGTGCCATCCCGAACGGCATCGGGTCGGTCGAGCACCGCATGAACCTGCTCTACCAGGGCGTGGTCACCGGCGAGCTGTCGCTGGAGCGGTGGGTGGAGCTGACCAGCACGACGCCCGCGCGCATGTTCGGCATGTACGGCCGCAAGGGCGTCATCCAACCCGGCGCCGACGGCGACATCGTCATCTACGATCCCGACGGGCACACCTCGATCGGCGTGGACAAGACCCACCACATGAACATGGACCACGCCGCCTGGGAGGGCTTCGAGATCGACGGGCACGTCGACACGGTGCTCTCGCGCGGACGGGTCATCGTCGACGACGGCGAGTACCGCGGGCGGCCCGGCGACGGCCGGTTCGTCCGCCGTGGCGTCTCGCAGTACCTGGTGTGAGCATGGACTTCGGCGTCGTCCTGCAGACCAACCCGCCCGCGGCACGCGTGGTGCAGCTGTCGCAGCTGGCTGAGGCGCACGGCTTCAGCCACGTGTGGACGTTCGACTCGCACCTGCTGTGGCAGGAGCCGTACGTCATCCACTCGGCGATCCTCGCGAACACGCATCGTGTGACCGTCGGCCCGTTCGTGACGAATCCGGCCACGCGGGACTGGACCGTCACGGCATCCGTCTTCGCCACCCTCAACGAGATGTACGGCAACCGCACGGTCTGCGGCATCGGCCGGGGCGACTCGGCCGTGCGGGTGACCGGTGGCACGCCCACGACGCTGCGCGAGCTGCGCGAGGCGATCCACGTGATCCGCGAACTGGGCAACTCGCGTACCGCGGAGTACAACGGTGCGACCCTGCAGTTCCCGTGGAGCCACGGGTCGTCGCTCGAGGTGTGGGTCGCCGCATACGGGCCGCTCGCGCTGAAGCTGGCTGGCGAGGTCGGCGACGGGTTCATCCTGCAGCTGGCGGACGTCGACATCGCGGAGTGGATGATCAGGACGGTGAAGGATGCCGCGGCCGCCGCCGGCCGCGACCCCGACGCGCTCGCCTTCTGCGTGGCCGCACCCATGTACATCGGCGACGACATGGCGCACATGCGCGAGCAGTGCCGGTGGTTCGGCGGCATGGTCGGCAACCACGTCGCCGACATCGTCGCCAAGTATGGCGACGGCGATGTCGTACCCGAGGCGCTGACCGACTACATCGCGGGGCGTGAAGGGTACGACTACAACACGCACGGCAAGGCCGACAACGACCACGTCGACTTCGTGCCCGACGAGATCGTCGACCGGTTCTGCGTGCTGGGGCCCGCCGAGGCGCACATCGAGAAGCTGAGGCGACTCAAGGACCTCGGCGTCACGCAGTTCGCCGGCTACCTGCAGCACGACAGCAAGGAGGAGACGCTGCGCGTCTACGGCGAGACGGTCATCCCCGCCCTGCGCGAGCACGTCACCGCGAAGCGGTAGGCTGTGGCACCGTGGGGCGAGCAAACGACCGGTTGCTGCGCGCCACGGCCGTACGCACGCACGGGCTCCGGCGCGTACGCCGGCCGGCGACCGCCACGACGCCGGAGTTCGACCTGGCGTACGTGCGCACGGGGCCGACCGCCGGCATCCCGATCCTGCTGATCCCCGGCGGGCCGGGGCTCGCCTCGGTGCTGCCGTATCGCGGACTGCGCCGGCGGGCGGCACGGCAGGGTCTCGACGTCATCATGGTGGAGCATCGAGGCGTCGGGCTCTCCCGCACCGACACCCGAGGTGTCGACCTGCCGTTCGACGCGATGCGGGTGACCGACGTGCTCGACGACCTCGCGGCGGTACTCGACCGCGAGGGGGTGCACTCCGCCCATGTCGTGGGGTCGTCGTACGGCAGCTATCTCGCGTCGGGCTTCGGGGTGCGGCATCCCGATCGCGTCGCCGGGATGCTGCTCGACTCGGCACTGCAGTCGACCGATCATCTCGCCCTCGAGCGCGACCTCATTCGCGCGCTGTTCTGGAACGCCGACACCGCGGAGGCGAGCGCGGTGCGGCGCCTCGTCGCGTCGGGGGACGACGAGCGACAGCTGCTGGGTGTCGTGCGCGCCGCCTACGAGCTCGGCGGGATGCGGATGCTCCGCCCGCTGCTGCGGCGCCGACTGCAGCGGCGCCCGGATGCGGTGTTCACGATGCTCGACGCGTACGCCGGTCGCGGGGAGTCGATCGCCGATGTCGCCGCCGTCTACGAGTTCGGCCGGGTCGGGGCGATCGCCTTCCGCGAGCTGCACTACGGGGCAGCCCCGGACGGGCTGCCACTCGACCCGGCGCTCGTCTACCAGCCGCTCGCAGCCCGCTTCCCGGCGTTCGCGGGCGAGCCGTTCGACCTGCCCGGCGCCACCCCGGGTTTCGCCTGGCCGATGGTGCTGCTGGCCGGCGACCGCGACCTGCGCACCCCGACCACCATCGCCCACCGCGTCGCCGCGACCGCGCGGGCGGGCGTGTATGTCGAGATCGAGAACGGGCACAGCGCGCTGGAGTCGCACCCGCTCGCGCTGCTGCACGCGATCGAACGGCTGGTGACCGGTGAGCAGCATCGTCTGCCCGGCGAGGCGGAGCGGATGAGCCGGATGCCGCGGCGCGGCCTCGCGGCGCGGCTCCCCGCTCTGCTGCGCACCGTGCAGCGCCTGCAACTGGACAGGTGACGCGCGTCAGACGCGCTGGGCGTGCACCGCCTCGAGGGCCTCGGCGTCCGCATCGCTCATGCCGTCGATCGGCTCGCCGTTCCACACGATGTCGCCGCCCAGCGCCTCCAGCACCGCCTCGTGGTGCCCGCGCGCGAGCTTCGCCCCGTGCACGAGCGAGGCCGGAGACCACATCATCGCGATGCCGTCGTGCCAGCCGCTGCCGACGTTGCGCACATGGATGATGTCGTGCAGCGACGTCTTCAGATGACTGAGCGGCTCGGTGAAGGCGTCGGCGACGACGGCGAGCTTGATCTCGCGCTCCACGCCCGGCTGCACCACGGCCGGAGTCTCGGCCGTGCCGGTGAGGCCCGCCACGAGCTCGTCGGTCTCGAGCAGGATGACCCCGTTGGTGGGACGAGGGTTGCACTCGATCGCGTACAGCTCGCCGTCGTGATCGACCCAGTCGAACGAGAGCTGGCCGGTGTAGCCGGAGTCGAGGGCGTCGACGAGCTTCTGCACGTACTCGAGCGTCTTCGTGCTGTCGACGCCGAGAAAGGCGATGCCGGTGCTGTGCGCCCACTGCTCGGGGGCCCGATAGGTGCAGTGCGCGGTGATGCGCCCATCGACGACGGTGCTGTAGGTGCACACCATGGGGCCGTCGACGAACGGCTGCACGAGCCAGGGCTGCTCGGGTGTGGGGTGGCAGTCGTCGACCGACATGTGGTCGGCGAGCGGACCCGTGTTCGTGAGCAGTGCGACACCGCCGCGCGAGAACGCCGCACGCGCGAAGTACCGCGGGAACTTCTCGATCGCGGCCCGCAGCGATGCGTCGTCGGTCGCGACGATCGTCTCCGGGATCGGCACGCCGGCCTGCTCGACGAGGCGCTGGAAGCTGGCCTTGTCGTGCAGCCGGGCGAGCTCTGCGAACGCACCGGTGAACAGCGTCACTCCCTCGGGCAGGTCGTGTGCGCGCGCGGCGAGGTAGAACGCCTCCTCGAAGCTGGGGAGGATCACCTCGATGTCGTGCTCTTCGACGATGGCGACCACATCGGCGATGAACTGGTCCGTCGCGAACGTGGGCGACGCGGTGACGGCGTGCGCATGCACGTACCGCGAGTGATTGCCGATCGCTCCGCCGTAGGTGTCGCTGGCGACGACCACATGCCCGGCACTGCCCAGCTTTCTGATGATGTCGAGGGCGAACGGGTTTCGAGAGCTGGTGACGAGAACGCGCATCTGTGGGGTTCCTCCTGGTCGGGTCCAGACAGCCTATCGATCGCGGTGGCTGCGGCATCCGATCTGGCGCAAACTGGACGCATGCGCCCGCGCACGACGCGGCGCACTCACGAGAGGACACACAATGACCGACACCGTCGTCGAGCACTGGATCGCTGGGGCCGCATGGCGCGGCGCCTCCGACCGCACCACCCCCGTCTACAACCCCGCGCTCGGAACGGTCGCGCGGCAGGTGCGCCTGGCGAGCCCCGCCGATGTCGACCACGCCGTCGCCGCGGCATCCACCGCCTTCGAGAGCTGGGGCGGCGCCAGCGTCGCCAAGCGCACCGCAGTGATGTTCGCGTTCCGCGAGCTGCTCAACGCCCGCAAGGACGAGCTGGCCGCGATCATCACGGCCGAGCACGGCAAGGTGCTCTCTGACGCGCTCGGCGAGATCGCCCGGGGGCTCGAGGTCGTCGAGCTCGCGTGCGGCGTCGGTGCGCTCACCAAGGGCGAGTACACCGAGAACGCCTCGACGGGCGTCGACGTGTACACGGTGCGCCAGCCGCTGGGCGTGGTCGGCATCATCAGCCCGTTCAACTTTCCGGCGATGGTGCCGCTGTGGTTCTTCGCGGTGGCGATCGCCGCCGGCAACACGGTGGTGCTCAAGCCGAGCGAGAAGGATCCGAGCGCGGCGAACTGGATGGCCGAGCTGTTCCGCGAGGCGGGGCTGCCCGACGGCGTGTTCAACGTGGTGCACGGCGACAAGGAGTCGGTCGACGCGCTGCTGCAGCATCCCGACATCCGCTCGATATCGTTCGTCGGCTCGACCCCCATCGCCCAGTACGTGTACGAGAACGGCACCCGCGCCGGAAAGCGCGTGCAGGCGTTCGGCGGCGCGAAGAACCACATGCTGGTGCTGCCCGATGCCGACCTCGACCTCGCCGCCGACGCGTGCGTGAACGCAGGCTTCGGCTCGGCGGGCGAGCGCTGCATGGCGATCTCGGTGGTGCTCGCGGTCGACGCCGTCGCCGACGAGCTGGTGACGAAGGTGACCGAGCGCATGGCGACGCTGCGCACCGGCGACGGCACGCGCGGCTGCGACATGGGGCCGCTCATCACGGCGCAGCACCGCGACAAGGTGGCTGGATACATCGAGCGCGCACCCGGCGACGGGGCGACCGTGGTCGTCGACGGGCGGGATGTCGCGGCCGACGGCGCCGCCGAGGGTTTCTGGCTCGGTCCCACCCTGATCGACCGCGTGCCGGTGACGTCGCCGGTCTATGCCGATGAGATCTTCGGCCCGGTGCTCTCGATCGTGCGGGTGGACGGGTACGAGCACGGCGTCGACATCATCAACTCGAGCCCGTACGGCAACGGCACGGCGATCTTCACCAACGACGGCGGTGCGGCCCGGCGGTTCCAGAACGAGGTGACGGTCGGCATGGTCGGCATCAACGTACCGATCCCGGTGCCTGTCGCGTACCACTCATTCGGCGGGTTCAAGGCGTCGCACTTCGGCGATGTGAAGGCCTACGGTGCACACGGCTTCGCGTTCTTCACGCAGGAGAAGGCCGTCACATCGCGATGGCTCGACCCCTCGCACGGCGGGCTGAACCTGGGTTTCCCGCAGCACGATTGACGGTTCGGATGGCCACGCCAGAACGGTGGCCGGTCGACGTCGCCTGCGGGTTCGGGGATGCGGTCAGGGATGAAGCGCAGCGTGGATGGCGCAGCACACATCTTCCATACCGTAAGACAAGTACTCAGCAGTACTTTAGAACATATTGGTCAGGGTGTCGAGGCGGCAGGGAGCACGGGGCGGTGCTCGAAGAAGGTCTGCAGCACGACCGTCGTGCGCGTGTTGACCGACGCGGCCGAGCGGATGTCGCGGATCAGCACCTCGAGCGCGCGCGGCGTCTCGACCCGCACGAAGAGCATGTAACTGGCCTCGCCTGCGATCGAATGGCACGCCTCGATCGCCGTGAGGTGCTCGAGGCGCTCGGGTGCATCGTCGGGCTGACCCGGGTCGAGCGGGGTGATCTCGATGAACGCCGACAGCGGCGTGCCGACAGCCTCGGGGTCGAGCAGCGCCCGGTAGCCCGCGATGACGCCCGTGCTCTCGAGGCGGCGCAGCCGCGCCTGCACGGCCGACACCGACAGCCCGACGGCGCCGGAGATGTCGGCGAGCGTCGCGCGCGCATCGCGGGAGATCTCGGTCACGATTGCGAGATCGACAGGATCATCCATAGATGGAAGAATATCGGTAGTTGGTGCTCATAGCTGGAAACTTTCCGGTATAGCGCACATTTCGACGATCGGAGGTTCGCATGAACGTGACGCACGCCCCTCGGCAGGCTCGGGGGCCGGAGTCACAGGCTCGGGGGCCGGAGTCACAGGCTCGGCTCGCGGAGAGCGTCGAACACTCCCCCGCATGGCTGCGACTGAAGGACGCCGCCACCGCGCTGCAGGAGCTGCAGGTGCAAGACGGGTCGGTGCGGGACGGGCATGCCGACGCGCGGGCGCTGGTCGATACGATCACCCCGGCCATCGCCGAACTCGCGCCACGGTTCCCACACGATGCCGAGTACCTCGAGGCATCCATTCGCGACTTCCAGCGCTGGGCCGACAGCGGCTTCGGCGTGCCCGACTTCTACGACTCGCTGGTGGCGTTCCAGCCGCAGCGGCACCGGGCCGACGGCATCCGTCATCTCGTCGTCTTTCCGATGTACACCCAGAACGGCTCGTCGAACCGTTTCGTCGAGGCGCTGATCGTCGAGGCGATCTGGCCCGAGTTCATCGCCGAGCTCGAGACCGAGTACACGAACACGCTGTTCCTCAGCCTGCGGCTGATCGACTTCACACCCGGCTACGACACGAACTCGGCGGTGCTGTTCCCCGAGACGGTGGCGATGCGTGAGATCCCGGCCTTCACGTGGGGCGCGATCTTCCAGGACCGTGAGGCGGCGCGCTACCGGCGTGCGGTGCGCACGGCATCCGAGATCACCCGTCTCGACCTGCCGGCCGAGGCCGCCGCGATGCTCGACGATCAGGCCCTCACCGAGAAGACGTTCGTGATGTGGGACCTCATCCACGACCGCACGCATATGCGCGGCGACCTGCCGTTCGATCCGTTCATGATCAAGCAGCGGATGCCGTACTTCCTGTACTCGCTGGAAGAGCTGCGCTGCGACCTCACCGCGTTCCGTGAGTGCGTCGAGATCGAGAACCGGCTGAGCGCCCTTCGACAGGCGCAGGGAGCGGATGCGCTGTCGGAGGTCGAGGCCGAGACGCTCGCGCAGGCGAAGCTCGTGCAGTACGCCGTGATCTTCGACCGCATCTTCCGGTTCGCGATCACCGGCTCGCGCGTGCGCAACTACGACGGACTCGGCGGTCAGCTGCTGTTCGCGTGGCTGCATGAGCGCGGCGTGCTGCACTGGACCGACACGCAGCTCACGTTCGACTGGGCCGACGTGCCCGCGGCCGTCATCGCCCTCGGTGAGCGGATCGACGAACTGTACTGGCGCTCGATCGACCGCCCGAAGACCGCGCACTGGCTCGCCGCGTACGAGCTCGTCAGCGCGACGGTGACACCGAACCCGGCGTCGCAGTGGGCGCGCGGCCTGCCCGACGACGTGCTCGCCGGGCCGCCCCGCGGGTACACCGACGCGGTGCTGGACGACGAGTTCCCGCTGTCGATGTTCTTCGAGGCGCTGGAGAAGAAGATGCGCGACGTTAGTGCCCCGACCTCGGGAATCACAGGGCGAAATGCCTGAGCTCGCCGGCCGGGTCGTGGTCGTCGCGGGAGCGACGAGCGCGAGCGGGCGCGCGGCCGCCGGAGCGCTGGTCGCGGCCGGTGCGCGCGTGAGCGCGGTGGGGCGGGATGCCACGA
>NZ_JBKEAF010000108.1:0-6563 GCF_047971895.1 Microbacterium sp.
AGCCAGACGGATTCGAGGTGCTGGACAACTTCACCGATGCCGAGGGCACCGTGTTCGACGGATTCCCCACGATGCGCATGACCTACGCGTTCACGGCCACCACCTCGGGTGCCCGCCTGACCAATATCACCACCTTCGCCTCGCTCGAAGGGCTGCAGCAGGCGGTGGACATGGGTGCCGTCGAGGGGTCGCGTATGGCGATGGACCAGCTGGATGCGGTCCTGCAAGACCTGCGCGCATATGCGCAGGGAAAGGGCACCCGCACCGAGATCCTCGATGACACCCATGTGCGGATCAGGCGTCTGATCGAGGGTCCACAGGAGCTTGTCTGGCGGGCGCACCGAGAGCCCGCGTTACTCAAGGCGTGGCTGCTTGGCCCCGACGGCTGGCAGATGGTCGAGTGTGAAGTCGGCGACAGCTACCGCTATGTGTGGCAGCAGGGCGATGACGAATCCACCCGCTTCGGTTTCGAGGGCGAGACGCTGATCAGCGAGGCCCCACGGCGTTCAGTGACCACCGAGAAGATGATCGGCATGGACGGCGATCCCACGCTCAACGACCTGCAACTCTACGAAGAGGATGGCGCCACGCTGCTGACCCTCCTGATCGAGTACCCTTCCATGGAGTTGCGTGACCAGATCCTCGCCACCGGCATGACCGACGGCATGGAAGCCAGCTACGCGCGGCTGGAGGGAGTACTCGCCGGGGTCTGACCCGCTGGCGCACCATCGCACATGCGGGTAGCAGATGCGCCTCCCATAGGCTGCTGAGGAGGCGACGACGGCCAGCGATTGCGACGCGCAGTGCTCTAGTCGAGTGCGGCCGCTCGTGCTCCGATGTCGCGTCGGAGCAGGACGACCGCTGCAGCGACAACCACCACGATGCACCACGCGGCGAGGGTTGCTCCGGCGATGGGCACGGTGATGTCGGGCGGGTTGATCCAGTCGGAGGTCTGGTTTGCGCGGTCGATGAACATAAGCACGCCTGCGTTCGTGGGGAGGTACTGCAGGATCGGGAGCGCCATCATCAGTGGTGTGCCGCCGAACGTGAGCACGATCATGCTGGTGAGCGCGACCGTCTGGGATCGGATGATGAACCCGATGCTGGTGCTGAGGATCCCGACCGCAGTCCATGAGCAGACGGCAAGGGCGAGGCTTCCCAGGAGCGTGCTGGCGGTGCCGGTGGCATAGACGGACTGATCGCCCAGATGGAACTGGTAGATGGTCGCGATGAGCACCGCGAACAGGACGCCTTGCACGGTGGTCACGATCGCCGAGAGAATGAGCTTGGCGGCGAGTGTCCTCCCGCGACGCGGCACCGCCAGCGCCGTGGTGGTGATTTGCCCGCCTCCATACTCAGACGAAGCCATGAGTACACCCGCGATAGCAGCGAAGAACGAGAAGTTGGCCATCGCGTAGACGCCAATGGTCTCCGGCGTGCTGAGGCCGAGGTCTGGCCCTGCATCGATGAGACAGAAGGCAAGGGAGAGCGCGGCAGTGGCAAGAATCGTCCATCGCAACGACCCCAGCGTCCAGGCCTTGAGGGTCTCGCCCCGGAGCACGTCGATGAACCTCATCGGGCATCTCCCGTTGTCGATACCTGCTGGCGGGAGCGTTCGAGGCGCTCGAAGAACGCTCTTTCGAGGCTATCGTGCGTTTTCACGAGGTCGCTGACGTCGCCCACGCCTATCACACGGCTGCGATCCATCAGCACGACCCGGTCGGCGATCACCTCGGTCTCGCCCATCAGATGCGAGCTGAGCAGCACGGTCTTGCCGTCGCGGGCGAGCCCGGTAAGCAACCCCCGCAACCACTGGATGCCGATGGGGTCGAGGCCGTTGGCTGGCTCGTCGAAGATCACAACCTGCGGGTCGCACAGCAAGGCCGAGGCGATCCCGAGCCGCTGCTGCATTCCGAGGGAGTATTCCTTGACCCGGCGCTTCCAGTCGCGCGGCTGCAGATCGACTAGTTCCAGTACCTCGGTGACGCGGGTATCTGGAAGCCGGTTCGTGCGGGCGATCCATTTCAGGTGGTCGATCGCGCGGCGGGAGGGGTGCGCGCCGGAGCCTTCGAACTGCGCCCCGGCGACCCGCATCGGGATGGGATGCTTGCGGTAGCGGCGTCCGCATACGCTCACTTGGCCTGCGTCGGCGCGGTCGAGGTCGCAGATGATCCGCATGACGGATGACTTGCCTGCCCCGTTCGGGCCGAGTAGCCCGGTGACGAATCCCGCTTCGGCTGTGAAGCTCACCTTGTCTGCTGAGGTGATCGCGCCGTGGGTCTTGGTCACATTCGTGACTTCGATCATGAGTGGTTCCTTATCTAGTGAGAACGAGAAAGCGCTGACTCGTGTGTGGGCGGTTACCGGACGTCGCGGCGCGCATACAGGACGGCACCGACCGCGAGCGCGACCACCACCTGCACTGCTGCCGCGATCAGGACTGTCGCTGAGGGCATGGCACCGGCTTGGAGATAGGCGTACTTGAACGCCTGATCGAGCGCGCCCGACAGTGCGGGAATCTGCGCAGCCAGCCGATCGGACAGGCCAATCGTCCACACGAGGATCGGCACGACCGTGAAGGTGATGCTGCGCGTGGCCGCGACCAATGCGGCCGTGACGACAGCGACCACGACCCAGTACCCACTTAGCCACCAGTAGGGGGCGAGAGCGATCGTGCCGGTCGAGTCTGCGCCCGCGACCGCGAGAGGCACAAGAGTCGCAGCGACGCAGACGATGGCGGTAACCAGCGCAACGATCGCGGTGGCCACAATCTTGACCGCGAAGAGCGTGCCGCGCTTGGCGGTGGCGAGGAACACGGTCTGGCGCGGCCCGATCGGGATGTCTTGGCCGACCACCCACGCACCGAGCAGGATCGGGATGACCTGCCCGTCGTGCAGCAGGATGAGTATGAAATCGGCAGTCGTCAGGCCACCGAGTTCGTCGCCGCGCCCTTGCGCGAGGAACTGACCGGCCTGACTCATGACGAACACCGCCGCAATGAGCAGGGCAAGGACGCCGAACAAGAGCGTGCGCCCGATCGCGGGGAACGAACGCGCCTTGCGCAGCTCGGCGGCGAGGACACCCAGGACTGCGGACGGTGCAGAGAGCGCGGATGACGACATGCCTCTACGCAATCGCGTGAGGGTCCCGGACGGATCACCCTGAGCGGTGAACTTCACGCCGCCGGGTCAGCTGTCCTCACCCCTGGGTGTGAGGCGTCTACCGTCTGGACTTCATAGTCTTGACCGTATGGAGATGAGCGAGCGCCCCACGCGCGGGTATTCGCGCGCCTGGGTCGTGGTCGCGTTCCTCGCCCTCGTGCCGCTCACCGCCGCGCTGGTCCTCGATGCCAGCAGCACCGGCTTCCTGATCGCCGTGATCGCTTCGGGGCTGATCATGGTTGTCGCGGCCTGGGGCTGGGCGATCCAGCGTGCCCGCAGACAGCGCCGCGACTTCGAGGAACGCCTCGCCTCCTGGGCAGCTGAACAGGCCATCGCACAGGAACGCCTGCGGATCGCCCGCGATCTGCACGACCTCAGCTCTCACGGCCTGGGGATCATCACCGTGCGCGCGGCGGCCACAGGCTACCTCGACGGCCCCGACGCCGACGCCGAACGTCAGCGCGCAATGCTGGATATCGAACGCATCGGACGCTCGAGCACGACAGAGCTGCGCCGGATGCTGACCCTACTTCGCACGCCGGGCGACGACCCCGCCCCACGACATCCCACCGACACGCTCACGGCTCTGCCCAGCATCATCCGAGACGCCGAGCGGGGCGGCCTCATCATCCAGCAGTCAATCCAGAACTTGGGTGGTGAGCGCCACGACGACGGCGGAATCGCGCCAAGCACGCAGGTCGCAGTCTGCGCCGTCGTCAGAGAAGCACTCACCAACGTGCTCCGGCACGCTGGCCCCACCACCGTGCGACTCACGATCACCCGCAACGACGACGCCATCAATGTGACTGTGGACGACGACGGGAAGCATCCCGGCTGGCGGGCAGAACCGGGCGCCGGGCACGGGCTCACCGGCCTGCGCGAACGTGTCAGAACTCACGGCGGCACGCTCGCCACCTCCCCGACAAGGCAAGGGTTCCGTCTACACGCCTCTTTACCAATCGAGGCAGGCGTATGAGTGAACATCCGCACGGAGCACCGCCCATCAGAGTGCTGCTGGCCGACGACCAACCGCTGATGCGCCAGAGCCTACGCATCGTGATCGACAGCCAACCCGACCTCCACGTCGTCGGCGAAGCGAGCAACGGCGACGAGACAGTGAAAGCAGCACGAAGACTCACGCCGGACGTCATCCTCATGGACATCCGAATGCCCGGATCAGACGGAATCCACGCGACAAGTGCCATCACCGCAGACCCCGCGCTACCCAGTGTTCGGGTGCTCGTGCTGAGCATGTACGAACTCGATGAGTACGTCTACGGGGCACTGCGCGCCGGTGCCAGCGGTTTCCTCCTGAAAGACGCACACCCCGCCACGCTGCTCGACGCTCTGCGCCGCGTCCACAGTGGCGAAGCACTGTTCGCGCCCCCGATCCTCACCAGGCTCATCAACCACTACGTCACCGACTCCAACCCCGCACAGAAGGCCACAGACAGCCCCGCGCTAGCCCTGCTCACGCCGCGCGAGACCGAAGTACTGACGCTCGTAGCGACCGGACTATCCAACGACGAGATCTCCACCGAGCTGTGTATCTCCAGCAACACCGTCAAAACGCACATCAGCAACCTGCTGGCCAAGCTCCACGCCCGCGACCGAGCCCAACTCGTCATCACCGCCTACGAATGCGGACTCACCACCGCCAGCCCCCGTTCCTGACACATCAAACGCGCGCGGACGACACCGTAGCCAAATACGCGGTACTCGACGCCAGCAGCGAGGTCACCGCCAGTGTCTGGGCCTCAGCCCGCCTGGCTCATCGTGCGTCAGCGGATGCCCCTTACTCCCCCATGGCGGTGTCGATGCCGGGGAGGTCACTGAAGCGCGCCTTCAGATCGAGTGAGACGATTTTGCGACCGGTCTGGCGCGCATGGGCTCGGCGAGCGTGATCGCCGCGATCACGACGTCGTCGGATTCCGAAATCAGAGGCATCACTGATGCTGATTTCTTGAATCGGTGGTGTTACCTTGGTGTCGTGAGAACAACGGTACGGCTCGATCCCGAGGTCGCGGCAGCGGCGGAACGCCTGCGCAGAGAGCGGCACATCGGTCTCGGTGAGGCGGTCAACGAACTCGCCCGCGCTGGCCTCTCTCACAAGCAGAAGCCCGCACGGTTCCAGCAACGGACCGCGAGCGTCGGGTTGATAGTCGACGTCACCGATATCGCCGACACCCTTGAACTGCTCGATCACTACGACGCAGAGAGTGCCCGGTGATCGTCGACGCCAACATCCTGCTCTACGCCGTCGACGACCAGTCCCACTTCCATACCGCTGCGCGGACATGGCTGGACGATGCGATGAACGGTGTCCAACGGGTCGGTCTACCCTGGGTGTCCCTGATGGCGTTCCAGCGCATCATCACCCACCCCCGTGTGACCGCACACCCGCTGACGGCGGTTGAGGCCTGGGGCTACGTCACCGACTGGCTCGACGCCGACCTGGCCTGGATTCCCACGCCCGGCGCCAGCCACCGCGACATCCTCAGCCGGTTTCTCATCGACGGCGACCTACGCGGGAACCTCGTCACCGACGCGCACCTGGCCGCCCTCGCCATCGAGCACGGCACGGGGATCTGCTCCTTCGACAGCGACTTCGCCCGCTTCGAGGGTCTCCACTGGATCAACCCGGGCCGCCGATAGCCCCCTTCGGCCGCGCTACAGCGGTGATCGAAACGGCTCAGCGGCGTTCCCAGCTCTCGAGATCTCCAGGGGTTATCTCGAACAGGGGATGTGGCGTGGGAGAAGAGATGCGCCACCTGTCGGCGTCATCGGGGCTTCGTCGAGCGAGCTTCTCGCCGAGGTGTGCCCACTCGTAGTCGAGCTGGCCCTGGGTGACGAAGAGGCGGGCTTGCGGATTTCCCTTGGCGAGTATCTTGCTCTGGTCGAAGTGGTACCCCCGCAGGGTTGCTTCGCGGTGAATCCCGCCTAGATAGGCACCAATCATGTCGAGGGGCTGGGCGACGTTGCGGAACCGGATCAGCTGTGGGTGTTGTCGATATCCCGTGGTGCGGCCCGCGAGTACTGCTTGAGCGAGCAGCGCCTCGCGCCACCCCGCGACCAACCCTGCCCGGTCCAGGTGGACGGGATGCAGCGACCAGAGTCTCACCGCGGCCTCCTCTCTCCTTACCAGCTTTGACGGGCCTACCTTCCGACAATAGGCCCGTAGTCGCGGGAACACCTGAAGCCAGCTTACTGAGCGTGAACGTATCGAGTGTCACTACCGGTGTATCTGAGCCCAGCGGACGGCTTACTGGAGCGCATCGCACCGTCTTCGCGATCAAGAGACTGTCCCTCGGACGACTTCCAAATCGTATCGTTCGACGATGGCAGTTTCGACGACATCTACGATGCGCTCCCACAGGGTCGGGTGGTCTTCTAGCATGCGCC
>NZ_JBKEAF010000064.1:0-18827 GCF_047971895.1 Microbacterium sp.
GGTCCCGAGGACGAACTCGTCTCGGGTGAGGCCGTCGCGCTCACCCTGCGACCCACCGGGTTCGTGTTGAGCGCCACCGGCTGCCTGATTGACTACTTTGTGTACCTCGGTGCCTTCCTGACTACCGCGGGCGTGGTTCTCGAGTTGGCGGAATCGATTTTCGACACCGCGTTGATGATTGCCACGCAGACGATTCTGCTCGTCACATTCCTCGTGATCGTCCCCATCGCCGTGGAGTCGCTCAGTCGCGGTCGTTCACTCGGTCGACTCATCGTGGGCGCGCGGATCGTTCGCGACGACGGCGGTGCAATCGGGGTGCGCCACGCGCTGATCCGTGCCCTGATCGGCATCGTCGAGATCGTCATGACGTTCGGCGGACTTGCGGCGATCGTCGGTCTGCTCTCTCCCAAATCGAAGCGGCTTGGCGACATTGTCGCCGGCACCTTCAGTCAGCGCGAGCGCACGGCTGCACCGCCGGCAGTGGAGTTCGCCGTCCCGGCGGAACTCGTCGCCTGGGCCGCCGTGGCCGACGTGGCGCGGCTGCCCGATCCGGTTGCCCGTCGCGTCGCACACTTCATCCGCGGCTCGGCGGGAATGAACCCGGCAAGCCGGGCGCAGTTGGCACACGCGCTCGCGACGGAGGTCGCCGTGCACGTGCATCCCGTCCCCGCGGTGTCCCCCGAGCAGTTCCTCCTCGCCGTCGCGGCGATGCGACGAAGCCGCGACGCGACCGCTCTCGCGCGCCAGCGCGCCCAGTGGGATGCGCTCGCGCCCGTGCTGCAGGCGACGCCGCGGGGATTCCCCGATCGCGGCTGAGAGTTCCCGCCACGCCGCAGCCGGCTGGTGCGAGTGCCGCGAGGTCAGTACCGGTAGTGGTCAAGCTTGTACGGCCCCCGCACGGGAACCCCGAGATACTCCGCCTGGTCTTCGGTGAGTGTCGTCAGTTCCACACCGAGCGCGGCCAGGTGCAAGCGGGCGACCTTCTCATCGAGGTGCTTGGGCAGCACGTGCACCCCGAGGGAATAGGCAGACAGGTTCGTCCACAGTTCGATCTGCGCGAGTACCTGATTGGCAAAGGAAGTGCTCATCACGAAGGACGGATGCCCGGTGGCATTGCCGAGGTTCATCAGCCGCCCCTCGGAGAGCACGAGCACGCTTCGACCGTGGGGCAGCCGCCACTCGTGCACCTGCGGTTTGATTTCCACCCGCTGCGCCCCCGCGATCCCCGCCAGACCCGCCATGTCGATTTCGTTGTCGAAATGACCGACATTCGCGACCACCGCGAGGTGTTTGAGTGCCAGCAGGTGTTCGACTCCGACCACATCGCGGTTGCCCGTTGCGGTGACGACAATGTCCACCTCGCCGGCGACGCGATCCAGGGGGCGCACAGCGAACCCGTCCATCGCCGCCTGCAGTGCGCAGATCGGGTCGATCTCACCGACAATCACTCGCGCGCCCTGGCCGCGAAGCGCTTCGGCGGCGCCCTTGCCGACATCGCCGTAGCCGGCGACGAAGGCCGTCTTGCCGCCGAGCAGCACATCCGTGGCACGGTTCAACCCGTCGGGGAGCGAGTGACGGATGCCGTACTTGTTGTCGAACTTCGACTTGGTGACCGAGTCGTTCACGTTGATCGCGGGGAACAGCAGGTTGCCGGCCGCGGCCAGCTCGTACAGCCGGTGCACCCCGGTGGTGGTCTCCTCGGTCACGCCGAGGATGCCGGCGGCCACCCGCGTCCACCGCTCGGGGTCGTCGGCGAGGCTCGCCCGCAGCAGGTCGAGGATGACACGGTACTCGGCGGAGTCGGCATCCGCCGACTGCGGAACCGCACCCGCGCTCTCGAACTCGCGCCCCTTGTGCACGAGCAGCGTGGCGTCGCCGCCGTCGTCGAGGATGAGGTTCGGTCCGGCGAAGCCCTCCGCCGACCAGTCGAAGATGCGGGCGGCGTAGTCCCAGTACTCTTGGAGCGTCTCGCCCTTGTGCGCGAACACAGGCACACCCGCGGGTGCGTCGACGGTGCCGTCCGGGCCCACGACGACAGCGGCGGCCGCCTCGTCTTGCGTGGAGAAGATGTTGCAGCTGGCCCAGCGCACCTGCGCTCCGAGCGCGGTGAGCGTCTCGATGAGCACCGCCGTCTGCACTGTCATATGCAGTGAGCCCGCGATGCGGGCACCGACCAGCGGCTGCGCCGCGCCGTACTCGGCCCGCAGCGCCATGAGGCCGGGCATCTCGTTCTCAGCGAGACGGATCTGGTGTCGGCCCGCCTCGGCGAGGGTGAGGTCGGCGACGACGAAGTCGGTCACGGTGCGCGCGGGAGCTGTGGTCGGCATCCACTCATTCTCCCATGCGGGCACACCCGACAGCCGCAGCGGTCTGCCCGCCGTGCACGTGGTCGAGAGTGTGGTCGATGTCCGTCCGTCACACCGACATCCGCCCAGACCTGACCCGGACTCCGCACCTGTCCGACCGCATCGGCACCCACGACACCGAGGTCCGCACCGTCGGCGGTGACGCGTTCCGCGTCCAGCACGGCACGCCCCATCTGGGTGAGCCGGTCATGCACGCCGTACGCATGCGCGGAGGGCAGAAAGGGCGTCGACGTCGCCATCCCGTCTCGCACGTCGACCCGCCTCAGCGCCCGGCCGATCAGATGGCGTTCGGTCATCGTGATCGGGTCCAGCCGCTCTGCGATCGCCAGGCAACCCACGATCAGACCGAACGATCATGTAGGCGGGCGGTGTCCTGGAGAACACATCGGGATCTTTCGAGCCGTATCTGGTCACGCGGGAGAGATGATCCGGTCGGTCGCCCACCGACTACCCTGGGAGGCGTGCCCCTCCCCCGTCGATTCCTCGTCGCGCCGGTGCTCACGGCATCCCTTCTCGCACTCACGTCGTGCGCGACGACGGTGACGCTGCCCCCGGCGCCGGACGCGAACGATCCGCTGTGCGCCGAGGTGAGCGTGCGCCTGCCGCAGGTCGTCGACGGCCTCGACCGCCGCTGGACCGACGCCCAGGCGACGGGCGCATGGGGCGACCCGACGAGGGTCATCCTGGCGTGCGGCGTGCCTCCGCCGGGGCCGACCACCCTGGAGTGCCGCACGGTCGAGGGCGTCGATTGGATCATCGACCCGGACGACGCGCCGAACTACCGCTTCACGACGTACGGCCGCACCCCCGCAGTCGAGGTATTCCTCGAGTACGATCCGCAGACCGTCTCGAGCGCGAACGTCCTGCGCGCGTTCGCCGCCGCGGTCTCGGAGCTACCGGCCGACGGGACGTGCACGCCGCGCGTCGACGACGACCCGACGGACGACGCAGACTGATCAGCGCGGACCGCGCGCCAGCCCGGCCTGGATGAGCTCGTCGACGAGCTCGGGATAGGTCATGCCCGAGGCCAGCCAGCAGGTCGGGAACATCGAGATCGGCGTGAACCCGGGCATCGTGTTCACCTCGTTCACGAAGAACTCGGTGCCGGTGAAGAAGAAGTCGATACGCGCCAACCCCTCACCGCCCACGGCCTCGAAGGCGCATGCAGCGATGCGCCGCATCTCGGCGAGCTCGCCCTCGTGCAGTGGAGCGGGGCAGACGAGGTCGATACCGGGTGCGCCGAGGTACTTGGCCTCGAAGTCGTAGAAGTCGCGGCCGCGCACCACGATCTCACCGGCCAGGCTCACCCGGGGCAGAGCACCGTCGTCTCCCTGGAGCACGCCGCACTCCAGTTCGCGACCGGCCGTCGCCTGCTCGACGAGCACCGTGGTGTCTTCGGCGAAGGCGCGATCGAGGGCGGCGTCCAGGTCGGCCCAGTCGGTCACCTTCGACACACCGACGCTGGATCCTGCCCGCGCGGGCTTGACGAAGACGGGCCATTCGAGCCCGCGGATGCGCCCAGACCACACGCGCGGATCGCGCACCCAGTCGGCCTGACGCACCGTCACCCACGGCACCACCGGCACACCCGCCGAGCGCAGCACGCTCTTGGTGGTGTGCTTGTCCATCGCCATGGCCGACATCAGCACGCCCGCACCCACGTAGGGCAGGCCGAGCAGTTCGAGCATGCCCTGTACGGTGCCGTCCTCGCCGTAGCGGCCGTGCAGGATCGGGAAGACGACGTCGACGTCGCCCAGTGAACGCTCCCCCGCCGCGTCGCGTACGCGCAGCTCACGCGAGACCGCGGACTCGGGCCACAGGATGCGGGTGCCGTTGTCGACAACCTCGGGCAGGTGCCCGGGGTCGAGTGCGAACTTGTCGGGGTGGTCGTCCTCGAGCACGAAGGCACCGTCGCGGGTGATGCCGACGGGAATCACCCGGTAGCGGTCGCGGTCAATCGCCCGCAGCAGCCCCCCCGCCGTGGCGGAGCTGATCGAATGCTCGCTGGAGCGACCGCCAAAGAGCACCGCCACCACCGTCTTGCCCATTCTGCGTCCTCTCGCCCTTCGGAGTGTCGTCGTCGGTCGTCAGGTGGGGTGCGATGTCGCGCGGGTTCATCGTGCCGTCGAGCACGCGCTTGACCTGCTCGACGATCGGCATCTCGACGCCGGTCTGCTTCGCCAGCTGCAGGATCGGCGCGACCGATGCCAATCCTTCCGCGGTCTGCTCCATCTGCTTCACGACGTCCTGAAAGCTGTATCCCTGCCCGAGCAGCCGACCCGCCGTGTTGTTGCGCGACAGCGGTGACTGGCAGGTCGCGATGAGGTCGCCGAGCCCGGCGAGCCCCTGCAGCGTCTCGGGTTCGGCGCCGTACGCAACAGCGAAGTCGGTCATCTCGACGAGTCCGCGGGTGATGATCGCCGCCTTCGTGTTCTCGCCGTAGCCGACGCCGTCGACGATGCCGATGGCCACGGCGATGAGGTTCTTGAGCACGCCGCCGAACTCGGTGCCGATCACGTCGGTGTTCACGAACGTGCGGAAGTAGCGATTGCGCGCGCAGCGGGCCACCGCATCCGCCGTCTCCTGGCTGACCGAAGAGATCACGGCCGCCGTCGGCTGCTCGCGCGCGATCTCGAGCGCGAGATTGGGGCCGGATGCCACGGCGATCCGTGCCGGGTCGCAGCCGAGCTCCTGCTCGATCACCTCGCTCATGCGCGAGCCGCTGCGCCGCTCGACGCCTTTCATGAGCGAGACGAGCGGCACGTCCGAGCCGCGCACGAGCGGGCGCACGGCCTTGAGGTTCTCGCGCAGGGACTGGCTCGGGATCGAGAGGTACACCTGGTCGGCACCGGCGAGCGCTTCGGAGAGGTGGGAGGTGGCGTGCATCGCGCGCGGCAGGTTGATGCCGGGCAGGTAGGCGCTGTTGCGCTTGGCCTCGTCGATCTCGTGTGCCAGCTCGGGGCGCCGGGCCCACATCGTGACGTCGGCGCCGCCGTCGGCGAGGATCTTGCCGAACGTGGTTCCCCAGCTGCCCGACCCGAGCACCGCCACCCGCGGCTGGTTCGGCTGCGTCTTACGACTCAAAGCGGCCCGTCTCCTTCTGCTGGTGCGCCGCCGGGTCCCAGCGCTCGGCGGGCGGCTGCTGGCCCCGCAGGTCTCCCAGCAGCTGCGCGATGCGGTTCATCAGCTGCGTCGTGGCGGCGACGAGGCCGGCCGGCGGCGTCTGTGCGCCAGGGTACTCGCTGAGGTCGAGCGGCTCGCCGATGCGCACGACGATGCGGCTGCGCCGCGGGAACCGCGGCTTCCCGTACCGCGGCATGATCTCCTGCACGCCCCACTGGGCGAGGGGGATGAGCGGGATGTCTCCGGCCAGCGCGAGACGGGCGGCACCGGTCTTGCCGCGCATGGGCCACAGCTCGGGGTCTCGGGTGAGGGTGCCCTCCGGGTACACGATGACGCCGCGGCCATGGTCGACGAGCTGCGCGGAGGTGTCGAGCGTCTGCTTCGCCGAGGACGCTGACGCCGACCGCGCCACCGGGACCATGCCCGTGGCGCGGAGCGCAGCGCCCAGCACCGGCACGCGGAAGAGACTCTCCTTGGCCATGAACCGGGGCGCACGGCCGAGCCGCCATACGGCGACGGCCACGATGAGCGGGTCGAACTCGCTGTTGTGGTTCGGGGCGAGCACGTACGGGCCTTCCTCGGGCAGGTTCTCGCCGCCCTCGATGCGCACCTTGGCGAACAGGCCGACCAGTGGCACGACGACCGCGCCGAGTACCCAGAACACGCTGGGTCGGGTCTTCTCGCGGGAGGCGCGCCGGTGCGCCGCGGAGCGTGCCACCGTCACCGCACGACGTCGAAGTCGGCCTGGAGGTGGTCCAGCTTGGCGAACAGCTTCTCGTAGCCGCGGCGGATGATGCCGATGTTGCGCACCGTGGACTCGCCCTCGGCTGCCAGCGCCGCGATGACGTAGCTGTACCCGCCGCGCAGGTCGGGCACGACCACGTCGGCACCGTGGAGCGGGGTCGGGCCATTGATGACAGCGGCCTGCTCGAGTTCACGGCGGGGCACGCGGCGTGCGCCGCCCTCGAGTCCGTGCGGGTGCACGACGATGTCGGCGCCCATCTTGACGAGCGCGTCGGTGAACCCGAGCCGGTTCTCGTACACGGTCTCGTGCACGATCGAGCGTCCGTGTGCCTGCGTGAGGGCGACGGTGAGCGGCTGCTGCCAGTCGGTCATGAAGCCGGGGTGCACGTCGGTCTCCACGGTGACCGCGCGCAGTCCGCGTTCGCCGCGACGGAACAGGATGCCGTCTTCGCGGATGTCGAAGTCGCCGCCGACCTTGCGCACGACGTTGAGGAACGTCAGCATCGCCTGCTGCTTGGCACCGCCGACGAAGATCTCGCCGTCGGTGGCCAGCGCCGCCGCCGCCCAGCTGGCGGCCTCGTTGCGATCGAAGATGGCACGGTGGTCGTACCCGCGCAGGCTCTCGACGCCTTCGATGAGCAGCACGCGGTTCGGCTCGTACGAGATGATGGCGCCCATCTTCTGCAGCACGGCGATGAGATCCATGATCTCGGGCTCGATGGCCGCGTTGCGCAGTTCGGTGACGCCCTCGGCGCGCACCGCGGTGAGCAGGACCTGCTCGGTGGCCCCCACGCTCGGATAGGGCAGGCGGATGTCGGCGCCGTGCAGACCGCCCGGGGCGGACAGCCGGATGCCTTCGTAGCTCTTCTCCACCACGGCACCGAACGCGCGCAGTGCGTCCATGTGGAAGTTGATCGGCCGGTCGCCGATGCGGCAGCCGCCGAGGTCGGGGATGTAGGCCTCGCCGAGCAGGTGCAGCAGCGGCCCGCAGAAGAGGATCGGGATGCGGGAGGCCCCTGCGTGCGCGTCGATCTCTTCGAAGTGCGCCGAGACGGCACCGCTCGGGTCGAGATGGAGCGTTCCCTCGTCGCCGTCGTCGACAGTCACACCGTGCACCTCGAGCAGCGAGCGCACCACGTTGACGTCGCTGATGTCGGGCACATCGCGCAGCGTGCTCGTGGTCTCGCCGAGGAGGGCGGCGACCATCGCCTTGGTGACGAGGTTCTTGGCACCCTTGACCTCGACGCGCCCGCGCAACGGGCGGCCGCCGCGGATGCGCATGATCTCGGGCTGCTGAAGGGGTCCCTCGTGGGGGGCGCGCGACGGCTGTGCGTCGCCGACGAGGGTCTTCATACGATGGGCCTCACTTCGTTCGGGAGATCGAGGGCACTCCCCGTGGCGCGGGGACTGCCGGCGTCAGCGGACCGGCAGAGTCTGCGGCCGCCACGCCTCTCGGCGGGACTCGAAATGCGCGATCTTGTCTTCGTTCCGCAGTGTGAGCCCGATGTCGTCGAGCCCTTCGAGGAGCCGCCACCTAGTGTAATCGTCGATGTCGAACCGGACCTGGAGGTCACCCACGGACGCGGCGCGCTCGTGCAGGTCGATCGTCATCGACTGGCCCGGCTGCGTCTCGAGCGCCGCCCAGATCGCCTCGATGTCGGCCTCGGCGACGACGCCGGCGAGTAGCCCCTGCTTGCCCGCGTTGCCACGGAAGATATCGGCGAACCGCGGGCTCAGCACGACCCGGAACCCGAAGTCGCGCAGCGCCCACACGGCGTGCTCGCGGCTCGATCCCGTGCCGAAGTCGGGCCCGGCGACGAGCACGCTCGCCCCCCGGTACACGGGCCGGTTGAGAATGAACTCGGGATCCTGACGCCAACTGGCGAACAGTGCGTCCTCGAAACCGGTCTTGGTGACCCGCTTCAGGTAGACGGCGGGGATGATCTGGTCGGTGTCGACCGCCGAGCGGCGGAACGGTACGGCGATGCCGGTGTGCGTCTCGAACTTCTCCATGTCAGGCCTCCACCGTCTCGACTGCCGCTTCCAGGTCGGCCGGGCTCGCGAGCCGGCCGAGCACGGCGGTGGCCGCGGCGACCACGGGCGACACGAGATGCGTGCGCCCGCCCTTGCCCTGGCGTCCTTCGAAGTTGCGGTTGCTCGTCGAGGCGCAGCGCTCACCGGGTGCCAGCTGGTCGGGGTTCATGCCCAGGCACATCGAGCAGCCGGCGAAGCGCCATTCGGCACCGAAGTCGGTGAAGATCCGGTCGAGGCCCTCGGCCTCGGCCTCGAGCCGCACCCGCGCCGAGCCGGGCACGACCATCACGCGCACGCCGTCGGCCTTCGTGCGCCCCTGCACGATCGAGGCGAAGGCCCGCAGGTCTTCGATGCGGCTGTTCGTGCACGAGCCCATGAACACGGCGTCGACCGCGATGTCTTTCAGCGGGGTGCCGGCCTCGAGGTCCATGTACTCCAGGGCCCGTTCCGCGGCGGCGCGTTCGTTCGGGTCGGCGAAGCCGGCCGGGTCGGGCACGACGTCGCTGAGCGAGACGCCCTGACCCGGGTTGGTGCCCCATGTGACGAACGGCTCGAGCTCGTTCGCGTCGAGGAACACCTCGGCGTCGTAGACCGCGCCCTCGTCGCTGGGCAGCGTGCGCCAGTAGGCGACGGCATCCTCCCAGTCCTGGCCCTTCGGCGCGTGCGGCTTGCCCTCGACGTATGCGAAGGTCGTCTCGTCAGGCGCGACCATTCCCGCGCGGGCGCCCGCCTCGATCGACATGTTGCAGATCGTCATGCGGCCTTCCATCGACAGCGCGCGGATCGCGCTGCCGCGGTACTCGAGCACGTAGCCCTGCCCGCCGTTCGTGCCGATCTTGGCGATGACGGCGAGGATGATGTCCTTGGCCGTGACCCCGGGCTTCAGCTCGCCCTCGACCGTGATCGCCATGGTCTTGAACGGCTTCAGCGGCAGCGTCTGGGTGGCCAGCACGTGCTCGACCTCGCTCGTGCCGATGCCGAAAGCCATCGCTCCGAAGGCGCCGTGCGTCGAGGTGTGCGAGTCGCCGCACACGACGGTGACACCCGGCATGGTCAGCCCCAGCTGGGGACCGACGACGTGCACGATGCCCTGCTCCTTATCGCCGAGCGAGTGCAGGCGCATGCCGAACTCCTCGGCGTTGCGGCGCAGCGTCTCGATCTGCGTGCGACTGGTGGGGTCGGCGATCGGCTTGTCGATGTTCAGCGTCGGGGTGTTGTGGTCCTCCGTCGCTATCGTCAGGTCGAGGCGGCGCACCGGTCTCCCCTCGGCGCGCAGTCCGTCGAACGCCTGCGGGCTGGTGACCTCGTGGACCAGGTGCAGGTCAATGTAGAGGAGGTCGGGTTCGCCGTTCTCACCCTTGACGACGAGGTGGTCGTCCCACACCTTCTCGGCCAGCGTGCGCGGCCGATCGGGGATCATCGAGGCGTCGATGGGAGTGCTCATGAGTGTCATTCTCCTGGAGGAAGGGAATCAAGCCCGCGACGGACTCCGCGACGAGAACGGCTTGGCGTCTACGAGGTCTCGTCGCGGCCGCTAAGGAGAAGGCGAGCGATCCGCATCGTCGCCATGATACCACCGCCGTAACACCGCGTCGCATTCATGTGCATCGAGCGGCGCGGGCGTGCGAGCCTGTCTCGGACGAAGGAGGAAGAGGGATGCCTGAGGCCGACGGCTTCACGACGCGGCCGGTGCACGCCGGCGACCACGTCGTGTGCTCCGCCCACATCTACGAGGGTACGCGCGGGCTGCTGCTCGACAACCTCTCCGCCTGGGCGTGTCGGTCGCCTTCGTCTACGACCCCGAGGCATCGCGGGCGGCGCTGCGCCCCGAGACGAAGGTGCTGTTCGGCGAGTCGATAGCCAACACCCGCAACGACGTGCCCGACATCTCGGCGATCGCTGCCGTCGGCGACGATCGCGGCATCCCTCTCGTCGTCGACGGAGGTCGGTTCGACGCGACCCGGTCGGGCGCCCTGTTCCCGCATCTGGTGCGCAGCACGCCCGAGGGGGCGCCCAGCTTCGCCGAGCGGCACGCCGGCCGTGCCCGCATCGCCTATCTGCGCGAGTCGGTGGCACCGCGGTTCGGACCGACGCCATCACCACTCAGCGCGTTCCCGATCGGACAGGGCCTGGAGACGCTGAGCCTGCGCGTCGACCGCCAGCCGGCCAACGCCCTCGCGGTGGCCCGCTGGCTCGACGCCCGGCCCGAAGTCGCCTCCGTCGACCACCTCGGCCTGCACGGGGTCGGTGTTCACGATCACGCTGCGCGGCGGGCTGCGCGCCGCACCGGTGGTCGCCGCCTCGGACGCGGATGTGGGGCGTTCGCATGAGCCGGCCACAGCACTTCGGCTGGTTCCTCGCCCGCGGGTTCGGGCCGCACGGTACCGGTGGAAGTGGATTATCCGGCGGGGAACTATTCCCGCTGTCCGTGACAGTCTCCGGCAGTCTTGGGTTCCGCTCACTCGGGCATGTGCGAGTCGAGAGACAGTGGCAGTCCGCTGGGCCGAGGATGCGGACTTGTAGGCTCTTTGGATGAGCATCACGATTCGGGTGGTTGAGTCCAAGGACGAGGCGGCGTGGGCAGAACTCTATTCGGGGTACCGCGCCTTCTATCGGCTCCCCGAAGATTCGGTGTCTGTCGCGAGAACGTGGCAGTGGGTGCGTGACGGTGATCACGGTCTTCTCGGTCTTGTCGCGGTGAACGAAGATGACCAGCCCGTTGCCCTGGCGAATCTTCGGTGGTTTGCCCGTCCGTCATCCGCCACGATGGGGCTCTACCTCGACGACCTCTTCACTTCCCCGGAAGCTCGTGGAGCCGGTGCCGCCAGCGCATTGCTGAATGAAGCCGCGGCACGCGCAGGCGAGAACGGTGCCAGTGTCGTGCGATGGATCACTGCCGCCGACAATTCGACGGCTCGATCGGTGTATGACTCGCACGCCGTGGCGACTCCCTGGGTCACCTACGACATGAAGCCCACTGTGTGACGATCGTCCTGGCCGGATCAGGTCCAGCGACCGGTTCAACTCTGGTCGATGAAATGTGCCTTACGAGATTGAGCGGAGCGCCGGGTAGTCTCCGCGGGTCCCGCCTGCGAGCCGGGCGTAGTTCTCGAAGGTGGCGACGCTGAAGTCGAGCATGTCTGCGAGGACTTTGGCGGGGACGGCTCCGGCGAGTCGGAACCGGGCGGTTTTCTGTAGCGCGGAGATGCTGGTGCCGAGGGTGCGCAGGTAGCGTGTGAGGTCTTGCGGGTCGAGCGGCCGACCAGGGCGACGGCCCGGGAAGAGCCACGCTTCAGGGTCGGCGTCTGGCCAGAGGTTGAGCTGCTCTCGGGCGAGCACGGCGATCGGTTCTGGCAGGGTGATCGGGCGGTCTCCGACGAGAAGTTCGAGGGCGTCCTCGTCGCGGAGCTGGCCGCGTCGGAGCGTGAACGTCTTGGTCGCAGGAAGGCCGTAGACGGCAAACAGTAGCGATGAGAGGCGGGTATCGAGCGGGATGCTGCGATCTATGGCGAGGGTTCGGATGACGTGTTTCGCCGGGGCTACTCGATCCGGTATACGCGGCTTCGTACCCACTTGCTCGCGGCGCCAGCGGCGCGGTCCATGTGGCTGCCGAGTGGGCTGTCTCTGGTCATGTAGGCCGACGTCGCGTACGGGCGGCGAAGTGTCTACGAGACTCGTCGGTCAGAACTCAAATTTCGCGGCAAGCTCATCCGACAGCAGTACCGTGTGCGGGAGGTCGCGCAGGACCTCGGCCGCAACTGAGATTCCTCGGAGTCGTGCGGCCCGTGCGTACTCCTCCCACGAAAATGATCCGGGTTCCGGGTCATCTGCTTGCACGAGCGTCAGCACTTCTGAGACGACATCTGCTGAGGTTCGTTTCCAGGAAATTGGTTCAGTCGACCCATACCGGAAGGAGTCCACTCCACGATCCATATCTAGACGGATAAGAGAATCATCCGACAACCGCACATACTGGGTCATCTTCATGCTCATGCTTGGCATCGAGTTGCCCGGTGGCGGGTCGTTGAGCTCACAGACGATAACCAGACCTTTGACCGACAGCTTGGAGATGTCGAACGGCAGACGCTGAGCGGGTTGGGCAGCTGCCGCTTCGGGATGAAGCGGCACGTACTGAACCCGCTCAGCGTCACCCGTCATGCCGGCGAACAACTAAGGTCACGCCCGGTCCCGTGGGTCGCGCCGTAGGGATGCCAGAAGTCCGTCAGGCCGACCCAGACTTCAGCTCGCCAAGCGACTGTGTTCGAGTTTGCACACGTCTTGTGAGGAGTCGCCCAATGCCCCGTACCTGACCCCGGGGCATCCCACTCACATCCCCACCACTCGTACAGTGGAGTGACGACGGGCCCGTTGTCAGCACCGATGTCCAGCCTCTCGGCGGCGGGGATGTCGAGAGTCTCGGCGGCGGGGTCAAATCCGAACTGATTCTCTGCCTCGTTGAGCGACACATACCGCATCTCTGGGTCGCTCGCGATCCTGCTTGATAGATCAGAGGTATCGGCGGCAGTCGCCACCGATGATGAATCTGCCGTCTCAGCTTGGGCCGCAACGGGTGCGACAAACACAAGCGAGAACGCGGCTGTGAGTATTAGGCCGAGCTTCCTCTTGGGTCCCATGAGTGGCCGTTCTCCTCGAATTCCTTGCCCTTGCACCCTCTCACGGGTCGCGGACGTACACCACCCTCTCTCGCGTGCGAGCCCCCAGCATTGAAGCCTCGCACACGAACTCGTGTCCAATGACATCTCGACAGCGGACTCCTTTCGCGGGCCTTTCCTGCGCGCCGGCCTTCATCGTGATCGCTCTCGTTACTGCGGCCGCGGCGGCGATCGACTTGAGCCTGACCGTTGCTAGCCCGGCTTCCCCAGGTAGTGCAGCTCCGTTCGCCTCCGTTCGCCGTCGCGGGAATGGCGTCGGCATTGTTGCTGTCGTCGCTAAGTCGGTGGGGCAGGCGATGCCACCCCCGTGCTCTCTTCGCGATCGCCGGCGCTTCGATTGGCCCTCATCGCGATGTCTCCTTTTCCCACGCTCATCGTTCGGCGTCGCGATCGGTGGGATCGTCCTACGGCGTCGGCGTCATAGACGGTGACGGGCGCGCGCCGCGATCCATCTCACGTCGCATGAGACAGTCCGGTACCCCTGGGCGTTCAGATCCTCTGAGAAAACCCCAGGTCAGCTATCCCGCAGTCCGACAACTGTCGTGAGATCCGACACTTCGATCTGCTGATCATCGAGGACGCCCCCTCGCTCGGCAACCCCGAGACCATCGACCTGCGGGTGCGCCAGGCGTTCGGCAGCCCGAAGCACGATCCGCTGCTGCTGGCACCGTACCTGTTCGCCGCCACCCGGCACCTGGGCGTCGTGCCGACGGTGAACCCGGCCGCCTCCCTGCCCTACCCCGCGGCGCGCCAGTTCGCGACGCTGCAATCCTGCGGCGCCGCGGCATCCTGCGCGACGGCCATGCCGACGGCGGGCTGCACGCGAACCTACGGGCGTTCTGAGCCGACCCGTCGCTTGTCGCGGTTCGCCGCGATCAGGCTCGCGATGGTGGCGACCGCCATCGCCGCGACGATGACGCCCAGCGAGACCCAGGTCGAGATCTCCGGCGCCCACTCGACGGCCTGACCGCCGTTGATGAACGGCAGCTCGTTGACATGCAGCGCGTGGAGGAACAGCTTCACGCCGATGAACGCGAGGATGAACGCGATGCCGTAGTGCAGGTACGCGAGCCGGTCGAGCAGGCCCCCGAGCAGGAAGTACAGCTGGCGCAGCCCCATGAGGGCGAACACGTTCGCGGCGAACACGATGAACGGGCTGCGGGTGATGCCGAAGATCGCGGGGATCGAGTCGATCGCGAACACGAGGTCGGTGAAGCCGATTGCGAGGAACACGAGGATCATCGGCGTCCAGATCTTCTTGCCGTCGACGATCGTGCGCAGCTTCGCACCGTCGTACGCGTCCGAGATGGGGATGAACCGGCGCAGGAAGCGCACGATGCCCGTCTCGGTCTCGGCGTCGTCCGCGTGCGTGCCCGGGAACGCCTGCCGCCACGCGGTGTAGATGAGGAACAGCCCGAAGATGTAGAAGATCCAGCTGAAGTTCTCGATGAGCGCCGCGCCCGCCAGGATGAACAGGCCGCGCAGCACCAGCGCGATGATGATGCCGACCATCAGCACGCGCTGCTGATAGCGGCGCGGCACCGCGAACTGCGTCATCAGCAGCACGAACACGAAGAGGTTGTCGATCGACAGGCTGTACTCGGTCAGCCACCCGGCGACGAACTGGCCCGCCGCATCCGCCTGATTGCCCTCGGCGACGAAGAACAGCACCAGGGCGAACACGAGCGCGAGCGCGACGTAGAAGCCCACCCACGCGGCCGCCTCACCCATCTTGGGGATGTGCGGACGCTTGATGATCAGCAGGAGGTCGGCGATCAGGATGGCGAGCAGGATCGCCATGGACGTGATCTCGAACCAGACGGGGATCTCGAAGGACATGCAGCTTCTCTGGCTTCTCTCGGGAGGGTCGATGCGGATTCGACAGTCTCTCCCCCGCCGGCGGCGGTGCACACCCGGAGGCCTATGACAGGTCTCGTGATGACGAGCGTGCGATTGCGGGATACTCCCTCTCGCTCGCACCACCTTACCGGCGTCTGAGACGGTTCCGCGCCGCGCGACACTGACAGTTGAGAGACAATGGGGCCCGCGGACGGACGGAGAGGGATGCCTGAGCACGCTGACGGCGATGCGGCACTCGTGGCACGGGCCGCGAGCGGGAGCGAACACGCCTTCCGTGCGCTGTACCGCGCGTACGTGCGGCCGGTGTACTGGCTCGCGCACGGCCTGGTGGGCACCCCCGCGGACGCCGAGGACGTCACCCAGGAGACCTTCCTCGCGGCGTGGCGGCGTCTGCCCGAGCTGACGCTTGAGAGCGAGTCGCTGCTGCCGTGGCTGGCGACCATCTGCCGCTTCCAGGCCGCCAACCGGGTGCGCCGGCAACGGCGCGACCGCGAGCACACCGCGGCCGGTGTCGACGAGACGCTGCCGGCGACGGTCGATGTGGAGCGGCAGGTCGCGACATCCATCCTGGTCGACCAGATCCTCGCAGCCGTGCGGGGACTGAGCCCGCTCGACCAGCAGATCTTCCGGCTGTGCGCCGCCGAGGGCTACGCGTACCAGGCGGCGGCCGACGAGCTCGGCGTCAGTCACGGGGTGGTCCGCAACCGTCTCTCCCGCATTCGCACCCACGTGCGGACAGCGACCGAAACGGAGACCGCATGAACACCGACCACACCGCCGCCCCTCCCCCACTGCCGGAGCTGAGCGACGAACGCATCGGCGAACTCGAGGAGGTGCTGTTCGCCGGCATCGCGCGGGAGCGCGAGGCTCAGCAGGCGCTGGAGCAGAAGGCCACGGCGAAGCGGATGCGACGCCGCCGCGTGATCTGGACGACCACCGCCGCCGCGGCTGTCGTGCTCGTCGGCGCCGCCGCGCTCGGCCCGACCCTCGGGGCCTTCCGCGGCACGAGCCTCGCCGACAGTGCGATCGCACCGGCGGTCGGCGGGCCGGTGGTGGGAGTGCCGGAGCCGATCCCCGCCGTGCCCGTCGACGGCAGCGCGGTCGGCGGGCTCGGCGGGTCCGACTCGGCAGCACTCGAAGAGGCCAGCGCCGATGCGTCGGCTGCGGCCGGCCGCGACATGATCGCCACCGCCCAGGCGATGGTGCGAGTCGACGATGTCGCCGGCGCCGCCGAGCGCGTCGCCCGCGCGGCCGAGCAGCGCGGCGGATTCGTCGAGTCGATGAGCATCGGCGGGCAGGGGGTCGTCGGCACGCCCGTCGACGGCGAGATGATCCGGGAGATCATGCCGTACCCCGTGTCTAACACGTGGGTCACCGTGCGCGTGCCGGCCGATGAGCTCACCGCGACCATCGATGACCTCACCGCGATCGGCACGGTCGAGACCTCGTCGATCACGCGGAACGACGTCACGGAGCAGACCGTCGACCTGCGCGCCCGCATCGACGCTCTCGAGGCATCCGTCACGCGGCTCACCGAGCTCATGGGACAGGCCGGCAGCGTCGGCGACCTGCTCACCGCAGAGAGCGAACTATCGCAGCGGCAGGCCGAGCTCGCGTCGGCGCAGCAGTGGTTGCAGGCGCTCGAGAACCAGGTGGCGCTGTCGAGCCTGACCGTGTCGCTGCTGCAGACGAGCGAGGTGATCGTCGCCGACCCCGCCGGATTCGGCGACGGGCTCGCCGCGGGCTGGAACGGGCTGGTCGCCACGCTCAACGGCCTCGTCGTGGGGCTCGGGTTCCTGCTGCCGTGGCTGGGCGTGGCCGGGGTGATCGCCCTGATCGTGTGGTGGGGCGTCAGGCTTCGTCGGCGAGCGCGTGCCGCCGGCGAAACATCAGCAGATTGACCACGAACGACGAGCCGATCGCCAGCAGCGCGCCGAGCACCGTGAAGCCGATCCGCTCGGCATCCAGCACCACCGTGCTCGCGTCCGACGAGTCCATCAGCACCACGGTGATCGTGAGGAACACCACGTACTGCCAGTACGGCCGCTTCGCGACGTAGAAGAACAGGCACGCCCACAGCGAGACGACCGCCAGCGATACGAGGATCAGGTGCGGCAGGCCGGTGAGGAGCAGCACTCCGACGACGACGAAACCGGCGAACGTGCCGAGCACGCGATACAGCATCTTCTTCGCGTTGACCGGCCCCGTCGGGTTTGCCAGAAGGTAGAGCGTCAGCGTCACCCACACCCAATGCAAGTTCGTCACAGAGGTCTGAGCGATCGTCACGACGATCGCCGACAGGACGCCGAGCACCGTGCCGTGCACGATCGCGGCACGTGGGTCGGCGACGTCGACGACCTTCAGCGCCCGCCGCCCCATGGCCTTTCTGAGCACCAGCACCGTCCACAGGCCCGCCAGCACGACGATCACACCGACCGCGAGTAGGTACAGCGGTGTGACCTCGGCGGGGCCGTCCGTGAACAGCGGCGGCGGGCGCATCATGAAGTACGGCACGAGAATCGGCAGCTGCAGCACCGCGCTGCCGATCCCGCGGCTGGCCGCGACACCGTAGCCGATGCCGAGCAGCAGCAGGATCAGCGCCAGCAGCCACGTGTGATCGCGGCACACGATGCCGAGGATTCCCAGGAGCGCGAGCGCGACCGTCACCGGGATGGCGACGCGTGCGCCGCCGCTGATCCAGGCGAAGACGGCGACCAGCACGCCGAACAGCGCGACGCCGACCACGCCCGGCCACAGCAGCGTGAACGGCAGGATCGGTGCGGCGACGATCAGCAGCAGCAACGCGAGCCGGATGCCGAGCTGTCGGTTGGTCACGCTCGCAGGCTACCGGCTCTCTTGCTTCTGGATCGGTAGCCATGAGCATCATCACGTCCGCGCCTTCAGTTGCCACGATTCACGGGTCGGGCACGCAGAACGCGGCACGTGGAGTTGTAGGCCGAAGGATCACGCCGCCCTTCACGGTTTCACCTTCCCTTATCTACGATGCTTGCAAATATCTATGGGAACATGCATGCATTCGAGATGGAAGGGGTCAGCAGGCAGGGGGAAGTCGGGGAGATGAGCCTGGCAGTGAGGCAGCTTGGTGGGCGGGGGTCCGCGTGTGGGCGTCTATTGGTGGGCAAGGTAGGTGAGGACGGCTTGTACGCGGCGGTTGCCGTCGTTCTGCGCGAGGCCGAGCTTGGCGAAGACGTTGCCGGGCCCGCGCGCGCAAGCTCCACACTTCCCATGATCTGCTCAGCGAGAGCCGTCACCGCACCGGCCCGCACAACGACGTGCCGAGCCTGTAGCGAGCTGTCCCCCGAACGTCAGACCTCAGCGGTAGACTTTGGGCATGACGCCGAAGCTCGCAGACTTCATCGCAGAGGGTCGAACCCTCTCTGCCGATGAGCGCGAGATTGCTGCGCTCGCACTCCAGCAGATCAGTGGCATGGAGCAAGCAGAGATCGATGCCGCATGGGATGAAGAGATCGACCTTCGGGTCGATGAGATTCTGACAGGCAAGGTCGAACTTGTCGATGGCGAAGAGACCCGACGCATGGCCCGAGCAATGCTGGCAGCTCGCCGCAAGTGAGTGCGCTGCCCTGACGCGAGCATCCGGCCGCTCGCGAAGAGTATCTGGACGCCCTCGCCTGGTATGACGACCAGGAAGCAGGACTCGGCGACCGTCTCGGCGATGACCTCGACAACGGCGTGGACTTCATCAGGGAGTGGCCGGATTCCGCGCCTCTCTACCGTGGCCGTCAGCGCATCCCTCGTCTTCGACGCAAGGGAACCGACGTGTTCCCCAACGGCATCATCTACTTCGTTCGAGACGACGAGGTCATCGTTGTCGCGAACGCGCACGAGCGTCGCCGCCCTGGGTACTGGCGACAGCGACTCAGGATCTCTGAACGGCCCGCGCAGCGAGCTATCCCCGACGACCGGGAGGCAGCAGTCCGCGAGCGAGCGCGCGTGCGAACGAGCCAGCCCTGCGCCGTGGCGTGAGCAACATCATTGATCTTCGCCA
>NZ_JBKEAF010000076.1:0-9113 GCF_047971895.1 Microbacterium sp.
GCGCACACGGCGATCCCGACCCGGTGGAGCGATGCGCTCACCCGCGCCGACACGGTGCTGGTCGTGGACGACATCGCCAAGGCATCCCTCAAGCTCGGATCCTCGGTCACTGTGGAGCGCATCGACGGCGCGCTGCACGACGTGTTCCTCTCCCGGCACGATGCCCGGGAGGCGGCCTATGCGCGACTGGGGCGCTGGGTCGATGCGATGATCGCCCGCTGATTCACGCCGTCCGCGCGTCGTCAGCGGTAGTTCACGAACTGCAGGTCGACCTCGAGGTCGGCGGCCTTCAGCATCCGCTGCACTTCCTGCAGGTCGTCGCGCGACTTGGACTGCACCCGCAGCTCATCGCCCTGAATCTGCGCCTTGACCGACTTGGGGCCCTCGTCGCGGATGAGCTTGGAGATCTTCTTTGCGTTCTCCGACGAGATGCCGTTCTTGATCGTCGAGGTGATGCGGTACTCCTTGCCGCTGGCGACAGGCTCGCCGGTCTCGAGCGACTTCAGCGAGATGCCGCGTTTGATGAGCTTCGACTGAAACACGTCGAGCACCGCCTTGGCCCGCTCTTCGGTGCTCGCCTTGATGAGAATCGCCTCACCGCTCCATTCGACCGATGCGCCGGTGCCCTTGAAGTCGTAGCGCTGCTCGACCTCTTTGCGTGCCTGGTTGAGCGCGTTGTCGGCTTCCTGCTGATCGACCTTCGAGACGATGTCAAAACTGGAGTCTGCCATGGCACAGGAGTCTACCCGTGGGGTGGATGCCGCGTCCGGACGGGCCACGGAGTGTAAACGCTTGCACGCGCATGTCCGTATTGCGTGAAAGGCGAGGAGCGTGCAGAATGTAAGCGCTTGCACACACGCGGTCACAGCGTCGGAGCCGGTGGCTTCTGCGCAGCGTGACATCAATAAGAGAGGCACCCGATGAAGGTGAACAAGAAGGCGGCACTGGGACTCAGCATCCTCGCCGCAGGGGGCATGGTCCTCCTGGCCGGCTGCGCCGGCGACGGCGGGACGACTCCGACCGAGACCGTGTCGACGGGCTCGCTGACCGTCTGGGTCGACGCAGAGCGCGTGGCAGCGCTCCAGGGCGTCGCCGCGGACTACGAGGCGAAGACCGGCATCAAGGTCGACCTCGTCTCCAAGGACAACAACACCATCAAGGACGACTTCATCCAGCAGGTCCCGCAGGGTCGTGGCCCCGACATCACCATGGGCGCGCACGACTGGGTCGGCGAGCTCGCCACCAACGGCGTGGTCGCACCGATCGAGCTGAGCGAGACCGCGGATCAGTTCCTGCCCGTCGCCGTTCAGGCATCCACCTACGACGGCACGACCTATCTGCTGCCGTACGCCGTCGAGAACATCGCCGTGCTGCGCAACGCCGACCTCGTTCCCGAGGCCGCCACGAGCTTCGACGACATGATCGCCAAGGGTCAGGCCGCCGGCCTCGACCAGCCGTTCGTCGTCGAGCAGGGTGCCGAGGGCAACCCATACCACCTGTACCCGTTCCAGACGGCGTTCAACGCCCCGGTCTTCGGCCTCGACGCCACGGGCGGCTATGACGCCAGCAAGCTCGAACTGGGCAGCGAGGGCGGCTTCGAGTTCGCCTCGTGGCTGAGCGGTCAGGGCAAGAACGGCACCGGCGTGTTCAACACCGACATCGACGGAGACATCGCCAAGCAGTCGTTCCTCGATGGCACGGCCGCCTTCTGGCTGACCGGCCCGTGGAACGTCGGCACCGCTGTCGACGCCGGTATCAACGTCGCGATCGACACCGTCCCGAGCCCCACCTCGAACGCTGCGGCCCCGTTCGCCGGCGTCAAGGGCTTCTACCTCAGCCAGGAGTCGAAGAACAAGGTCGCCGCGAACGACTTCCTCGTCAACTACCTCGGCACCGAAGAGGTCCAGGTTGCGCTCTACGAGTCGGGCGACATTCTCCCCGCGCTGAAGGCCGCTGCCGACACCGCGTCGTCCGACCCGATCATCGCCGGCTTCGCCGCCGTCGGTGAAGAGGCCGTCGCCATGCCGGCGATCCCGCAGATGGGCTCGGTGTGGGAGTTCTGGGGTGTCGCCCAGGCCGTGATCATCAACGGCACCGACCCGCAGACAACCTGGCAGAAGCTCGTCGACGACGTGACGAACGCCATCGGATAGTCAAGACGGTGACCCGTGCCCGGCTCGCCACGTGCGGTCGGGTACGGGTTCCCATCGTCTGGTGAAAGAGCCTGGTGGAATAGTCTGGCGGCATGATCTTGCGGCAGAGTCTGGCGGCACACGGTGGTGCCTTCGGGGCGCCGCGGCCAGGGAGAGGCAGCGGTGCCCATGAGTGACGCGCTCACGGAGAAGACGGACGGCGGCATCGAGCGCCCGACCAAGCGGTCCCGTCAGGCTGCGGGGATCGCCGAGGTCGCCGGTCAGGGCCTGCGCACCTGGATCGTCAAGATCGTGCTGCTCGGCATCCTCGACGCGCTCGCGGTGTTCGCGATCTTCGTCCTGCTCGGCTTCCGCGAGTGGGCGATGATCGGCATCGTCATCGTGGTCACGGGGCTGCTGAACTGGATCTACCTGTCGCGGCGCAAGCTGCCGGCGAAGTACCTGGCGCCCGGCGTCTTCTTCCTCGTCCTCTTCCAGATCTTCACCCTCGGCTACACGGCCTACATCGGCTTCACGAACTACGGCACCGGCCACAACGGGTCGAAGGAGCAGGCGGTCTCGGCGCTGATGGCCTCCGCGCTCGAGCGGGTGCCGGACTCGCCGGTGTACCCGGTGACGGTCGTCGAGCAGCTCGGCACGTTCGGTCTGCTCGTCACCGATCCTTCGGGGGAGGCGCTGCTGGGCACCGAGGAGGCGCCCCTCGAGCCGGTCGATGCGCAGTTCGACGGCGGGGTCGCCGTCAGCGCCGACGGCTGGACGTCGCTGAACTTCGCTTCCGTGCTGGCCAACCAGGACGCCGTCATCGCGCTGGCAGTCCCGGTCTCGGACGACCCGAACGACGGTGCCCTGCGCACCCCCGACGGGCAGCGTGCGTACCAGTACGTGTCGACGCTCGAGTACGACGCCGATGCCGGTACGATGACCGATACGCAGACGGGCGTGGTCTATCGCGACATCGGCGTGGGCGCCTTCACCGCCGACGACGGCGCGCAGATCTGCCCCGGCTGGACCATCACCGTCGGGTTCGACAACTTCGTGCGCGCGGTGACCGAACAAGGCATCCGCGGCCCGCTCGTCTACGTCACCCTGTGGACGTTCGTCTTCGCCGCCCTGTCGGTGGCCACGACGTTCTTCCTCGGACTGTTCCTCGCGATCGTCTTCAACGACAAGCGCATGCGCGGGCGCAAGTTCTACCGGATCCTCATGATCCTGCCCTACGCCTTCCCGTCGTTCCTGTCGGCACTGGTGTGGGCGGGCATGATGAACGAGAGCTTCGGCTTCATCAACCAGGTGCTCCTGGGTGGCGCATCCGTGCCGTGGCTCACCGACCCGTTGCTCGCCAAGGTCTCGGTGTTGATCGTCAACCTGTGGCTCGGCTTCCCCTACATGTTCCTCGTGTGCATGGGAGCGCTGCAGTCGATACCTGACGACGTCATCGAGGCTGCGACCGTCGACGGCGCGAGACCGTGGGGCATCTTCCGGCTGATCAAGCTGCCGCTGCTGCTGGTGACGGTGGCGCCGCTGCTGATCGCGTCGTTCGCGTTCAACTTCAACAACTTCAACCTGATCTACATGCTCACAGACGGCGGGCCACGTGACTCGTCGGCCAGCATCAATGTCGGGCACACCGACATCCTGATCTCAATGGTCTACAAGGTCGCCTTCACGGGCCAGAACCGTGACTACGGTCTGGCCGCGGCGTTCTCGATCCTGATCTTCATCATCGTCGCCGTCATCTCGATCATCAGCTTCCGTAAGACCAAGGCGCTGGAGGATCTGAACTGATGGCTCGAAAACAGTCTGCCCGCGCTGACGCCGACTTCTACGAGAGCCGCCCGAAGGGGTTCGGTCCTTGGTTCCGCGCGACCGGGTGGCGGCACATCGTGGGCGTCGTGATGGTGGTCTTCGCTGCGTTCCCGCTCGTGTTTGTGCTGTCGTCGTCGCTGAACCCGCAAGGAACTCTGACCGGGTCGAATCAGCTGTTCGCGAAGATCGGCTTCGACAGCTACACGCGCATCCTCACCGACCCGAACTATCCGTACCCGAACTGGTTCGTCAACACGCTCATCGTGGCGGGCGTCACCGCCTTGCTCACCGTGTTCCTCGGCGCCCTCGCGGCATACTCGTTCTCGCGCATGCGCTTCGCCGGGCGCCGCATGGGCCTGATCACGATCGTGGTCGTGCAGATGTTCCCGCAGCTGTTGGCGGTCGTCGCGATCTTCCTGCTCATGTCGACCATCGGCGATTGGTTCCCAGCGCTCGGCATCGACACCCACATCGGTCTGATCATGGTCTACCTGGGCGGTGCGCTGGGGGTGAACACGTACCTGATGTATGGGTTCTTCAACACTGTGCCGGCATCGATCGACGAGGCGGCGAAGATCGACGGTGCCGGGCACGCGCGCATCTTCTTCACGATCATCCTGCGGCTGACGGCGCCCATCCTGGCCGTGGTTGCCCTGCTGTCGTTCATCGCGACGGTCAACGACTACGTCATCGCGAGCGTCATCCTCATCGAGCCGCAGAACCAGACTCTCGCGGTGGGCCTCACCAAGATGGTCTCGAACCCGCGGTACGCCGACTGGAGCGCGTTCTCGGCCGGCGCGGTGATGGCAGCCCTGCCGGTGATGGCACTGTTCCTATTCCTGCAGAAGTACATCGTCGGAGGCCTGACGGCGGGCGCGGTGAAGTAGCGGGCTGTGGGTGGTGCGTGGCACACGTTGTCCGCATCGGGCGCGCTGTCGGAATGGGAGATGCTGGCCGCCTCACCCGGCGGAACCGCCGTGAAACCTGTGCAGCCACCTGTTCTGCGGCGACATCGCGCTGAACATCTCACTGACCGCCGTCAGCTCGGTCGTCGCCGTCGTCACGCTGCCGCTCAACACCAACTGGCAGCTTCTCGTCGACGACGTCGCGAGCCTGGCGGCCATCACGGTCGTGTTCTGTCTCATCAGTCTTGCGGTGGGATACATCGTGCCGCGCCGGTTCCGGGTGGCGCGGCGCCAGCGGTGGCCTCGTCGTTCGAGATCGGCATCCACAGTGCCACGCTCGCGATCGTCATCGCGCAGACCGTCATGGGCGCGATGGAGCTCAGCCTGCCTGCGGCGATCTACGGTGTACTCATGTTCTTCATCGCGTTCGGCTTCGGTTTCCTGATCCGGGGCAGGGCCGGTGTGCCGGAGGAGGCCGATGCGCCCGCTCACACCTGACGATGTGATCGCATCGTTCGTCAACGCGCCGCCCGACGAGCTGCGCCTGGTCGAACTGCCGCTCGACTTCGCACTGGTCGACTGGGATCACCTCGACTTCCTCGCGTGGCGCAACCCCGAGGTACGCGGCCGAGGGTACCTGATCGCCGAGCACGACGGCGCACCCGTGGGCATTGTGCTGCGCGCCGCCGACGGGGGATCGCGGGCGCGAACGGGGATGTGCAATCTGTGCCACACGATGCAGCCGGGCGACCAGGTGTCGCTGTTCAGCGCCCGCCGCGCCGGGCGTGCCGGCGACCGGGGCGGCAGCATAGGCACGTACATCTGTGCCGACCTGTCGTGCCACGAGAACGTGCGGCTGGCTGCGCCGCTGGCACCGTCCGAGATACGGGCGAACGTCGATCGGCGTATCGACGGCACCCGCGCGCGCACTGAGGCGTTCGTCGCCGAAGTGCTGTCGGGCACCTGATTTTCTGAGGCGTGAAACACAGAGTAAGATTGCTGATCGCGCCTCCGGTCGTCTGTACAAGTCGGGTGGATGCGCACCTGGCGAGTTACCCAAGCGGCCAAAGGGATCTGACTGTAAATCAGACTGCATTGCATTCGGGGGTTCGAATCCCTCACTCGCCACTCTCTGTCTGAGGGCTCCGCATAGCGGGGCCTTCGCTCGTTGTGCGGGTTATCAGCCCCGCTGCTCGGCTGTCGGGGTTCCGGAGGTATGGGCCTCACTTGCCGCGTTCTGCGGCCTGCGCCCGTGATTCGTGACAGGTGAACGCGGGTGGGGAGCTGCAGCGCGGGGTTGGCGCGCACGGGCGCGGCGGGGCAGACCGTCAGCCGAGCAGCTCCAGTGCGGCCATGGCGGCATTGTGACCGCCGATGCCGCTCACGCCGCCGCCGCGGCGCGCGGACGACCCGCAGCGGAGCACGCGGTCCCACGCCGTGTCGACGCCCCAGCGCTCGGCCGGCGTCTCGCCGGGAGCGTCGGCATCGGCCCACGGCCATGACAGCGCACCGTGGAAGATGTCGCCGCCGCGCATGCCCAGCGAACGCTCGAGGTCGGCGGTGGTGCGCGCCTCGATGCAGGGCGTGCCGTCCGGTGCGTCGTACAGCAGCGGCCGCAACGGTTCGCCGAGCACCGCGTCGAGACTGTGCTCTGCGGCATCCAGAAGCTGCTCGCCCGTCACCCCGTCCATCATGAGTCGGTGCGGCAGCTGCAGCCCGAACAGCGTAATGGTCTGAGCTCCCGACGCCCGCAGCTCTGGCCCGAGAATCGTCGGGTCAGTGAGCGAATGGCAGTAGACCTCGGCCGGCAGGGGAGAAGGGATGCCTCCGGCCTCCGCTGCGGAGTACGCCCCATCGAGCTGCGCCATCGTCTCGTTGATGTGGAACGTGCCCGCGAACGCCGCCTGCGGCACCACGTGCGCATCGCGCAGCCGCGGCAGACGGCGCAGCAGCATGTTGACCTTCAACTGCGCCCCCTCCGGAGCATGCTCGGGCGCCACGGTGGAATCGGTGCCGCCGGAGCGCAGCAGGTCGTGCAGCACCGCGTCGCCGACACCGCTCAGCACGAGCCGTCCCCGCAGCGCCGGGCCGCCGTCCACGGCCACCTCGCCGTCGGGTGAGACCGCGGTCACGGTGGCGCCGGTGCGCAGCTCGGCTCCCGCGGCACGCGCCGCGCGCTCGAGCTGCGCCGAGACCTCGCCCATGCCGCCGACGGGCACGTCCCAGTCGCCGGTGCCGCCGCCGATCACGTGGTACAGGAAGCACCGGTTCTGGCGCAGACTCGGGTCGTCGGCGTACGAGAAGGTGCCGATGAGTCCGTCGGTGAGCGCGATGCCCCGCGCCAGATCGGTGTCGAGCGAGGCGCGCAGCAGATCGCCCAACGGCGCCTCAGCGACCGCGTGCCACAGCGCGTCGTCGCCGACGCGGCGGCGCAGCGCGGTCGCGCTCGGCAGCGGCTCGGTCATGGTCGGGAACACCGCGCGTGCCAGCGGCGCGAGACGGGAGACGAACGCGGCGAATCGGTCCGCCTCGCGCTCGGCGCCGACGGTGCGGGCGAAGCTCGCGGCGGTGGCGGAGGCATCCATCGTGTCGATCAGCACCCCGCGGGACGGATGCTGCGGGTCGGGCGTGTACGACGAGTACCGCCGCCGGCGCAGGTCGATGCGCAGCCCGAGGTCGTTGACGATGCGGCGCGGCAGCAGGCTCACCAGGTACGAGTAGCGCGATACGCGGGCGTCGACTCCCGGCCACGGACGTTGCGACACGGCGGCGCCGCCGACCCGATCGAGGCGTTCGAGCACCACGACGCGTCGCCTCGCACGCGCGAGGTAGGCGGCGGCGACGAGGGCGTTGTGGCCCCCGCCGACGATGACGACGTCATGGGTGGCGGCTGCGGCATCCATTCGTCCACCGTAGACGGGTACCGTGAGGCGTATGAGTCTCGAGAAGGAGCTTCTGGCACTGGCGGTGGATGTCGCGTACGAGGCCGGTCAGCTCGCTCACCGCCGTCGATCCGAGGGCGTGTCGATCGCGGCGACCAAGTCGGTGCTCGCCGACATCGTCACCGAGGCCGACCGGGAAGTCGAGCTGCTGATCCGCGAACGCCTGGCCGAAGCCCGACCCGACGACGGGTTCCTCGGCGAGGAGTCCGGTGCCGCGCCCGGACTCACCGGGGCCAGCGGTGTCACGTGGGTAGTCGACCCGATCGACGGCACGGTGAACTATGCGTTCGGCATCCCGGTCTACGCCGTGAGCATCGCGGCGGTGACCGGCGACCCCGACCCGGCGCACTGGACGGGCCTCGCCGGGGCCGTGTTCGCCCCGGCACTCGGCGAGATGTTCACGGCCGCCCGCGGCGAGGGCGCGCACGTGGGCAACGAGCGCCTGCAGGTGCAGGAGCCGGCCGGGGATGCGGGGGCGCTGCTGGCGACCGGGTTCGGCTACGACCCCGCCACGCACGCCGGCGACATCGCACGGCTGAGCCGCGTGATGCCGCTGGCCCGAGACATCCGTCGGCTGGGAGCCGCCTCGCTCGATCTCAGCTTCGTCGCCGCCGGGCGGCTGGACGGCTACTTCGAGCGCGGCCTGAACCCGTGGGATCACGCCGCCGCAGGGCTGATCGTGCAGGAGGCCGGCGGGCGGTTCGGCGGACCGGGCGGGCAGACAGCCAGCCCGACCATGACGATCGCCGCCGCCCCCGGACTGTTCGCGCGGATCGAGCGGGCACTCGATGACTGAGCACGTCGCTGCCGATGTATCGGCGGCTTTCATGGCATTCCCAGAGTCCCGACGGTAGTGTTTACCCATTCGTTACCTTTGCCGCCCGAACGGCGGAGGTGAAGAAGAAGCCCCACTGACCGCTCGCTGCCCCCGTGCGCGAAAGACCCGAGAGCCCAGGCTTGCCGTTCGAGACACCCGAGGATGCGCCCGCGCCCCTGCGCCGCACGCGTCGTGACAGCGCCCCGCGCGCGGTGACGGTCGACGCACCCCTCAGCCGGGCCGCGCTGCGCAATCGTTCGGCGGGTGCGCAGGCGCGGCCGACCGTTGTCTGGGCCCGTGCGACCGAGGCCCCTGCGGCCGTCATCGGCGGTGAGCTTCTGCCGGCCGAGCCAGCGGGCGAGCTGGCCGAGATCGCCCCCGCCGGAGAGCTCGTACCTGCCGATGCGGCACAAGCAGCGGTGGCACCGCTCACCCGACGGGCGCGACGCGCCCAGCGACAGCCTAAGTCGGCGGCGGCCGAGGTCTTCGA